>JAFGBI010000242.1 GCA_016933275.1 Polyangiaceae bacterium | reverse complement strand
GGCGTCAGCGATCAGGGTCTCCACGTTCTACCTGACCGCTGACCGCTGATGGCCTGGCCTGTTTGGTTCCGGCTCCGCCGGCTTGGGAAGCGGTGGACGGTCAGTGCGGGCGTCCCACCCCATTCACTGCAACAAGTAGGCAGTCCCTGAGAACGTGTACCGCCGAATCCCCCGCGACCACGGCAGCATCAACGGCTCGAGTCCGTTGTTCGGTCCGGACTCCTCGGAGAAGGGGTAGTTCTTCTGCGTCCACCCGACCGCTCGTCCAGGGTGCAGGACGAGGTCGAACCCGCGCGCCGCGGGAGCGAAGGAGAGCGCCCCGAGGATGCGGTGGTCACCCATCACCCGACCGAGCTCGGCGCCGAAGATCCGACTGATGCCCGAGTCCTTCACCTGATAGACGAAGAGCACCTGCCGATTGACCTCTTCGTCCTCGAGCTCCTCTCCCCCCTTGGCGTGAAGGAGGCCCCGGACGATCACCTCGGCCTTGCCGTCCCCGGTCAGATCGCGCGCGGTGACATCCAGCACGTCGGCGCCGGATTTCACGCCGATCGCGATGTACGTGTAGCTGGCGCCGCCCAAGAACTCCTTGCCGAAGACGAGCACCTCCTTGTCGTGCACGAGCACGCGCTCAAGCTCGCTCGAGCCGGCGACGTCGGTGACGAAATCGAATCGTGGCTTCGAGTGTCCGAGTCCGCGCTCCTTGCGGTAGAGCGCGTAGACCTTGTCCATGAGCTCGTCGGCCGAGGGAGGCCGTGGCGGCGGCGGCGACGGGACGCCCCCAGGCGCTCCCTTCTCCACCTTGCCGCCGGCGCCGAGCGCGCGCGGCTTCTGCTCCGTCTCCTTCTTCACGGCGTAGGCCGAGCCGTCCCAACCTATGGTACGAGACTTCACGGTGTCCCAGGGCAAAAGGGCGGATGCCATCCCCTCGTGCGGCGGCTCGCGGAAGCGGTCCTTGGTGAACCCGTCGTCCGTGCCTTGGGAGATCGTGATGGTCGCCCCCGTGCCCGTGCCACCGAGCTTCACCTCGTTCTGGATCCGTCCTTCGTCGGTGACGATCGCGACCTCGTGCGTGAAGACCCGCTCCGCCGCACCGTTCTTCTGCACCTCGAGGATCTCGAGGATCTCCCGGTAGGTGTCCTTCCCGGTGCGCAGCTGGATGACGATCTCGTCGGTCCCGTCGCCGTTCATGTCACGCACCTCGAGGCGGCGCACATACGACGGGTCGGGGACGACCAGATCCTTGAAATAGAAGCTGGTCCCCTTCTGGTAGTGGGGCCCCACGATCACGAGGTACCCGCCGTAGACGGCCACCCGCTCGAGCATCCCGTCACCGGCGACGTTTCCATACGCCTCGCGCCCGGGCTTGAGGTCTAGCCCCTTCGGATCGATGAGGTTCTCGTACAGCGACTGTTCGGCCGTGATGAAGATCGGCGATTCGTCGCCGCTGGCCAGGACGCCAGCGATCCGGCCGGACTGTGAGGCATCGACGTACTTCACCGTTCCTCGCAGCCCGACCCGCACCTTGGCCGCGGCGGGCAGGGCGCTCCAGGGGATCTTCGCTTCGACCGTATACCCGGTGGCGTTGGGCGCTTCGACCACGGTAGCGCCCGAGATCCTGCTCCCGCCGAGCTTCACCTGGCCCGCGCTCTTGCCCGGCTGACCCGCGAAGAGGCCGAGCTCGTAGCGCTGCGAACCGCCGGCCCGCGAGGGCACGGCGATGGTGAAGACCGCGTGGTCCTCACCCTTTCCGAACGCGCTCGTGCGCACGAAGCTCGTGTCCCGGGCGTCGAGCGCGAGGTAGAGCGAGCTGTCGTCGTAGCCAATGAACGCAGTCACGCGCGCCGACGACGACCCCTGAACCTTCTCGTTCAGCTTGATCGCCCCCGCGGGCCACTCCTTCAGCACCCCGTCGATGCGCACCTTCTTGGGATCGAGGGCGTCCGCCGGTAGCGGGCGCCCGGCGGCGACCACCGAGACGTTGAGGGCGAGGGCCGCCGCCAAACCGAGAGCGAAACGACGCATCCGCACGATCCTCCTGTGATCTACTTCTTCATCCTGAGATCGGCCTGCTGCTCCGCCTCGAGCTCGGCCAAGGCCTGCGCGAGCTCGTTCTGCTCGGCCTCAGACACCATTCCCTCCGGCGCTGCCTCGACCCGAACGGGGACGGGCTCCGCCTTGGGCGGCTCCGGCGGCAAGAGGCCCATCCGACGTTTGAGCGCGGTCAGATCCGCATCGGCGCCGGCGGTGACCTCGAGCTCGGCGAAGCGGTGGGCGAGCACGTCACCGGAGTACTCCTCATGGAGCTCGGCGGTGGCTTCCGCCTCGGCCTCCATGCGCTCGATCTTGTTCTGCATCCGGTCGAAGGCCTCGAAGGCGCTCGCGTCACGGAGACCGGACATGGTTTCCTGGATGGCGCGCTGGGCCTCGGCGCGCTTCTTGCGAGCGACGAGGAGGTTCTTCTTCCGCTTCGCTTCCTCGATCTTTCCGTTGAGGGCGCGGAGCGCCATCTTCAGTTGCTCGACGGCCGCCTTCTGCTTCTCCCACTGGGTGCGGAACGCCGCCCCGAGCTCCTCGTGCTCACGCTTGCGCGCCAGCGCCTCCTTGGCGAGGGCGTCGTCGCCGGCCCGCACCGCCATCATCGCGCGCCGCTCCCACTCGGCCGCCGTGGCGAGCTCCTGCTCGGTCTGCTTGAGGAGCTTCTTCTCATCGGCGATCGAGGCGGCGACCTGCTTCTTCGCCTCGATCAGCTGCGCGTTCATGTCGATGACGATCTGGTTCAGCATCTTCTCCGGATCCTCGGAGCGGCTGATGAGATCGTTGAGATTGGATTTGATGAGCTGAGCAAGCCGGGCGAAGATCCCCATCGTCGTTCTCCGTCAATCAGTCATGCCTGGCTTCGACGCCGAACCCGCCGCCGCCCCGCCCGTCAGCATCCCACGGAGCGCCGGCACGTGGTCGTTTAGCGCCATCGCCATGTCAGAGAGCGCGGCCTCGAGCTCGTTCGGGTCGAGGGTGTCGGCCTCGAGCGCCGCGCCCAGCGAGATCCGGTCCCCGGCGAGGCCGTAGGCGGCGTGGAGCAAGCTCGTGGCGTTGAGCTCGAGGAGGCGCCGGAACAGGGCGGCCTCGACGGCCGCGTCTCCGCGCGGCGCAGTGCCGATGTTCGTCTGCAGCACCACGACCGGTGGAGCGAGACGGACGGCGATCGGCGGTTGGTGGGCACCCCCTCGCACCAGAAAGGTACCGTCCTCCAGTACCTCGTAGGTCCGGTCGAGGCGGCGGAAGCAGCTTTCCAGATCCTCGTTGGACTTGATCATCGGCCGCGGAGGTTATCACGACGGGGCGCCCCGGTCGGCCCCTTGAGCATCGAAGGCGCGCCATTCCAGACCAGGTACCCTGGGAAAACCAGATTGCCGCGGTGGAGAAACCGAGCGGGAGGGCGCGGGGGTCGCGAAGGGGGGGCCGTGCTCGCCGGCCGGACGGCGATCGGATCCGGACCAGGGAGGGTCGCCGAGGAGGACCGAAGTGTGGCAGAGCCAGGGCGGGGTGGGGTTTGCTCCCCGGTGACCAAGAGAGGTGAAGAGAGTATCGTTCGCCATGTTCGACCGCGCCCTCCGCGAATGCCTGACTTTCGACGACGTTTTGCTCGTCCCCTCGTATAGCGAGGTGGTGCCGACGGAGGTTGACGTCCGATCGCGCTTGACGCGAAACATCGAGCTCAACGTCCCCATCGTCAGCTCCGCGATGGACTCGGTGACCGAGGCGCGGCTCGCCATCGCGATGGCCCGCCACGGTGGGATCGGCATCATCCACAAGAACCTCTCACCGCGAGCGCAGGCCGCGGAGGTGGACCGGGTGAAGCGGGCCGAGAGCGGGGTCATCAAGGATCCGATCACGGTGCGTCCCACGCAGTCGCTCCGCGAGGTGCTCGGCGTGATGCGACAGCACGACATCTCGGGCGTGCCCGTGGTCGAGGGGGAACGCCCGGTCGGGATCCTGACCGCCCGCGACATCCGATTCGAAAAGAACCTCGACCAACCCGTGAGCGCGCTGATGACGACCAATCTCGTCACGGTGGCGCCCGGCTGCGGTCCGGAGCTGGCGCGAGAGATGTTGCACCGCCATCGGATCGAGAAGCTGCTGGTCGTGGAAGACGGGAAGCTCCTCGGACTCATCACGATCAAGGATCTGATGCAGGCCGAGTTGAATCCGCTCGCAGTCAAGGACGAACGCGGGCGCCTCCGGGTGGGAGCGGCGATCGGACCGGGAGCGGATCGAGTGGCCCGCACGGAGGCGATCGTCGAGGCAGGGGTGGACGTCCTCGTGATCGACACGGCGCACGGCCACAGCAAGAACGTCATCGAGGCCGTCAGCGACACTCGGAGGCGCTATCCCAACATCGACCTGATCGCGGGCAACGTCGCCACTGCCGACGCCGCGCAGGCGCTCGCCGACACCGGAGTGGACGCGATCAAGGTCGGCATCGGTCCGGGGAGCATCTGCACCACGCGCGTGGTCGCCGGCGTCGGGGTGCCACAGATCACCGCCATCGCAGACTGCGCCGAGGTCGCCGACCGGAACGGGATCCCCGTGATCGCGGACGGCGGGATCAAATACTCGGGAGAGGTCGCGAAGGCGATCGCCGCCGGGGCTTCGTCGGTGATGATCGGCTCCCTCTTCGCCGGAACGGACGAGGCGCCCGGGGAGCTTGTGCTCTATCAAGGGCGGAGCTACAAGGTCTACCGGGGTATGGGGAGCCTCGGCGCCATGAAACGCGGCAGCCGTGATCGGTACGGCCAGGGCGACGTGAACGAAGAGAAGCTCGTGCCCGAGGGGATCGAGGGGCGCGTCCCCCATCGGGGCTCGCTCGCTTCGACGCTCCACCAGCTAGTGGGCGGCCTCCGTTCGGGCATGGGATACACGGGCTGTCGCACCGTGCCCGAGCTGCGAAACAAGGGAGGGTTCGTGCGGATCACGAGCCAGGGCCTCCGCGAGAGCCACGTGCACGACGTGATCATCACGGAAGAAGCGCCGAATTATCGGGTCTAGCGCAGCAATCAGGTTGATTGCTGCGTCAAATCAACAACCTAGAGCACCGAACCGGCAGCAGACCTCTCCAGAGGCAGCGCTGGAAACG
>JAFGBI010000241.1 GCA_016933275.1 Polyangiaceae bacterium | reverse complement strand
GGCGTCAGCGATCAGGGTCTCCACGTTCTACCTGACCGCTGACCGCTGATGGCCTGGCCTGTTTGGTTCCGGCTCCGCCGGCTTGGGTTGTTGACTTGACGCAGTAATCAACCTGATTGCTGCTCTAGGCCTGCGTTGAGTCCCGGAGCGCGGGGCCCCGCCAGCGGAGCGGACCTCGGCCGGTCGTTTCAGATCGGGGCTACGTCAACGGATACGAGCCGGCTGTCTGCTCGACACGGCGACTCGCTCGCAGGCGCGCGGCAGTTGGGCTGGGGTGCCAACCCCGTTAGATAAGGTCGGCGATGGTTCCGTCGGCGAGGAGCCAGGCTGAGCGGGGGATCACCAGCCTACCACCGTCCACCGAGAGGCGCCCTTGCGCGGTGAGTCGATCGATCGCCGCCCGGCGCGAACGCGGGAACGGGGCGACCCCGAGCGCAGCCGCGGCCTCGACGAGATCGACCCCCTCCGCGAGGCGCAGGCCGAGCATCAAGCGCTCACGGAGCGCCGTCTCCGCGTCGATGGGTTCCTGCTCGGTCACCGCGCCGGGCCACGGCGCCGGCCATCGAGCGGGGTCGCGGCTCGCCGAGCGGCCGAGCGCCGCGTAGCCTGCGACGTACCGCTCCGGTGACGGCGTGTTCCGGTATCGGATCCGCCCCGTCCGGTCGGTGATGGTGCCCCAGGCGCCCGCGCCGAGTCCCAGGTAGTCTTGACCCCGCCAGCACCCGAGGTTGTGGCGAGAGACGTGTCCTCCGCGGGCATAGTTGCTAACCTCGTAGTGGGTGAGCCCCGCGGCGACGAGCGTGTCACTGACCGCCAGGAACGAGTCGGCGAGCAGCTCCTCGCTCACGAGCGGGAGCCGCCCCGTCCGCGCGCGGTCGCCGAAGGGTGTGTCGGGCTCGATGGTTAGCGCGTACGCGCTAAGGTGCGTGACGGGCAACGCCGCGAGGATCCGCGCCTCGCTGGCCGCGGCGGCGGCGCTCTGTTCTGGCAGCCCGAAGATCAGATCGGCGGCGATCCTCGGGACGCGGGCGGCGACGGCGGCCTCCACTGCCGCGAGCGCCTGAGCCCCATCGTGTAGTCGCTCGAGGAAGGCGAGCCTCCCCGAATCGAGGCCCTGCACGCCGATGCTGACCCGGTTTGCCCCAACGGCGAGCAGGGACTCGGCCTGTTCGCGACTGAAGCTCGATGGGTTGCATTCGACGGTGATCTCGACGTTCGGATCGACCGTGAACGCACCTGCAACCCCCGCGATCACTCGTCCGAGCTCCCGCGGTGTCCAGAGCGACGGGGTGCCGCCGCCGAAGTACACGCTGGCGACCCTCACCACGGGGCTTGGGTTACCCGAGGTCCCCTCGGGATCCTCGGTACCGTCGGCGCCTACCGCCGCTCGGTCCATCGTCACGTGGGGGGCCCGTGCGTGGAGCTCGGCGAGCACCGCATCGGTGTAGGCCGCGACTGGGATCGCTTCCCGCGGGAGCGCGACGCTCAAAAAGTCACAGTATCCGCATTTTCGGAGGCACCAGGGGAAGTGCACATAGACCCCGAGCTCCCGCGGGGGGATCGGCCAAGGCGGAATTCCGATTGACATTGGCGTCGGGATCAAGCCTAGCCTCGACCCGTCTTGCCGCGATAGGGAGTGGTCGCCGCTCCGGAACCTCGCCGAGCGCCAAACCCATCGTCACGGCGGCCCGACACCGCATGGTGTCCCGACCGGTGCCGAACCATCTCTCCCGGCTATCCGGCTTGTCGACGGACCGAGATGTCTCCATGGTCCATGATGGGAGCGCCTTTGCCGGTGGCGATCCCGGATGATACCCTCCGCAAAGCAGGTATTCCTCGCTTGGCTGCTTCGCCCTTCGACATAGAACAGGTCATCGGTCGCGTTCAGACCTATCACCCCGTTGCGGACGTCGACCTGCTCCGGCGCGCGTACCTTTTCTCGCAGTACGTGCACCGGGAGCAGCGTCGGAAGAGCGGCGACCCGTACTTCGTCCACCCGGCCGGTGTTGCGGAGATCATCACCGAGCTCCGGCTCGACACCGCGAGTATCTGCGCCGCTCTGCTCCACGACACAGTCGAAGATACCCCGGTCACGCTCGACGAGCTCGCCCGTGACTTCGGCGAAGAGGTGGCCGGCCTCGTCGATGGGGTCACCAAACTCGGCAAGATCAACTTCATCTCTCGGGAGGATCGCCAGGCGGAGAACTTCCGCAAGATGGTCGTGGCGATGGCCGCGGACATCCGCGTGCTCCTGATCAAGCTGTGCGACCGACTCGACAACATGCGGACGCTGGAGCACATGAAGCCCGACGCTCAGGAGCGGATTGCGCGCGAGACCATGGAGATCTACGCGCCGCTCGCCAACCGTCTCGGCATCCAATCGATCAAGGGCGAGCTCGAGGACCTTGCGTTCCAGTACCTCGAGCCGGATGCGTTCCGCTACGTCCACCAGCACCTCACGCGCACGCAGAAGGAACGGGAGCGGTACATCGAACAGGTCTGCAAGACCCTCACCTCGCGCCTGGCCGAGGTCGGGTTCGCCGTCGCGGTCTCCGGGCGGGCCAAGTATGCGTACTCCATTCACCGCAAGATGAAGGAGAACCAGTGCGACTTCGAGCAGGTCTACGATGTCATCGCGTTTCGCGTCTGTGTCGAGAGCGTGGCCGACTGCTATGCAGCGCTCGGGGTCGTGCATTCGAAGTGGACGCCGATCCCTGGGCGCTTCAAGGACTACATCGCCCTGCCCAAGCCGAACATGTACCAGTCGCTCCACACGACGGTGATCGGCCCCGGACGACAGCGGGTCGAGATCCAGATCCGGACGCACGAGATGCACCGCGTCGCCGAGCAGGGGGTGGCCGCACACTGGAAGTACAAGGAACGGATCGGTGGGGGGATCGATCCGCGGGACGCCGAGAAGTTCAGCTGGCTCCGCGAGCTCGCGGACTTTGAGAGAAACCTGAAGGATCCTGCGGAGTTCCTGGAGACAGTGAAGATCGATCTCTTCCCAGACGAGGTCTACGTCTTCACGCCGAAGGGGGACGTTCAGGTGTTCCCCCGCGGCGCCACGCCCATCGACTTCGCGTTCGCCATCCACTCCGAAGTCGGCCACCATTGTTCGGGCGCGCGTGCCAACGGTCAGATCGTCCCGCTCCGCTACAAGCTCCAGAACGGCGACGTCCTCGAGATCATGACGTCTCCGCAGCAGCAACCGAGCAAGGACTGGCTCGAGTACTGCGTCACCACGCGCGCCCGGACCCGCGTGCGATCGTTCTTGCGCGGGGAGCAACGGAGCAAGAGCATCAATCTCGGCCGGGAGCTCCTCGAAGGTGAGATGCACGCGGCCGGGATGAGTCTGACCAAGTTCCTCAAGAACGACGCCGAGGTGCGGCGCGTGATCACGGCGCTCAAGTTCGGCAGTCGAGACGAGATGCTGCTCGCGGTGGGCTACGGCAAGCTCGACGCGGAAGAGGTCGTGCGCGCGGTCAAATCGCGTGAGCCGGAGAGCCCCGAGGCGCCGCGGGAGTTCCGCGCGAGCCGGATCGAGCAGATCGTGCGACGGGTTACCGGGAAGGATCAGCCCGGTATCCGCGTGAACGGCATCGACAACGTGCTCATTCGCTATGCCAAGTGCTGTAGCCCGCTCCCCGGCGACTCGATCGTGGGCTTCATCACCCGGGGACGTGGCGTGACGGTGCACCGTCGTGACTGCACCAAGGCGTTCGACAACGATCCCGATCGCCGGATCGACGTCGCGTGGGACGCGCGCGCCCGCATCACCCGACCAGTACAGATCAAGGTGATGACGCAGAACAAGCCCGGGATCCTCGCCCACGTGAGCCAGACCTTCAGCGCTCTCAAGATCAACATCAGCGAGGCCAACTGCCGTGCCGGTGACGACGGCCGGGCGTGCAACATCTTCGCCTTTCAGGTCGCAGATCTCGCGCAGCTCAAGAACGTGATGAAGGCGCTCGGCCGCATCGACGGCGTGGTGCAGGTCGACCGCGTGTGATGAAACGAGCTTCGCGCTAGCCACCTCTCGGAGGCTCGAGTCTGCACGGCGTCGCGCGCACGAGGTACCCGTCGACAGCGCTGGCGGCTCCCGCCCGAGGCGTGCGGTGGCCATCCCTGAAGCTCGGCGTCTCGCTCGCGATCGTCGTCGCGGCTGAAGTCGGAGGCTCGGTCTGGGTATCGCTGTGGACGGATCGTTCGTACCAACCCCACGTACCGTGCATCGTGACCGGCGGACTGCTCCCCGGCGAGGAGCGCTGGCTGTCGGCGCCCCTGGACCGCCGCTCCCCGGTCGAGGTCATGGGTCGGCCACCAGACCTGCCCGGGGTGGGTCGAGGCGCAGGCGACGACCGGTTCGCCCGAGGTCCTTTCGGTCGGCGATCGGGGTACTCGGCGGCCTGGCGTCGGCGAGGCGGGAAGCTCGAAGGCGCCGCCGGAGCCAAGGACGGGGTCTACGCACCGCCGTCTGACCGCAGGTTTCTCCCCATCCGGGGGAGGCGCTGCCTTGACAGTGTGACTTCCGCTAGATAAAACGCCGGTCCCTCACTCGAGGGACCCGCGGGAGTAACTCAGCGGTAGAGTGCCACCTTGCCAAGGTGGACGTCGAGGGTTCAAATCCCTTCTCCCGCTCGCCTTAAGTATACGGAACGGCTCGGTAAAATTACCGGGCCGTTTTCGTCTTCCCCCACTTGAGGAGGGTCCTTCCCCACTTGGAGGGGGAAGCAGGGATCTGTCCTGGCCACCAGCGCGTCGACAGCGCGCCGAGGTCCCCTGTCGATCGGCCTCCGCCGCGGGCACCCGCGGCGCGGCCCTGCGGTAGTCGATCAGCCGAACGATCTTCGCCATGCCGGCCGCCTGCTCGTCGCCCCGGACCGCGCTGTACCGGTGCTGCACCGCCTCGGTAGCGGGACCCGAGATCGACCGGGTCACGATGTCCGAGATCTGAGCCTTCCGGGCCAGGTCCTGGAAGGACCGTCGCATTGCGCGTGGGGTCAGGTGCACCTTCAGCCCGATAGCCAACTATCCCGGCGGGGCCGGAACGATAGAGGGACCTTGGCCGTCAGCGGTCAGGTAGAACGTGGAGATCCTGATCGCTGACGCCTGATTGCTGATGGCCAAGAGAACATCGAGAAATTCTCTGCCAAATCCGGTCAAGATCACACCGCCAAGGGACTACCGGATCGGGGAACAGCCCTACGAGGGCGACTGCGTGGTCCACGTCAAGAAGGACCGGACGCAGATCCGCGCGCCGGTCGGCGACGCAGGCTTGTCCTCGGTCACAAGAACTGGCTCTTCACGTAGCTCGATCTCGGAGGAGAGCGCACGGCTGCCATCCTCACCATCGTTGCCACGTGCATGGCGCACGACATCGACTCTTGCGCCTACCTCCACCTCGTCACCAAGCTCATTGTCGCGGGGATCCGAACTCGCAGCTTCGCGATCTGGTTTCCGTTCACACCCCCCCGTGACGGTGTTCGCGTGAGCGGCCGGCGTCAGGCGGGCTGAGCCACGGGGCCACGATGATGCGGAGCGGTCAGCGCCGAGGGCGCCTCCCGCTGACACCTGATCACGGACTCGAGCGAGGTGCTCAGGCTCGCAAGGTCGCCGAGCTGATCGACGGCGACGCATTGGCTCAGCCGGGAGGCGCCCATCAACGCGGCAACCGTCGCGACCACCCCCGGTGCGAAGGTGCCCCGGGGCAATCCCACCGGGAGCTCCGCGATGGAACGTACAAACAGCCCCGGCGGCCCGGGCCGCATCACTCGTGCAGGGCCGTGACCGGATACCGACCTCGCCCGCGACCTACTCGAGAGGCTTGGCCTCCCCAGTGCTCCACCACCCCTGGCACGCCCTCGGGCGTCCGACCTCATCGACCGTTCTCCACGCCTGAGAATCTCCCGACAGCACGGCCCCCCGAGCCGGCAGCGCCCCCGGCCGCCGTTGCGCCGTCGAGCCGCGCTCTGAATTCGATCAGTGCGGCGGGGGGTTGCAGCAGCACTGCGGTGGTTCTAGCCACGCTGTCGGCCTGAGGTCGTAGTTGCGGTTCCCCTGTCGACCGGCCTCGCGGTAGGTAGACGGCTTCCCCTAACCTCCGTGTTGCGCAAACCATGCCGGTTTCGGCATTGGATCTATCGAATAGTTCCTTGCCTTTCGGGGTACGCCGTTGTAGGCGTCCCGGTAGGTGTGTGGGCCCTGTCTCGGAGGAGACTGAAATGAAACGAGCGGCATTGCTCTTCGTTCCTTCCCTATCGCTTCTCATCGCCTCGAGCTGCTCTCAGGGTGACGCGCCGGCGACGACGATGACCACCGAATCGGGCGGCGTTGGCGGCGGCGGGACGGGTGGCAGCGGCGCGGTTCCGACTGGCGGTAGCACTTCGACCTGCCAAGCTGGCCAGCAGTTGTGTGGCACCACCTGCGTGGACGTGACCACCAACCCTTCCAACTGCGGCGCCTGTGGCGTCGCGTGCCCGGCTGGGCAGAGCTGCACTGCCGGGCATTGCGCCTGCCCGACGGGTTTCGAACTCTGCACGGTGGGTTGCGTGAACACGGCCCAAGATCCCAACAACTGCGGGACCTGCGGCCACATCTGTTCGCTCGGTACCACGTGCCAGGCTGGTCAGTGTGCCTGCGCAGCGGGTCGCACGGACTGCTCCGGAACCTGCGTGGACCTGCAGAGCGATGGGAATAACTGTGGTGTTTGTGGCACCGTCTGTACCGCGCCTCAGGTCTGCTCGGCTGGCGTCTGCAGCGCCGAGTGCGGGGCCGGGCTGACCGCTTGCGGCATGAACTGCGTGGACCGGCAGACTGACGAGGCAAACTGCGGGGACTGCGGTATTGCGTGTCCTGCCGGACAAGAGTGCGTGACTGGAGTTTGCAGCTGCGCCGGCGGCAGGATCCTCTGCAATGACGCATGCGTAGACGGCTTGGTCGATGCGAACAACTGCGGGGATTGCGGCGTGGTCTGCGGCACGGGACAGACCTGTGAGAACGGATCGTGTGTCTGCCCACAGGGTCAAGAGCTCTGCGGCACCGCGTGCACGAACACCGCGACCGACGCCTCGAACTGCGGAACCTGCGGCACCGCATGCGGTGCTGCTCAGACTTGTCAGAGCGGTGGTTGCGTCGGCGGCGGAACCGGCGGCGGCGGTACCGGCGGCGGCAACACCGGCGGCGGCAACACCGGCGGCGGCAACACCGGCGGCGGCGGAACCGGCGGCGGCGGTACCGGCGGCGGCAACACCGGCGGCGGCAACACCGGCGGCACCACCGGGATAGACCCAGCGGTCTTCGCTCCCGACCTCGACGGCTGGGTATGGGAAGGCACGTGCGATGGTGCGGCCAGTGACGATCGGCAGTGCGCGATCAACAATGACAACGGCAGCTGCAACGACAACGTGATTCGTGACGTCACCAAGACCGTCCATGGAACTGCCGGCACCGCGTACGTCATGGAGGTCGAGGTGAGGGGCCTCTTGGGTAGTCGCTGCTACACCGGCGGCGTTCGACGCGCTGGCAGCACGCCCGTGAACTGGACCGGGCCAAATGACGGGCTCTATACCGGTGGTACCGTGCCGTCGAACTGGTGGAATACCTACGAGGTTCACGTGCAGAATGGCCCCCCGGCGGCGGACAGCGTGTTTTACCTCAATTGCTACTACGACAACAAATCTCCCACCATCGAGTTCGATCCAGACACGTGCACCATGGAGGAGGTGCTGGAAGTCCGCTACACCTTCGAGATCCCGGTGATGGGTAATAGCAGCATCATCTTCCGTCTGAATGACCAAAACTGCCAGGCACAGATGAACTGTGGCGCCTACGAGGGGGTGAAGGAGTGCCCGAATCCACGCACCGTCGATCTCACGGGGATGGATCCGCCGGCGACGTTCGCCCAGCCGCGCGTCAACTCCGTCGGTGGCGGAACCTACTATCCGCAGTGGGCCTACTTCGATGTCAAGTCGGTCACGGAAATGTAGGAATCCCGGTAGGTAGCAGGAGCCATCATTTCGGTGAACACTCGGGTCAGCAGGGCCAGCGACCGTGACCAGCCTGCGCTCCGGGGTTGACCTCACAGGAGAGGAGAATCTTCGTGGATTGCACTAGAGGCAGGCTCCTGCCGCTCGCGGTATCCGCCGGGTTGCTCTTTTCTGGCCTCGGCCTGTCCTCGACGGCCAAGGCAGAGAAGACCCTCGTCAAGACGGACCGGTACGAGATCTTCACCGACGGTCGCGCCGCCGGGTTCCTCAGCTGGGTCTACGGTGATGGGAAGCCGCGGTCCCATACGGTGACTGGAACCAACGCCGCGGGCGAACCGGCATACGCGACGACCTGGACCATTCAGGGTGGGGAGGTGCAGGCGATGGAAGAAAGGGAGTTGTCGGATGACCCCCTGCTCGCCGCAGACGGTGTCGAAGAGCAAGGGACCATCAATTCGATGCGCCTGCGCAGCGGCTTCATTGCCAACTCCATCGGCCTCGGGGTACGGACACCACTTACCGCAAGGACGACGGCCACTGCTTATCTTCAGTACTGGACCGTCGTCGAGAGCCCGGCGCGCGACAAGAACAACCCGAACCCGCCCGATCTGAAGCAAGGGTATGCTCAGATCGAAGGCCCTTTTGGCAGGTTTCTCGCGGGCCGGGCGCGGTGCCTCTTCTCCCGGGGTGCCACGGACATCAACACCAAATATGCCTACGCCTATGCGGTGGGGTTTCCCGCCGATTTCGACGGAGCTGGACCCACTCGCGGCATGGTCGGCTTCGGCGTGATGGGGACCGGCTGGGCTAGCTCGCTGCAGTACGCTACACCCGAGCTGGCAGGGCTTCAGCTGACCGTCGGCATCTTCGATCCAATCCGGAACCAGGCGGCAGGTTTCAATCGAACGAAGTACCCGCGGCCGGAGGGCGAGCTGAGGTACAGGTTGGAATTCGGCCGTTCGGGTCTGGTTGAACCGTTCGTCAACGGCGCCTATCAGAAGATGTATCGGGATGGGTATTGCGATCCCGATGCGCCGCCCAATCCCGATGTCGATGCGGATCCGGGGCTCTGTAACATCCAGGCGTTTGGCGCGGGCTACGGTGCCCGTTTCGAGTACGGACCGGTTCACCTCGGGGTCACGGGTTTCTTTGGCGAGGGCCTCGGGCTCAACCGCGCGTTGGAGGTCAGCTCCGCGTCCACCGACTACTCCAACCACATCCGCCGCTTCGACGGGTACTACGGACAGTCTCAAGTCGTGCTGGGGAACTTCGACGTCTTTGCCGGGGCGGGCATCGTTCGAGTCTTTCAGACGGACTTCGACAAGGCTCAGCGCATCGACGACCCGTTCGTCGTCGGCGTAACGGTGCCGGCGTACAGCTTGATCAAGGATCAGATCGGTATCAATGCCGGCGTGGTCTATCATTGGGCGGACACAGTGCACTTCGCGCTCGACTACTTCCGGGCGCAATTCGACTGGTACCTGGGAGAGCAGCAGGTCATCCACGCCGTGAACGGTGGCATGACCGCTACCTGGTAGCGCCTCGGGACGAGTGGCGCGGCACCGCCGGTCGGCGTGCCGCCGGTCGCTTGGCGGCCAGCAACCCCGCCCTCGCCCGCGCGACCACCCTCACCCGCGACGGCACTCCCGCCTGGAGCCTCTCCGCCGACGGGCGAACCTCTCCGGTCGCTCCCGCCGCCACCGCCGATGCCGGGGGCGCCGTCGACCCCACCGCCACTGCTGCTGAGCCCACCGCCACCGCCGTCGGTCCCCGCCGCTGTCTCGCTGCCACCGTTCGGTGCGGCAGCATTCGGGCAGCCGGCGTTGCTGGCGCTGCTCCCAGCGCGGCCACCTTCGCCGGCCCCCGCGTCCACCGCCAGCCCCCAGTACAGTGCGGGACGAGCCCATCAGAATGGGGGCCTGAAGCGCGAGACGGAACAGCGCGCACCCACCACGATCGCCTCGGCGATGCTGGGATCGCAGCCGTCACGACCCTCGTTCGCCGCCACCTCCCTGACCTTCACCCCAATCCCCACTTCCACCCTTCCGGCCCATGCACTCCTCCCGCTACACTCCCTCGCGCCGGGCGAACCAGGCGTCCTCCCGCCCAGCCACCCTTGCGGATTCAGGCGGCAAGCCTTGGGTTTCTTCTCACGCGTCCTCGCCTCGCGCCGACGCGTTTCCAGCGCTGCCGTTGGTCGGCAACATCATCGGTGGCCTCGGCGAGTCAGCGGAGGGCCTGCCTACTTGTCGGGAGGGGCTGGCCTGGCAAGCCATGCTGCCCGGGAAAGCGGGTGCCGACGACGGACTGGCCGGCCACCGAAGGCCGACTGAGCCGCGCGCGGTGCCGAAGTCGACGCGCAAGGAGGAAGGCGTCTTGCCGGCGACGATGGAGGAGGTTGCGAAGCGACGGCGAGCGGCGTCTCGATACGTGGCCTTGAACCGAGGGGCCCCAGGTCCGGATGGGCGGAGCATCGACGAGGTGCGCACCTAGAGCACCGAACCGGCAGCAGACCTTACCAGAGGCAGCGCTGGAAACACGTCCTCGCCTCGCATGGACGCGTTTTCAGCGCTGCCGTTGCTGTTGGCAACCTGATCGGTGCTCTAGTACACACTCATCTCGCCCCCCAAGACGAGCAGGCTCAGAAGATACATCGTGCCATCGTAGTACCGGGACCTGCCAGTGGGGATGGGCATGTCCCAGACCGCCTGCACGAGCTCGACGCGGAGAGGGTCCGTCGCAGCCGCCGCCAACGCTCCATTGATCGCCATGAGCGCATTCGACGTCCCGCTCTCCAGCGCGTCTCCCGTGTTTACATCGAACTGGGCGGGAGGCGGCATGGGCTGAGCCGCGAAGAAGGTCACCAAGGTGTTCGCCAGCCGCTCCCAATTCGTGGCGTACCAGAGATGGTCGACCGCGACGTTCAACCCGACTCGATAGCTGTCTCCCTGGAACACGCTGACCCATGGCTCTCCCGTCGTCATACGAACGAGGTATGGAGAGAGCCGGGTTGACGTGTTGGTGAACGTTCGAATGAGGGCGCGTTGGGCGACCGTGATCTCAGCCCACTCCTCCTCGTCGTGCCCGCGATCGCGGAAGACAGCAGTGAAGGCGGGCAGGACCTGAGAAACCGTGGTGACGTCCTCGCCGACGGTTGGTACGGCGCGCACGACGTGTGTAGTGTTGTCGAACGCGTCGCGGATCCCGTCCACGACACCACCGTTCCGGTCTTCCAGGTGCAGCATCACATCGAGGATCTCCATCGCGTCGTCGGCGTAGTCCGGAACGCTCCAGCGATTCGCCGCGAAGAGAAGCGCCGCCGCTGCGTACTGCATTCCATTCGGATCGGGGCAACCCTGACCGTCCTCGGGGCAGCTCCAGAAAAAGTACCCGGCGCGCGCCCCGCTTTCGTAACGGTTGTTCGTGGCCATGTAGCGCCAGAGGCGGGCGAATTCGTCCTGCTTGTCGAGCTGGACAGAGATCATCATCCCATAGCCGAGTCCATCGGTCTGAACCTTGCCTGACTCCTCGTTGTAGATGTACGCTTGGTCGATCCCTTCCGTGAAGTAGATCGCTTCCGTGGCGGGATCGCCGTAGAAGAGTTGTTGGAACCCCGCCTCGAGCTTGTTCGCCACCTCTTCATTCGAAACGCCCAGCACCTGAGCGAACACGCTGGAAGGCCCGGTCGCTTCTGCCCCGGCCGCCCCGGCCGCGCCGCCCGTTCCCGCAGCGCCTCCATGAGGGAGGCCTGCCATCCCCCCCTGCGCGGCGCTCCCCGCGGCGCCCCCGTGAGGGAGGCCTGCCATCCCCCCCTGCGCGGCGCTTGCCCCAGCGCCTCCGAGCGGCGATGCCGGAGCGCCAGCGGTGAGCGTCGGAGGGCTTCCGGCGACTCGGTTGGCGCCCAGCCAATCGGTGGTCGGGGAGCAGCCCGACAGGGGGAGCCAGAGCAGGGCGAGTGGTGCCCAGCGAGTGATCGGTACGGCGCGTGCCATCGAGCGCTTCGCCATCGTTTCCCGGTTCCTTCTTCCGAACGCGACTCCTCCCGACCGCGCCGCGCTGGGGACGATGCGTATCTTACCGCGTTCTCCGCAAAAACCCCGTGCACAGCGAAGACCATGCCCATTCTGGGATGGAGTAGGGTGGCGGGCCCAGGTGCTCGGTCGTTCCCCTCTCGGCCTGGTTCCTCCGCTTCGATGTTCCCAGCCAGGAGGGTCGTTGCGCTGGAAGGGCTTTCTTGGGCGCTGGTGCCCTGGCAGCCTCGGTGTTCCGTCCGCCACTACCCGCCCCGCCAGTGGTCCCCCATGCCGGGATCGGCATCGCTGGTCACCGTCAGGTGGCCCCCGCAAGCTCCGACCAGAAGCACGGGGCGCCCCGAAACCCCCGAGCGTCGCACATCACCTCTCCGTTGCGATCCGTCATCGGCCGCCACCTAGCATTCGCTGCGCAGCGGACGACCCCACGCTACCACCTGCCGCCGCCACGGCAACGACGACCGAGGTTGGCAGGGGATCGACGCCGGCGCGCTGGCATTTGCCACGGGGCGCGCACATCCAAGCGTCGCACCGGCGGGCGCCGGCACCCGCCGTTCCCTCACCCCCGCGGCAGTCGGCGCTTGCCGTGCGTGTGCAAGAAGATCGACGCGCCGAGCTGTGCCTGTACGTGGTGCGCGAACACGCGCTCTCCGTACGAGAGAGCGCGGAAGATCCCTTGCTCATCACGGTCTTCATCGGAGTGCGGAATGGTCGCGACGGAGAGGGTCGAGATCCCGCTCGGCGTCGCGCGGCGCAGGCGGGGTCGGCGCTCCGAGCGTCATGCGGGGCTCTTGAGGGATAGCTCCCCGCTCGGTGTGTGCGGGCCGAGTGACCAGTCCGATCGCGTGCCGGCAGGGGGGCGTCGTCCTAGAGCAGCAATCAGGTTGACTGCTGCGTCAAAAGAAGAAGAACCAGAGCACCGAACCGGCAGCAGACCTCTCCAGAGGCAGCGCTGGAAACGCGTCTTCGCCTCACACAGACGCGTTTCTAGCGCTGCCATTGCTGTTGGCAACCTGATCGGTGCTCTAGAGCGGGCGGTCGCTTGCCCGTCGGACCATGGCCGCGCCGATCTCGGAGCGGGAGGTGCGGTTCTCGAGCACGGCGCCGTCCGCGGTCAGCGCGACGACGAGGCCCACGTCGGCGTAGAGCGAGACGATGGGAGCGGACCATTGGGGATCGCTCCACGCGCGGACCCAGCTCGAATTCTCGCCGGCGCTCACCCAGAGCGTACCCGCACTGCCGACCCAACGCCGCCCCACGATGTCGAGCGCGGCCGCGGACAGATCGACGGGCTCCGGGAGATCTAGCTGTCTTACTCGATACTCCTCGAGCTCCACGACCCGGCCGCCGGCGCCCGCGGCGAGCGCGTGGGAGCGCTCGTGCTGCCCGGCGCTCGCGACGTAGGCGCGGTTCTCGGCGACGGTGATGGTCTCGAGCTCCCAGCGGAGCGGCGCGAACACCCCGGCGAAGCCGCGCTGATGGACGCTCCGGCCCGTCACCAGCCAGTGGTCGTCGTCGAGCCGCGACAGCGAAGCGATGAAGGCCGCGTCAGTGACCACGAGCGGCTTGAGCCAGCGGCCGCCGAGGAAGGCGACGAGTGCCGGAGGTTGGCCCGGGGCGTGCGCGACGAACACGTCCAGATCGTCGGGATCGCCGCTCGCGATGGTGAAGGTCCATCGTTCGTCGGGGCCGCGGATGACGCGCGCGGTGCCGCGGCTCGCGACCTCTGCGAGCACGGCGCGAGCACCCCCGACCAGCCATCTTCCGGGCCCGACGCGTTGCACGCAGCGCATCCCCGAGGGAACCGGGAATTGGTCGTCGGTCGCCCCGATCCAGGTCGTGCCGTCCCAGAGCTCGAGTCCGCGGGAGGTCGCCGCGAAGCAGCGGCCATCGCTGTCCCAGGCCGCGGAGTGGACGACGCGATCGTCGCCGGGGGCGTGGCGGACCACCCACCGCTGGTCGGGAGCGACCGGGCTCATGAGGGTGTTGCGCAGCATTACCCCGCCCGTGCTCGCCGATTGGCGTGGGACAAGGAGTGCGATGAGCTCTGACGCGAGGTTGCGCGTGCTCGCCGGGCGCTGAGCGGGGTCGGCCGCCGATGCCTGAGCGAGCACGACATCGAGCTCCCGACAGGTGGCCTCGTCCTGCCTGAGCTCGGGGACCAGATGCTTGCCGGCCGCGAGCGGCGTGCGGCTGGCTGCTTGTCCCTGCGTCAAGGCTTCGATGGGCGAGCGCGCGGTGAAGTACGGCGTTCCCGCCAGCGCCTGGTACACGACCGCCGCTACGCTGAAGACGTCCGAGTACGTGCCGATCTCACCCACGCCGAGCTGCTCCGGGGGCATGTAGCCCGGGGTCCCGAGCACGCTGACGCCGAGGGTGACCTCGAGGCCCTTCGGGCGCGCGATCCCGAAATCGGAGAGCTTGAAGAGCTCGGTGCCGCCCACCCCACAGCAGAGGACGTTGTTCGGCGTCACATCGCGGTGGATGATGCCGACGTCGTGCGCTTCGGCCAGGCCCATGCAGAGGTGCTCCACCAGGCGCGCGGCGCGGGCTCGGTCGAAGCCGTAGCCGGTGGTCCGGAGGGAGTGCGCGAGGCGTTCCTCGAGCGTCGTGCCTTCGACTCCGCCGTGCACGTACTCGAGCGCGAGCCACGGCAGCGTGACCGTCCTGCCCGGCATGGCGTAGGAGACCTCACCGGCGTCGTAGAGCCGCACCACGAACGGGCTCGGTGGGACGCGCGACGTCATGCGGGCGAGCGACTCGAACTCCTTTCTTGCCACGATCAGGGCGGTCTGCTCGGTCTTCCTCGCGAACGCCGGGAGAGTGACCTTGAGCACGACCGGGGTGGCCCCGTCGCCTGCGACGCGCAAGCCCAGGTATGCCATCGCCGTGCTCCCTTCGCCGAGCTGGCGCTCGAGGAGGTATTCGACGCTGGGCGTTCGAGCGGAAGGGAACCGCGCGCCGAGCAGGTTCCCCTGGTAGACTTGGCGCATCGAGGGGGCAGTGTAGCCTGTTTCGGAGCGTACCACCCAGCCTCTCCCGATCACACCGCAGGGTGATGTCAGAGGGGCCTGACGCGAGTAGCCTGACGCGAAACCGGGCTCTGGCGCCGCGCCCGCATCGGAGGGTATCAGCCTCACAATCGGGCACGGAAGCGAGCGATCGCGAGAAGAAGCGCCTGCGCTCGGGCCGGTTTCACGAACGACATCGGTCGGGCGCGCAGCCACTCGTGAGGTGGGTGGGGGTGCCGGCCCGTCAGGCTCGTGGGTGGGGGTCGTCAGGTTCGCCGAGCCCGAACAGGGCCTGTGACGGGTGCGGACAGGCTCTCCTTCCGGACGATGCCGTCACGGTGGGGATTTGACGCCCAAGCGCGAAGGGTCGGGTCCTCCCTTCCGCGGCGCCGGTCGTGGTCCGAGGCCAGGCGAGCCCAGGTCCGTCCGGGTGTTGACCGTCCCGGTTCCGCCTGTTCAGGGTTCGCCGGGCACCGCCATCGAGCCGCCGTCATCCGCGGCGCCGGCACCATGGAGGATGCCACCCGCGCCACCCGCGCCACCCGCGCCACCCGCGCCACCCGCGCCGCCCGCGCCGCCCGCGCCACCCGCGCCGCCCGCGCCGCCCGCGCCGCCCGCGCCGCC
>JAFGBI010000240.1 GCA_016933275.1 Polyangiaceae bacterium | reverse complement strand
GCTGACGTCCGTGACAACTGAATATCGCTCGCGGGGGAAAGGGGGCAGTGTATCTTCAAGCCGACTCCGGCGCCCTCTCGAGTCGATCCGCGCTCCGCGGACCTGGCATCAGCTCGCCGCCGGCAGCTGGTCGCGGGGCCGCGCGAAATCCAGGATGATGAGGCAGAGAGAATTCCTCTGGGCGAATGACCTTCTTTGGGCTGAGTGGTCTATTGGCAACCACCGTCTGGGCACCGTGCCGGTACGAACGTCGATTGGCCGACTTCCTGGGTGGCATAAAACGAAGCAGCTTGGCCCTTTGCGATCTCGTCGTTGCAGCTGTTGTTGACGCAGGTGGGAGGGAAATCGCCGCTGGTGTTTGAATAGATCTCGAACATCCTGAAGTCAGCGCGCTCATGCCCCTGGTACGAGTTGTGATAGAAGGTCCCCCCATTTGAGGACAGGGCATACAGATAATCGCACGTACGATACGCTCTGCCTGTCTGACGGCTCAACTCGCATGCGAACGCAACGCAGTCATACCAGTTGCCATCCGAACCGCCCGTCACGGCACCCCACAATTCTCTCGACACCTCGTTCTTCGCGATATGATAACTGCTGACCTTCACGCCCGACACGGGGCTCGTATCAGCATCGCAGCCACCGCCTTCGCACCCTAGAGTAAATGTGCCGCCCGGTATGTACACCATATCAAAGGACACACCGCCTACCTCTTCCGTGAAGTCCGACGCAGGCGCCGGGTTGTCCAGAACAGGTGGTGCATTGCCGCAACCGTCGACAACGCATGTCGAGGCGCCGCCGGTCTCGGTGCCCCCGCCGCCGGTCGTCGCGCCGCCGGTTTCAGATAGACACCTCACCTTGTTTGAGGATGAACGGTCGCCCACATGGTGGTCAGGCGCGCGCATTTCTGCACCGTCATGGTGTACGTATCGCAGTGGGGTTGAACTCGACCCGCGTTCGCCCGAGGCACCGCGAGATGGGTGGGCTTTCCACCCCGACGTGCCCTGGCGGGTACCTCCTCGCTGCGGCAGCGGAGGATTATGGAAGCGACGCTGTACGAACCGAGCCCCCACGAAGGGTCGATTTCGCTGCCTTTGGAGAGACCGGCAACGACGGATCCGCGCCGTCATCCTGCCCCCACCTCACCCGACCTCGGCCGAGATGGCGCCCACGCCCTCGTACCCGGGCGCCCAGGAGGACCGCGCTCGCGATCAGCGCCCAGGGGACGGCGAATCCAGAGGCGCCAACATTGCTGCAGTCACACCTCGCCTCCGTCTTCAGCGTTGCCGGCGCCTGGCAGGTGCCTGGGTCGGCGCTCAGCGGGAACAGACTGCAGACACCGTGGATGTCATCCGTCTCGACCGTCGCCTTCCGAGCGTCGCCGCAGGTCGCCTCGCCCGCCATGGTCGCGTCTCGGATCGCCTCGGGCAGGGCAGAGTAGGGTCGACAGGGGAGGAGCGGCTGCCCGTTCTCGTCGCGCAAGCTGGGGTCATCCTCCGGCATCAGACAGCTGTGAGCCAGGCCGAGCATGTGACCTACCTCGTGGGTCAGGACGGCGGCTAGGTCCATGGTGCAGCCCGGTCCCGCCGCGAGGGACGCGGCATCAACCGTGAAGACGTAGTCTACGGCGTTGAGTTCGATGTCGACGTCCACGATCTCGGCGAAGCGGACGTCAGACTGGCTCGTGACGTAGGTCGTCGTCGTGAGTCCGACGGTGCCCGAGTCGTGACACTCCTCCGGCGCATCGTCCGTGGCCGGGGTGCACCACCGGTCGTCACGGAACAACACCACGTTCCGACGATCGACGCCCACCTCCGCGGTGCTCGGCGCGTCCATGACGAAGCGAAGGTAGGAGCAGTCCTCGGTGGCCGCGACCCAGTGGTCGAACACGGCGCTCATCACCGGGAGCTCGAGATCGCCAGGGATCTGGGCCGTCCCGGCGACGTCGAGGGTGACGAAGATGCACCCCGAGGCCCAGTACAGGGGGACCTGCGTCGCTCTGGTGAGCAATCGCGCATGGAGGAGCTCGAAGCCGGCGGCACGATGCTCCGGAACCCGTTCGAGCCGGTCGACGGTGGCGACCGTCCAGGCGGGCTCGCCGCGTCGCGTCTGGCTCAATCGAGCGCGAAGCTCCACGCGATCCCCCGACTCGAGCAGGGGCGGGGCGTCGTTGACGAGCATTCCGTACCCGGCCACCTCGCCGCCGCGCTGGGTGACGGTCCATAGGTTGCCGTCCGTCTGCTCGACGACGCTCTCGGTGACGATCCGGGAGTGGTCCGCGGTGAATCGGGGCTGCGTCGAGACGACGACCCCGGCGAGGATCTGCTCCACCGATGACGTGGAGTCAGCGGCGGCTCGTGCCGCGCTGGCGGCGCTGGTCATCACCAGCAGGAGGGGAAGGAGCTTGGCGGAGACAACCCCACGCAGGAGATGCATGCGGCACCGATGTCAGGCAGGATGAAGACGGCGGAGCCATCCTCCCACATCGATTCGTCCAGGGAAGTGGCATCTCGCCGCGAGCGCCGAACCGGCATCGCGGGTGGGGACCTCGAGACCGGCGGAAGGGGCCGGTCCGGCTGCCTCCGCCACCTGGCGCCGGGATCGCCGCTCAGTCCTGGTCCCCTTGGACGCCCGCCGCGGCCGGAGTCCAGGTCACCTCCGTCGGCGGAGGGCGCCCAGCCCCACCAGGCCGAGCAGGAGACCGAGCGCCGAGCCGCCACCCTGCGATCCCATGGCGACCTGGCAGCCGCCGTCTTCGCTCGCGTCCTCGGCGGCATCCGCGCCTGCCTCCTCCTCCGTGGCGCCTGCTTGTGCGTCCCCCGTCGTGTCGTCATCTTCGTCGTCGTCCAGGACATCCTCTGGCCTGGTCGGTTCGGCGGACACCGCACTGCCCTGCCCTCCCCCGTCGAGCCCAACGGTGTACCACTGATCGCCACCCCAGCTCGGGGGTTCGCAGAGGCTCGGCATGGGCTCGGGCGCGATGCATTCGGAGCCGGCCGGATCACAATCCACGGCGGCCGTGTCAGGTTCGACGCAGGACCAGTCCTCCGGGCAGGCCGCGTCGTCCTCGCAAGGGATCTCCTGGACGGCGCAGTAGTTCGTGCCGGTGAGCTCGCAGCCACAGGCTACGTCCTCCGAGACGTCCTCGTCATCGCCGTCCGTATCGCCCGCACCCGCGTCTGACTCCGCGGGCCCTTCGTCAGGTGCGGCGCCGGACGGGTCGCTCGGCTCGCTCTCGCTCCCGCTCGAAGAGGCCCCACCAGCGGCCGAGCTGCTCGAGGTCCCGGCGGAGCCGGCCGAGCCCGAGCACCAGCAAACCTGCTCCGGAACGCAGTCGAAACCGGCGCCGCAGTCCGCCGCCGTCTCGCACGGCCCGAGGTAGCGCGGCGCACAGTAGCTCTCCGTGAGGGTCGTGCAGTCCTCGCTTCGCTCGGCAGGCTCTGGCTTCGGGCAGTCCTCCGCGTCCGGAGCGCAGTCCGGCATGGCCACGCCGCTGTGCGAGCACTCTTCCCATGTCTCCTTGAAGCATTTCAGGGAAGCGTCCCCGCAATCCGCATCGGTGGTGCAGGCCTTCGGCTCGCACCAGGACAGCGATCCGTCTTCGGGCAGGACGCAGGTGAGGCCCGCGCCGCAGTCCTCGTCCGTGGTACAGGGCGGCGCCACGCAAGCGCGCCACTCGGTCTCCTCGCAGACGGGCTCGACATCGCAATCCTCTCCCTCCGGACAGGTTGGAGCCGAACAGCCGCCCGTGGCGCCAACGACCCTGCAGACCAATCCCTCCTCGCAGTCCGCATCGACCTCGCAGGTACGGCCTTCGGCCGACTGAGCCAGGACGGGAACGGTGAACGAGAGGACAGCCACGGCAGCAGCCGCCGCGAAGAACGGGTGGTGGAAGGTGATGTGCATGGTCGGTTCTCCTTGACGCTCCACGGTGGAATGCACGGATGGTGCCACTCATGTCGTGCAGCGGGGGCGGACGCTGGCGGGCTGTACGTGGCGATTCCTGACTCGTCCCGGGACCGAGACCCGCCACCCCCTGTGCCAGTATTGTGCCAGACCCCTGCCTCAGCCGCCAGGGCCGCGCCGGCGGTCATGGAGGCAGCGAGGCAGCCAGTCCCACCCCGGATCCGAGCGGCGCGAGCGGCGGCACCCCCCCTCGGGAGCCAGCCCGGATCGAGCATGAGCGGCGGCACCCCCCTCGGGGGCCAGGCGGTGGCCGGATCGACGGCGGACACGGGCGGCGCGGCGGTCGAGGATCTCACCGAGGAGGTTTGACACTTCAACTGCGCAAAGCCGCGGTCTCGGTCGCCTTCAGTATCGTGGAGGGGTGCGCTCGGCACACCCAGTCGGACTACCTGCAGGCCCTGCTGCACGACCCGCCCACGTCCGACCAGAAGGCGAGCCGTCGTCGCACTGCACGCGTCGGCCCGCTGCTGCGCCTGCTTCGAGCCCATGGGATCCTCGAGAAGATCCCGCGAACGCATCGCTACCAGGCCACCATCACGGGCCGGCAGGCCCTCGCCGCCATAATCGCCGCCACCGATGCCACCACCGCCCAGCTCGCGTGCCTCGCCGCCTGACCGAAAGCCTCCCGCCTACGGTCTAGAACCTTGCGTGCTCTCCCACGACGACTCTCGACGTCAGTAGTAAAGGGCGTGCCGATTTCCGCGGTCCGGTGTTCGCTGCTCGTGACACGGGCCACGGCCGGGTGACGCCGAAGTGGGTTTTCCGCCTGCCCCAAATGTCCAGCCTTCGGGGGAGGAAACGCACCCCTGTCCCGTCACGGCGAGCGCGGGCAAGAATGACATGGCGCGGTGTCCACGTCGCAGATCGGTCGTCGGGACCGGTTGCGCACCCGACTCCTGGTTCTCTCGGGTGGGATGCCCGTGACCCAGCCGAAAAGAAGGAAAGGAAGCAGTGTCATGATGCGGCTCGTCACCTTGGGGCAAGCCTTGCTTGGGCATCGCTGCCTGTGGCTGTCGGCTGTCGCACCGTTGCGCCCGGAAGCCTGTGGGAACGGGCAATACGGCCAAGGATCGAGCCCCCCATCCGGTAGCGTGGTCGGATCGGGCGGTGGCCAACCAACGCGCTTCTGTCCCACAGCGAGCGCGCTTCGCATCGTCGCATGGATGTGTCTTGCCACCGCCTGCTCGAGTGGCTCGAAGTCTGACGGACCCAATGGCGAGGAGGGAACCGGCGGCAGGCCGGTTGCGAGCGGAGGAGTCACGGGTGGCGCCAGCACGGGCGGCAGCGACAGCGGCGGTACCGCGAGGAGCGGCGGCATTGGAGGAGGACCAACCGGCGGTCTTGCCACTGGTGGTGCCAGCGCCGGCGGCCTCGCAACCGGCGGCGCAACCACTGCCGGTACTGGTGGCAGCGGCGGAGGAACGACGGGCGACGGCGGCACCAGCGGAGGAACCGCCGGCAGTGGCGGCACGGCGACAGGCGGTGGCGTGCCAACGGGTGGAGCCGGCACCGGCGGGGAGGTCGCGGATAGCGGCGGCGGCGAAGCCAGCACGGGTGGGGCAGGGGAAACCGGCGGCGAAGACTCCGGCGGCGAAGGCTCCGGCGGCGAAGACTCCGGCGGCGAAGACTCCGGCGGCCAGGCAACCGGTGGCGCCGCGACCGGCGGCGCGGAAACCGGCGGTACCCCCCCCATCGTCGGGGCGACGCCGCCCATGGGGTGGAATTCGTGGAACGCCTACGGCTGCAACGGCTTGAACGAGTCCGTCGTGAGGAGCATGGCAGACGCGTTCATCTCGACCGGTATGGCGGACGTTGGTTACGAGTACGTCAATCTCGATGACTGCTGGATGGATGGCCGCGATGCCAACGGCAGGCTGAAATGGAACACGAGCACGTTCCCCTCGGGCATCCCGGCGCTCGCCGAATACATTCACGGTCTCGGCCTCAAGATCGGAATCTACGAAACCCCCAACACCCAGACGTGCGCATCCATCTACGGGGGCTACACGCCGGGGGTGGGCAGCCTCGGCCACGAGACGACCGACGCGGCGACGTTCGCCGAGTGGGGTATCGACTATCTCAAATACGACAAGTGCCGAGGACAGCTGAGTGCCTTCGAGGTGATGCGCGACGCGCTCCGGGCCACCGGGCGCCCGATCTTCTACAGCATCAACCCTGGGGACCAAGGCCCCTATTGCACGCCGACCAACTGCTCGATCGATCTGGTCAACATCGCGAACATGTGGCGCATCGAATTCGACATCTCCGCAAACTGGGACTCGGTGATTCGTCTCATCGACGCGAACAAGGAAGAATACGTCGGCGCGGGGCCGGGGCACTGGAATGATCCCGATATGCTGGAGGTCGGCAATGGCCTGAACGACACGGAAGGGCGCGCTCATTTCAGCATGTGGGCGATCATGGCCGCGCCGCTCATCACGGGAAATGACCTGACCAGGATGAGCGCGGCAACGCTGGCCACGCTCACGAACCCCGATGTCATCGCCGTCGATCAAGACCCCCTCGGCGTGCAGGGGCGAGTAGTGGCCACGCCAGGGAACAACCTGGAGGTGTGGTCGAAGGAGATGTCAGGAGCTAACACGCGTGCGGTCGCGTTGTTCAATCGCGGCGCGCAGAACGCTTCGATCACCGTTCAGTGGAGCCAGATCGGCCTACCCGCTGGCACCGCCACCGTCCGTGATCTCTGGGCCCAACAGGATCTCGGCCCGTTCACCGACTCGTACACGGCGAGCAACGTACCGACCCATAGCGTCGTCATGCTCAAGATCGTGAGCACACCCTAGAGCGCCGATCAGGTTGCCAACGGCAGCGGCAGCGCTGGAAACGCGTCTGTGCGAGGCGAGGACGCGTTTCCAGCGCTGCCGCTGGAGCGGTCTGCTGCCGTTCGGTGCTCTAGGTTGTTGATTGGACGCAGCAATCAACCTGATTGCTGCTCTAGGGCTCGCCGTCGGCTCCCGCCTCGCCTGACGGCGGGCTCGAGCTCACCCGAGGCAGGCGGACCGCGTCGGCTCCAACCGCCAACGCGCACTCCTGCACCCCCGCCCCTGGATCGCGCAAACCCGAGAATCAACGCCCCCCCAGCGGACCCGATCGTCCAGCTCCGGGGGCCGCCCAAGGAGCGTGAGGACGAGTCCGCTGACCGTGTCGACGTCCGGGTGCTCGAGCTCGACGCCGAGCTGTTCCCCGACCTGGTCGAGTCGCGCCACACCCAGCGCCCGCAGCTCGCCCTCGACCTCCACGACGGGCTCCGTTGCCCCGGGGCCGTCGTTGATCTCACCCACGATCTCCTCGAACAGATCCTCGGCCGTCAAGATCCCCGAGGTGCCGCCGTGCTCGTCCATCACGACCACGAACTGCGTCTTCTCCCTGCGCATCCGGCAGATCACGGCGTCGAGCCGGGTCGCCTCCGGGACGAACGGCACCGGACGAACGACGGTCCCGTCCAGCGCGCTGCCCTGGACCAGCGCGATCCGACCGCCACCCCCCTCTCATGCCTTCAATAGGTCGCGGATCAGCACCAGACCGACGATTCGATCGACCGTGCCCTCATAGACCGGGTACCGCGCGTGTCACGCCGTGCGCACGGCGTGACGGATCTCGGATAGGGCGCAGCACCTGGTCCAGCCGAGGCAGCGCCCCCTGAGCCACGAACACCGCGACCACCTCCTTGATGCTGACCACACCGAGGACGTCATCGAGAGAACCGCGGTACACGAGGAGCCGACCGAAAGGGCTCTCGAGGACTCGCTCCAACATCTCGGCGGGCGGCATCGACACGTCCAGCCCGTAGACCTCGCTGCGGGACGTCATCAGCTGGCGCACCGTGCGGGACGAGAGGTAGAGCCCCCGTTCCAGGCGACGGTGGGCGTCGGCGCTCAGCGCACCCTCCCGCCTCGCCTCGGAGAGCAGGACCTCGATCTCCTCGGGGGACTGCACGTGCTGGTGCCCGCCCGGCGTGATCCCGAAGGGCCTGAGCAGCCAGTTCCTGCTGCCGTCGAGCAGCCAGATGAAGCCGCGGAGCGCGGAAGCGGACCAGCGGGTCGGCAGAAAGGTGACGAGCGCGCTCCGAACCGAGAACTTCAGCGCCAGGGACTTCGGTACCAGCTCACCGAACACGACCTGAGCGGTCGTCAGCACGAGCAGGACGACGACGAAGGCCGCCGACTCCGCCGTCGCGTGCCCCACCCCCAAGGTCCGACCAAGCCACGGTCCGAGATCGACAGCGAACATGACCTGCCCATAGGCACCGGCGACGAGACTCGAGAGCGTGATGCCGATCTGGCACGCGGCGATGTATCGATCGAGCCTGAACCCATCCTCGATGACCGCCAGCAGCTTCGTCGCCAGTGGGCTCCCCCGGCGCGCGAGCGCCGCGACGTCGCTCCGCTGAACGCCGACCGCCGCGAACTCTGCCGCGACGTAGAGGGCGTTGATGGCCACGAGCAAGACGAGACCGAGCCAGGGAACCATGGCTTGGGGAGCTGCGCGGGGACCGCGGGACGCTAACACGAGTCGCCCCGCCCCGCCCCGACCGAGCGCGAACCCGAGGGCGACCGCGCCGTCTCGCGGATGCCGCGCCGTCTCGCGGATGCCGCGCCGTCTCGCGGATGCCGCGCCGCGCCGACGCTACGGCGCGCCGTCGAGCGTCTCGCGCACCCTGCGCAGGAGGTCCTCGCGCCCGAAGGCTCCCCAGAGAGGCGGGCTCCGCTCCGGCGGCGATCCGAGGGAGCGGCTCCGCCGGCCGTCCCCGCTGGCGAACACGGCTCCCGGGGATCTACGCCGCGTACGCGGCGGCGAACACGGGCCCAAACGCCTCGAGGGGCGTCTCGAGCGGCACGGTCTTGGTGCCGGGCTCGGGGGCCAGCAGACCCGCGGCCGCGCCCCGGTAGAGCTCGACGTACATCGCCGCGAGGCGCGGCTTGAGGCCCATGCCGAGCAGGCCCCGCTCGATGTCGTCGTAGCCCACCTGCACGTACGGGAGCTCCGGCTTGCCGATGGCCTGGCCGAGCACGCGGGTCGTCTCGCTCATCGAGACCGGGCGCGGCCCGACCAGGTTGACGGCAGTGAAGCCCGAGAAGTCGCGCGCCCGGAGCCGGCTCGCGGCGTAGCGCCCGATGTCGGCGGCCGCGATGATCTCCCACTGCGCCTCGGCGGGTGACGGCGCCCCGTTTGCGCCCATCGCCTTGATCATCGGCACGTTCATCAGGAAGTTCTCGTAGAAGAACCCCGCGCGCAGCGCGAGCACGGCCACGCCGGAGATCGCGCGCAGCCGCTCCTCCAAGTGGTGGAGTGCCACGATCGGGCCCGCCCCTAGAGCAGCAATCAGGTTGATTGCTGCGTCAAATCAACGACCTAGAGCACCGAACCGACAGCAGACCTCGCCCGAGGCAGCGCTGAAAACGCGTCCTCGCCTTTCACGTCCGCCGTGTGGCACAGTCCCTGACGTTGGCGGGGGCCCGGCGCTGTGCCAAGACGAAGCAGCTGCCGAAAATTTGACTACGGCACAGCTGTGGCACGAAACCTGCTTCTACTACCTGTGCCATGTCCTCCGCTCTCTGTGCCAGCACCCTCCGGACCTTCATTGACGCACTACTGGTCGCCCCTCCAGGCGAGCATCTGAGCTTCCGGAGCTGGTGTGACGCACGTCGTTCCCTCCTGGTCGGTGCCGCCTTGCTCGGCGTTGCCTGTGGGGGTGAGATCGATTCCACCTCCTGCACGGATGGGGACTGTGCGGGGAGCACCAGCGGCGGCCACGGGGACACCGGCGGCTACGGCGTGGGTGGCTACGGCGTGATCTACGGCATCTTCCTAGGCGGGTCGGGCGGCGAGGGCGGCTCCGGCAACGGCGCCGCGGCAGGCGACGGCGGCTCCGGCAACGGCGGCGCCGCGGGAAGCGGCGGCTCCGGCAACGGCGGCTCCGGCAACGTCGGCGCGACAGGCGACGGCGGCTCCGGCAACGTCGGCGCCGCGGGAAGCGGCGGCTCCGGCGACGGCGGCTCCGGCAACGGCGGCGCGACAGGCGACGGCGGCTCCGGCAACGTCGGCGCCGCGGGAAGCGGCGGCTCCGGCGACGGCGGCTCCGGCAACGTCGGCGCCGCGGGAAGCGGCGGCTTTGGCAGCTGCGACACCTGCACCGGGGGATTCGGCCTGCTCTACGGCTATCCCCTGGGAGGTCAGGGAGGCACCGAAACGCGGGAGAGCGACTGCTTCGACGGCGTCAGCAATGACGGAGACGACCTCGTGGACTGCGACGATCCGGACTGCTCGGATCCTTGCCTGTCGCCGGACTGGAACGGGTGCACGGCGGATGGGCGGCACGCATGTGTCGAGCTCGTCGGCCCAAGCTACTTCGAGACTCGCCCCGACTGCAGCCCCGACGTATGCGGAGACGGCCCCTACCTCCCGTGCGAGCCCGCGTGCCACGCACCCTACAGCCACGAGTACCCGCCAGGAACCCCAGGGAACTGGAGCGGGTGCCGCGGCAACGGCGTGTCCGTCTGCACGGAGCTTGTCACGGACCTCTACTTCGAGCACCACCCTGCCTGCACGCCGAACGAAACCTGCGCCGGAAGCTTCTCGACCTGCAACGAGATCTGCCCCGCACCCGTGGACGACGAGATCGGCGGAGTGATCCGCTGAGGCCGACCGCGTTCCTGTCAAAACAAGCACCGTCGGATCTGTTACCCATCGGGGCGTGAGCCCGCCCGTCCAGTCCGAGCTCGCACGCGCAGCGGCTGGCGCAGCACTGCTGATCCTGGTCGCGGGCGTGGAGCGGGTGGCCGCCGCTCCGGACGACGAGCACCCTCGGCCAGAGCACCGATCAGGTTGCCAACAGCAACGGCAGCGCTGGAAACGCGTCCGTGCGAGGCGAGGACGCGTTTCCAGCGCTGCCTCTGG
>JAFGBI010000239.1 GCA_016933275.1 Polyangiaceae bacterium | reverse complement strand
GCCTCCGGCTACACTCCCTTTCTCTGGGCAAACTATGCGTCCTCCCGCCCAGTTACCCTTGCGCATTTAGGCGGCAAGCCTTGGGGGATCATTACAGCGTGGGTCCCGACCCGTTGCTGCCACCGTTCCCACCCTCGCCGCGCGGGCCCTCACCGGCGCCGTCGCCACCCCGTCCGGGGCCGCTCGCGCCCGGCTCCGCTCTTCCGTTGTCCGGGCCGGTGTTGCCCGAGCCCGCGCTGCCGATGACGGCGTTCTCGATGCAGAGGTTGTTGATGCAGACGAGCCCCATGGGACAAGAGAACACGCCGCCACCGCAGGGCTCGGCACAGCGGCCCTCGACACATCGGTTCTCGCCGGGGCACTCCGCGACCTGATCGGAGGCGCAGTCTTTGTCACGGAAGATCGTCGCTACCCGTGGCATCCCCGAGCAGCCGCTGCCCCCGTCGTTCTACCTCGACCGCGCGCCGGACTATTTCGGGACCACCCCCTGGCCGCCGATGGGCCCCGACGTGGATGGGTACGACCACGACATCCCGGCCAAGGTCCGCTTCAACGCGATCCAGGGCGGGTAGGGGGCAACGCTAGGTCGCTCCAAAGCGAATCCCGGGCCTGCGTGATGAGCGCTCAGCTGTCGCAGTTCTCGAAGACGAACGCCGCGTGAAAGTCGCAGGACGCGCCCGGGGCAGACCCCGCGCGCGTATTGGTGCAACTCACCGCAGCCCACACCTTCCCCCGGCCGATCTGCTGCGTTGGAGAGACGGTGACGGTGCAATCCGCCGAGCTGATGGTGTCGGCTCCTTACGCGATGAAGCTCGCTTCGCCGCTGCCGGAGAACGTGCCGTCCGCGGCCTCCTCGACGCTCCCGGCGACGAAGAACGCGGTCGTCCCCTGTGCCACCGAGGCCGTGATGGTGTAGCCGGTGCCCGACGACGACACCGCGCAATCGACACTGGCTTCGTGCTCTCCATCCTCGACGCGAGTGCCAACGTTCGTATCGGTCGTCAGTGACGAGTCCGTGACGCCAGCCGGAATGCTGTAGGGACCAACTCCGCATCCGCCAGAGGTCGGAGAGACGGTCATGGCGCCGCGGGGAGCCGCCTCGGGGCTGCTCGCGCCGCTACCCGCGGTGCCGCCCCTGCCCCCGCCGCCGGCTCCCGTGCCGCCACTCGCCGGCACTCCCGCCGCCCCGCCACTCGCCGGCTCCCCTGCCGACCCGCCGTCCGCAGCGCTGGGTTCTGAGCCCGACGTGGTCGCGCCTTCGCACGCCGACGTCAGCGCGACGGCCAGCAGCGGTGTCAAGAACGATAGGATCTCGCAAGTCGCTGGCTTGGGCATCGGAACCGTCCCCTGTGCTCGGGGAACGATACCACGAAGCCCGCGGCAAGACTGGGACCTGCGGCGGGGAATCATCTGTGGTTCAGCGGAGTGGTTTGATGCTCCCGATACGGGCCCCATCGTGGGACAATCCTGGCCCATGAGCTCGACCTCGCCGTCATCGGCCCCGCATGCGCCGAACCGGACCCTCCGGATCCTAGCCCCCTTGTTGAGCCTCTTCGTGTTCCCGAGCCTCGGGCATGCGATCGTCGAGCGGCCCCTGCGCGGGGCGGCCTGGGTGGGGTCGCTGTACCTCGGTACGCTGGTCGTCATCCTGCTCGGGCGGATCGAGCTGCGCTTGCTCGTCGCGCTCCCGATCGTCCTCTTGGCCTTGATCCTCGCGACGGCGCTCGACGCATGGGTGGTCGGGGCTCGGGGCGCCAGGCCCACGGTGCTCGGCTGGATCGCCTTCGGGAGCGGCGTGCTCGCGCTCTTCGTCTACCCGGTGCTCCTGGCGCTCGCCCTGCGCGCCACCCTGGTCGAAGCCTTCCGGATCCCCTCGGCCGGGATGTGCCCCACGCTCGTGGTCAATGACCACGTCTTCGTGGACAGGACGGCCTACCTCCGCGCCGAGCCGCGCGTCGGCGACGTCGTCGTTCACCGCTCGCCCGCCCAGCCCGGCTACGACTTCATACGCCGCGTGGTCGCGGTTGGCGGCGACGAGCTCGAGATCCGCGCGGATGGGGTGCTCGTCCTGAACGGCACGGCGGTCCTCACCCGCCCGAGTGGGGGTAATGCCTGCGACAACGCCGCAACCTACACCGAGGATCTCGGCTCGGTGCACGAGATCGCGATCCAGGCCGAGGCAGTCGAGCCTGGCCGCTTCACGGTCCCGCCGGGCACCCTGTTCCTGGTCGGCGACAACCGCCAGAGCTCCGCCGATAGCCGTCACCACGGCCCGGTTCCCGTCGCGAGCGTCCGCGGCCGGGTCGCGCGCCGCTGGCGGCACGGCGGCGCGCTCGTCTGGGATGAGGTGCGGTAGATCGGAGCCCGCCGCTGATGCCGTCCGAGGTACCGCTGGTGGTCGTGGTTTGGTTTCGGGGCGCCGCTACACCGCTGCCTTCAACACGCGGTCCGTGTCGGATGAACCTCCCCCGTTTCGTTGGACAGGAAGGAACAGCCAGAATGGGCCAACGAGACATGACGAGGAAGACGAAGAAAGCCGCTGGACCATTAGACCGACAGGTCAAGGCACGAGCGGGTTTCGCGTGGCGAGCTCGGGGAAGAGGGAGAAGTCACGATCCCGCGTGAGGAGCGCCGCCACGCCGTGCGCGATGCAAAGGGCCGCGACCCTGGCGTCGTGCACGATTGGACCGCGCACGCGCGAGGCGAGGGCGAAACGCCGGAGGATCGCGGCGAAGCCGTCGACCTCCCCGAGGAGATGCAGCGAGGGGGAGCCGAACCAAGCCTCGAGCTGGGCCCAAGCCTCGGCCGGGGTGCTCGCCGCGTCACGCCAGATCCGCGGGTTGGTCACCACGCTGAAGAACTCGTACACGCAGGGCCAAGGGATCGCCCAAGCTTCGGGCGCCTCGGCCAGCTCTCGGAGGAGGTGCGCGGCGGCCGCGTTTTCGACCGCCTCGCGCCGGTGCGCGTAGACCAGGATGTTGGTGTCGACCGCCAGCACGTCAGCGCTCCCCGTAGATCTCCCCGCGCAGAGCAGGCCAATCCATGGCCTCGAGGGGATTCGGCGAGCCGACTACGCCGACGCGGCAATCGGGCAACCGATAGCGCGAAGCCGTCGGCGCTTGCTCCAGCACGCGCCGGAGCCCCTCCTCGACGAGGGCGCGCATGGGGCGCCCGGTGGTCTTCGCCAGCTTCTTCGCGCGGAGGAAGAGGGCATCAGCGATCTCTACCGTGGTCTTCACCAGACCCATATTAGCCATATCAAGGAGTACGGGCAACCCCTACTCGGCGGAGGGCTGGGGTCACGCCTCGGCCGACGCGCTCGGGAGGTCCTCGAGACGCCTTGCAGCGTCTCGACCTTCTCCCTCCTTCTGCCCCGCGAAGCGGGAGTTCATCGAGGCGGCGGGAATCGCCGAGTACCAGCGGCTGGCCAAGGAACACTGCGACGAGGAGGCGCCCACCGGGTGCTGAGTCGACCAGATCCTTGCTCGTTCGGACCGCTGGTTGACCGAGATTGGGGCATCCATGAAAAGGTCGCTGCGCCACGTGCGAATGATGATCGCCATTTCGGCCTGCTTCGGCTGCACCCGACCGGGAGTGAGCCCAACTTGGATGTCCCCCCTGGGCGTCCTGATGGGGCCCCCTTCTTGGGTGGGTTGGGAAGGCAACCGCGTCAGACAACGGTTGGAGGGGCGGCGCCAGGGGCGGGCGGTGCCAACGCGGGCGTGCCGCCGGAGCCGGCTGGCGCATC
>JAFGBI010000238.1 GCA_016933275.1 Polyangiaceae bacterium | reverse complement strand
CGTCGCGCGCGACGAGCCGTGAGTCGACGTCGCGGTGGACGTCGAGTGCCGGGTCGAAGGGGGCGCGAAGAGCGGTGTCATGACCCAAATTCTTCGAGAGAAGGTCCCTGGGCCAGTACACCGTCTCCGAGCCAGGGGGCCATCGAGCTCTCTTATTTACCCAGGAGCCGAGCGCTATGGAGGTGCGAGGTCGATGTGAACGCTGCCTCCCTGGTCGCTGCCGCAGACGCCCGGTATGTCATCTTCGCGTTGACCAACGGACGACTGGGAGTCATCGACGCGTCCGGAGGCGAGTTGATCCACGACGAGCGGGTCGTGGCCGATGGCGTGCAGACGGTCGTCACCGCGCTCGCCGTTCAGGATTGGACGCTGCTGGTCGGAACCATCGACGGCCGGCTGCTTCTTTCTGTCCTCGATAGCGCCTGAACCGAACCGAAGCGGCGCTTTTGACGAGCGTGACCGTGAGCGAAATGCACACGCACGGAGGAGTCGCCCACGCTGCTCAGTACGTCAGGTGCGTCAATGCACACGCAACTGGCCGCCGCTGAGGGAGGCGGTCCACTGATGGCTTCCCTTGGGACCTACGACCCGCACCTCGTAGGCGCCCCGCTGAATCCGGCCGTGCCATCGCACGCTGGACCACGAGTCGTCAGTGCCAAGTCGACGCCTCAGCGCATCGAATGTACCGACGGTCACCAGGGTGAGCGGCGCCGAGGAGGTGTGAGTGGAAGTCATTACGATGTCCATCCACCAAAGAGCGCAGTCCGGAGGGGTCGCCCCGCCGCAGGTCCCAACCCCCTGAGACACGAAAGCGACGTCGTCGCGTCCGTCGCCGTCCATATCACCGATGGCGGGCGCAAAATACTCGAAGCTGGGCGAAAACAGAATCCCGTGCAGCAGCACCGCCTGCTTCGCCGACCCGGTGGGCCAGAGAACCGCGAATTGACTCACTGAATCGTCGAATTTGTACCGCTGCACGACTACTTCACGCGGCTCTTCACCCGGCAAGGTCAGCGAGCAGCGCTGCGGCAATCCGGATAGTGCGTAGCGGACTTCCGTGGCAGGCGGCGCGACCGCGGGCCACGGGACCTCCGGCTTGGGGAGGGCCCGCAGTGCGACCGGCACCCCGCCGGTCCGAGCCCCAGCGGGCGCGTCCGGCTCCCATGGGAACGAGGTCCACGAGCCGTCGTTCCCGAGTACCCATTGGCGGAGCGTGCACCGATCCGGGAGCACGGTGGTAGCGCCGAACATTGGGGGCTCTCCTTCGGGCGTTGCGAGCGGGCAAGCTGCCAGCGCCTCTTCGGCAGCGGATTCTCCAGCGTCAGGTGCGTCCGTCTCCCTCCCTGACTCGGGCGAAGAGACCGACGATGAAGGCGGCAATGCGAACGATGTCGCTGGCTCTACCGGACCAGAGCGCGGCCGCGCAGGACCGGCGGTGCACGAGGCAAGAAGCAGCATCGCCGCTCCGGCGAGGCGCTCCCTCCACGCACGCGCCAGCAAAGCGGGCGAGCGCACGGGGCTCACGCCTTCTTGCCGCTCGCTCTTGGCGCGGAGAAGCCAGTTCACCACGGCCTCGTACAGTCGGGCGCGGGCGTCCGGGAGCCGCCCCTCGTTGAAGTGCACCATCGCCAGGCACGTCAGCATCACCGGGTCCTCCGCGAGCCGCCGGATCGCGGGCTTCGAGAGGACGGCGTCCTCCAGCGCCTGCTGGTGCGCCGGATGCTGGGCCGTGTTCCGCGGCCTCCACATGAGCTTGCGGAGCAGCCCGAGCCGCTGGCAGAGCTCCGGACCGAGATCGACGTCTACACGCGGGGATGCGTTGGACATCCGCGACTCGCCCCTTGGTCCATGGCCCGAGCGGATGGTAGCGTGGGGTGGCGTGCGAGCATAGCGTTGGCGTGGCGCCCTGAAGGGTCGTCGGGGACGACGGTGCTTGCTAGGGCGCGGACGCAGCGCAACCGCTGAGACCCCTCTGACAGGAGCTCCCTGTTTCCCCACCTCGAGCATCCTGCGACTGGCGTCCTTCGCCACCCCAGCCCCCAGCGTCGCTCTTGACATATCCACATCGAGGGAAGCACCGAACAGCATGGGATCCGTCGCGGGCTTCCGCGGGCATCGGTGGTGGGTCCTCGTGGGCGGTGTTGCCCTCCTGCTGGGCCTGGCTGCCGGCGGGTGCAAGCGACGCTCTGCGCCGACGGGGGTCGTTGCCGAGTTCCCAGATGCTGCTCCGGCGGAGGAGGCGACCTCCCGTTTGAGCGGTTCGTACGGGGTGGTCTGCTGGGAGAAGTCGTCCCTCCACTGGACCTGCCGCGACACCCACCTTCCCCAGCCTGAAATGACCGAGCTTCAGGCTCGCCGGGTAGTGGTCGAGCCTCACGGTCACCGCTGCATCCAGAAATGGATCGAACAGCTCGAGGGCGGGATCGAGAACTTGCGCAGCGTCGTCGTCGACGATCGGCTCGGGCTCGGCGCCGATCTCGCCGAGCGTTTCCGTTCGGGACGAGCGCCGTGCCACCACTATGGCCAAACCACGAGATTCGGAGCCGTGTACCAGGGGCCGTTGCCGAGTTGGCCCCACCCATTGTCACCCCAGCAGGCGACCATCCCATCCGGGCGCAGCGCGCAGGTGTGGTCCGCGCCCGCCGCGACGACCGTGGCGTCCGTGAGCCCTGGCACTGCTTCGCCGGTCATCCCCCGTCCCCAACAGGAGACGGTGCCGCCCTGGTGTGCCGCGCAAGTGCGATCCTCTCTCACATCGACCGCGATGGCGTCGGTGATGCTCGAGGCGGGGACGAAGGTGTTGCTGCCCGCGGTGGTCCCATTTGCGAGCTGACCATTGCGGTTTTCTCCCCAGCAGGCGACGGCGCCGCCCTGTCGCAACGCGCAGGTGTGAGCGTAGCCGGCGAAGACGGTCACGGCGTCACTGAGCCCAGTGACCAAGAGCGGCGTGTGCCGCTCGGTATAGGTCCCGTCACCGAGCTGACCGTAGCCGTTGTAGCCCCAGCAGGACACCGTACCGTCCCCGTGCACCGCGCAGCTGTGATCGAAGGCCACACCGATGGCGACGGCGCTGGCGAGCCCGGAAACCGCCACCGCAGTGTACCGGTCCGTGGTGGTCCCGTCACCGAGCTGGCCGTAGCCGTTGTAGCCCCAGCAGGACACCGTACCGTCCCCGTGCACCGCACAGGTGTGGTACTTCCCCCCAGCGACGGCCACCGCGTCGGTGACGCTAGCGACCGTGACGGGGGCCCCGCGATCCGTGGTGGTCCCGTCGCCAAGCTGTCCGTTGTAGTTGTCCCCCCAGCAGGCGACCAGGCCGCTCTCGCGCACCGCACAGCAGTGGTTACTCCCCGCAGCGATTGCCACGGCGTCGGTGAGCCCCGGAACCGTGACCGGGACGCTGCGGTTCGTGAAGGTCCCGTCGCCGAGCTGCCCGTCCGAGCCGTACCCCCAGCAGGCGACAGAGCTGTCCTGGCGCAGCGCGCATGCGTGGTCGTTGCCTGCAACGACGGCACCGGTATCGGGAATGTCTGTGATCGCGACGGGCGAGGCGCTGCCCGAAGCGGCGACGCCACTACCAAGCTGCCCGGCTTCGTTGTTCCCCCAACAGGCGACCGCGCCGTCCTGGCGCAGGGCGCACGTGTGCTCTCCGCCAGCGGCGACGGCAGCGGTGGCGTCGGCGACCGTCACGGGATTGGCGCTCTCGATGGTGGGTCCATGGCCAAGCTGACCGTCATAGTTGCAGCCCCAGCACGTGAGCGCGCCGTCCTGGCGCCGCGCGCAGGTGTGCTCTTTTCCCGCGGTGACCTGCACGGCATCCGTGAGGTCGAGCACGGGCACCGGACTGCTGCTCCCCGCGGTGGTGCCGTTGCCCAGCTGGCGGAGGGAGTTCCACCCCCAGCAAGCGACGGCGCCGGCCTCGCGCGCGGCGCAAGTGTGGTACGCGCCCGCCGCGAGCGACACCGCGTCGGAGAGGCCCGTCACGGCTACGGGGACGGAGCTGGTGGCGGTGGTAGCTCCGCCGAGCTGCCCTTCGTAGTTGCGTCCCCAGCAAGCGACGGTCGCGTCCTGGCGCCGCGCACAGGTGTGGTACCCGCCCGCGGTGAGCTCGACGACGCCATCGAGCTCGGATACGGTCACGGGCGTACTGCTGCTCGCGGTGCCGCCATCGCCAAGCTGCCCGTAGCCGTTGTCGCCCCAGCATGCGACGGTGCCATCCTCACGCGCCGCACAGGTGTGGCTGCCGCCCGCAGCGATGGCGTTGACCTGGGAGAGCGAATCGACGGTGGCCGGGGCGGATGACGAGCTGCTCCAGCAGGCGACGGTGCCATCGGTGCGTAGGGCGCAGGTGTGGCTGTCGCCGGCGGTGATGGCTCTGACGTCGGTCAGGCCGGCGACGCCGATTGGAACGAGGCCCGCCGTGCTGGAGCCATCCCCAGGCGGCCCTCCGTAGTTGCGCCCCCAGCAGGTCACAGTGCCGTCTGCGCGCAGGGCGCAGGTGTGGCTCGCTCCCGCGGCAAGTTGTGTAATCGCGGCTTCACAGCGGGTGTCCGTCGCCGCGGTCCCCGCCTCGACCGTGCCAACCGGACACGTGCTCCACGTCGTGCATTCCACGGCGTTCACCCCGGCGGCGAAGCTGCCGGTCGGACAGGCTGCGCAGCTGCGGTCGGTGGTCGCCGTGGGGTTGGAAACGACGAAGCTACCGGCAGGGCAGTCCATCCACGGCGTACAATCCTCGGCGTTCATGGCTTCGCTGTAGCCACTCGGACATGGCTCGCACACGCGATCGGCGGTCGCTGCTGGTGGCGAAACCACGATCTCCCCGGCGGAGCAATCCGTCCATGGCGCACACTGCTCGGTATTGGCCACCGCAGTGAAGGTGCCGGCGCCGCAGGTCGAACAGAGGCGATCGTTGGTTGCGGCGCCCGGTGTGCTGACGAAAGCCCCCGGCCGGCAGTCACTCCACTCCACGCAGTCGGTGCTCGGGTCGGCATCATGGTCGAACGTGCCGACCTCGCAGGTGGTCGCGGGAGCGCCACCGGCGCCACCCTCCGCGACGGCGCCGTTCCCGGCGGAGCCGGCCGCACCGGCCACGTCGTTTGCGACCCCGTTGCCCGCTGCTCCAGCCGCGCCAGCAGCATTGGCTGCACCGCCGTTGTGCGCGTGCGCGGCGCCGGCCGCACCAGCGACTCCTGCCAAACCCGCCGTCCGAGCTTCGTCCTTGCTGCCCGCTGCGCCGCCAGCCGTGAAGTCGCCGGCCGCAGCGCCATCCTCGCCCGCGCTCCCGGGCGTCACTCCCCCAGTGCTCGCACCGCCAGTCACCGGCGAACCGCCGGCGGCACCTCCCCCGGCGCGATCTCCGCCCCCACCACGCCCGCTGCACGCGAGCGTGAACGCAGCGGCCACGACCAAGACTTCGAGGCGCAGGACCACAGAGCGAGCTAGTCGTTTGGACGCGTGTTCGTTCGTCATCGCAGGGGAGTCCTCCGCTCCCGACAGCTCTGCGCACTGGGCGACACCCGACGCAGAACAACGATCTACTTGCATGGGCGCCGCGGGTTCGCAACGACGCTTCACGCGAGCCGAACTGCGATCCCTCGCGTGTCCCATGGTGCGTCTTGCTCCGGCTCAAGGTGGTCCATCTCGAAGCCCAGCTTGGGACAGTTCTCGGTGGCGACCGTCCGTCGATCCCGATATCGCTGGATCACCGGCCGCGCATCGGCGACAACTGATCCTGGTTTTCGCGCGGCCCCACCTAACGTGGGATCTACCCGCTTGGGGGCCTTCGCCTGGTAGTCGACGCGGCGCGCCACGGTTTCGGCGATCCCGCACGCGATCGCGAACAGCCGACAGAGGACGCGCGTCCGGCGGCTGGGGCGCGCCTGGCGGTGTGGGCGAACGATCCAAAGCCGCTTCGCTTTCTAGACCTCGAACAAGCGATACGCCAGAGGTCGGCTGAGGGCAACCGGGCGAACGACTGACGCCGGACAGCGCGGGTGCAGCTCT
>JAFGBI010000237.1 GCA_016933275.1 Polyangiaceae bacterium | reverse complement strand
TCACGTTGCCGACAGCAACGGCGCCGCTGGAAACGCATCCTCGCCATGCACGGATGCGTTTCCAGCGGCGCCTCTGGCGAGATCTGCTGCCGGTTCGGTGGTCTTGGCCCATTTCTGACGCAGCGATCAACCTGATTGCTGACAACGAGCACCGATCGGGTTGGGTGAGGGATCGCGGGTGAGCTCCACCCTTGAGAGCGGCCTCCTCCCACCCGGGCAGAGGTCCCGTCACGGTGACCCGCCTCGCGGGAGAGGATCGAGCGGTAGTCACTCCCCGCGAGAACGCGACCGACTGACCGGCAAGGAGATCTATGGCCGACCAGCCGTTTTTCTTCCCGGCGCCGCTCCGTCGGTTGAATGATTACGTTACGTGATGTAAGTTTGCTCGCGAAGCCCAGCCATCCTCCGCCGCCCAGCGAAGCCAACCGTCGGGCCAAATCGAGGAGGATCGATTGGGGCGATGCCTGGGTGGGTCGGGTCGGAGGAACCCGCCTGGCCAACCAGGCAACCAGGGCGAAACCCGTGCGAAACAAACATCACGTAACGTAAGGTTATCAATGGCACACGAGATCGACCCCGCCCTCTCCCGGTACATCACTACAGCCCAGCAGATGCCCCAACTCACCCGAGAGGAGGAACTGCTCCTCGCTCGGCGTTGGTGTGTGGATCACGACGAGAAGACCGCTGATCGACTCGTGCGGGCGCACCTCCGCTACGTCATCGCGATCGCCCTCAAGTACCGCCGCTACGGCCTGCCACTCACCGAGCTCATCGCCGAGGGCAATTTCGGCGTGGTTCACGCGTTGAAGAAGTTCGAGCCCGAACGAGGCAACCGATTCGTCACCTATGCCGCCTACTGGATCCGGGCCTACATGCTGAACTACATCATTCGCTCCTGGAGCCTTGTTGGTGTTGGATCTGGCGCGCTACGTTCCAAGATGTTCTTCAAACTACGCCGGGAACGGGTGCGGATCATCAATCTGGTCGGAGAGGGCGAGGAGGCGGACGAGCTGCTCGCTCAGCGTTTCAACATGAGCCGCCCTCAGGTGTTGCGGATGGTGCGCCGCCTGGAGGCTCGTGACGTCTCGCTAGACTCGAAGGTGTTCGATGACTCGATGACCTCGCTCGTCGATACCCTGGTCTCTCCGGACCGTGACCAGGAGGAGGCGTTCGTGGCAGACGAGTTCCGCGAGCACGTGAACGACGCGGTGCGCTGCGCGATCGAGGCCCTCGATCCGAGAGAACGCTACATCGTTCGGAGTCGCCTCATGGCCGACGCGGAAGACGAGCTGTCCCTGGCCGAAATCGGCCGTCGCCTCGGTGTCTCCCGGGAGCGTGCCCGTCAGCTCGAGGCGCGGGCGAAGAGGAAGCTCCGCGCGCGGATGACGGACCTCTGGCGGACGCATGGCGAAGCATCGTTGGACGAACGAACAGAAGCAGCCTGACCTCGTTCCGAGCTCGTCGGCTGTGCCCCGGTTGCCCCCGAGCCGTGGCTCGACGGCTGTGCCGTTTTGCCCCGCATCGGAGGCATGTCGGTTCGGAGGGGCGAGCGAGGGAACCGGCAGAAGCTTCGCATCTTCCCTGGCCTGGTGGGGGTTCCGGTTCGCGGTTGGAGGCCCGGCCGGCGCTTGGTCCCTTAGCGGTGTGATCTTGACCGGATCTGGCAGAAAACTCTGGTAATGTTCTCGTGGCCGTCAGCCATCGGACGTCAGCGATCAGGGTCTCCACGTTCTACCTGACCGCTGATGGCCAGCCCTGTTTGGTTCCGGCTCCGCCGGCTTAGGTGGCCAGGCAGGGAACGATCACGGTTCGCTGCGATGTGGTAGGGTCGCGACGTCGAGGCTGCCAAGGCGTTCGCCCGGACCGATCGGTCCGGGAGGAAAGTCCGGGCTCCGCAGGGCAGGATGCCGGGCAACACCCGGTGGGGGTAACCCCGAGGACAGTGCAACAGAGAACAAACCGCCCGCCTCCACTTGGATCGCGGGTAAGGGTGAAACGGCGGTGTAAGAGACCACCACTCGCCCGGCAACGAGCGAGGTATGGCAAACCCCATCCGGAGCAAGGCCAAGTAAAGGGACGCCTGAGGATCGCCCGTCCGAGTCCCAGGGTTGGCTGCTCGAGGCGCGTGGCAACACGCGTCCCAGATGAATGATCGCCGCGCGGCGTCAGGCGACTGACACCGCGAACAGAACCCGGCTTATTGGCCGCCTCGACCACGCCGACCTTGGGTCGGCGTGCGCTTTTTTGTGGCTTGCCGGGTGTTCTCCGCGGTGCTCGCCCGCGTGGTCCTTCGTCCCGCCGGGCAGCGCAGCTCCCCACTCACTGCGCGGCGAAAACGAAGGGCACGTTCACGTTGGTCGCGCCGTTGGAGACGGGAAACTGCCAACCACGGACCCGACCCGCAATACAGGACGCCAGGCCCCGGTAGCCCTTGGGATCCCCGCTTGTGCCCACGCTCGAAACGGTTCCGTTGGGCGCGACCTGTATGGTGACGACCACCTTCGCCGTGGAGGGAGCCGAGTCGTCCCGAGTGTCGAGAGCGGGCTGCCAACAACTGCGCTTGACGCTGCCAGTGTAGCGGCTGACGGTTCGTTGAACCTGGCTCGAGTCGAGCGGCTGTCCAGCACTTCCAGATCCCACGTCCCCGCTAGGACCTGTCGTGGAGGGGCCCTTCAACCCCTCGAGCCCCTTCAGCCCACCCTTGCTGGTCCCCTCCGGGCCCGGAGCGGGAGATCCCAGCCCCTTCGAACCATTCCCGCGCGCTGCAACCGCGGTGACGTTGGTCACCTCCACCGCCTCCGGTTTCGTTGCCGCCTCCCCCAGCCCAACCAACGTGGCGGACGCGGGCGTGCTGGAGACCGTCACGTACTTTACCACGGTCTCCGGTGGTTTCGTTCCACCGAAGACCACGAAGCCCACGGTCAGGCCCAGACCGAGCGCAGTAGCGATGGCCAGCCAAACGGACGCGGCGGAGGAGCGTCGTGGGAGGCCCGCCACCTCCTCGACCGGAACCCGCTCGGACGTCGCAAGCAATGATGATGCCACACCGCCTTCCGCGACCCGAGCGAAGACAGCGGCAGGAACGACGGCGCTGGTGTGGGTCTGCTCTCCGTCACCCGTCGCCTCATCGATTACCGCGAGCAGCTCGGGATAGGCCCGCAGCGGATGCCAGTCCTCGAAACCCTCACGCCAAACCAGCGAATCGGGACCCACTGCCCCGCTGACGGCCTTCGAGCGGAGAGCGCTGAGCCCCATGGGGCCCACGGGGACATCGTTGATTCCGACGTACCAATCGTCTGCCGGCATGTTGAGCGCAGCCAATGCGGCGGCGGCTGGCCCAACGACCGCCTGCTGGAAGGCTCCCGCCAGCGCGCCCATCCCTGCCGGCCCCGCGTTCGGTACCCTGCCCGTCCCCGAAGTGGCAACGGGTGCGGATGGGGCTGGTTCCTCCCTTGCCTCGACCGCGAATGGGGTGAGCGCCGCCCCGACCTGGTCGAGCTTCGGCTCGGCAGGTTGGTCCAGTCCCGGAACCGCATCGAGCATCTGACGAGCGGCGGCAGGTGGGACCCGAGAGGAGACAGCCGCGCGCGACGACCCATGTGAGGGTCGCGGCGGCGAAGGCCGCCCACCAGGTGCGGAGCCCGCCACCCGTGGTTTGGGTGGCGGAGAACGGGCCGGATCCGCCCTCGGTGACGGGGCTCGCGCGTGGTCTGCGCGCGCTTCTGACGGCAACCATTGGTCGAACGGATCATCCGCATCTTGGCCCGGGCTAGTGTCCGCACCATGTCCGATGTGGATGACGTGGCCGCACTTCCTACACTTCATCTTCACCGATCGACCGGCGATGCGTTCGTCGGCGATCTGGTACTTCGCCTTGCAGTTGGGACAGACGAACTTCATTCCGCTCGGCGAGCACTGCTCGGTGGGGCTGAGGCGACGGGGAGCATAGCGCGACCCCGGGCCCCAAACGAAAGCCCTTTTAGAGAAGTTGCAGTAGATGTTGCTTGATCGACTGGCGCATCTCCTCGTCGGGGGCGAGAAGGAGCGAACGCTGCCACATTTCTGCGGCCTTGTTGCGAAATCCAGCCTTCTGGTAGAGGACCGCTAGGTTCTTGATAGCAGGAAAGTGCCGCGGATTGATCTCGACCGCCGTTTCCAGCTCGCTGATCGCCTCGTAGGTCTTGTTTTGCTTGCCGTAGAGCAATCCCAGGTGGAAATGGAGCCGGTAGGCCAACGGGTCGATGGCGATGCCCCGCTGAAGATGGCCGATGGCCTCGTCGATCCGCCCCGCCTTGTACGCTGCCACCCCCGCGTTGAGCGCCGCCTCGGCCTCCTTGGAGGTCTCCGTTGGCTCGGCGTCCTCCCCCGCCATCTCCCGGGCCAACGCCTGCTCGACCGCCCGCGTCACGTCGGCGATCCGAAACGGCTTCTCGATGAAGGCATGGACCCCGTAGCTCGCTTTCAGGTCCTCTGCGTAGCGCCACCCTCGATAGACAGCGCTGACCATGATGATCGGGATGTGGCCGTAGCGCCGGCTCCCCTTGATCCGCCGGGCGATGTCGAATCCGTGGACCTCCGGCAGCATGGCATCGAGAACGATGAGGTCCGGGCGATACTCCTTGACCAGGCGCAGAGCCTGCATCCCTCGCTCGGCCTCGATGACGTGGTAGCCCCGTGATCGGAGGAGCCGAGCGAGCATCGTTCGAATGTCCGGCTCGTCGTCGACGACCAGGATGGTCCTCTGTCCGGCGATCCCTGGCGGGCCCGGATCGATGAGGTCGGAAACGACGCTCAGCTCCGGAGAGACGTCCCCGAAATCATCGCTCTCGACGTCGTCCTCGCGGGACGCGCGTCCCACGGCGTCGTCCACCACCATGGCGGCGGATTCTAGATTCGCGCTCGGTGGACTGGTCATCGCCGAATGGGCAGCACCCCCCTCGCGGGCCAACAGCGTCCCGTCGGCTTCGATCCCCACCTTCCGAAGCACCTCCGCCGGGCAGTTCGGGCCGACGTAGTAGGCCTCCCCGCGGATCTTCGCGGCGTAGGCAGCGTCGATCACCTGAGCGAGCACTGTCTCCAGAGCAACGTAGGGGAAGACACGCTTGCCAGTGACGAACTCGAGTTCATCGATCACCCGCTTTTCGCGCGGATCGGCCATCGCCACGAACAGGCGGTCCTCCCGGCTGAGCACCGGCAGGATGAGGTGCTTCTCGGCGATTTCGCGAGGAAGCAGCCCGAGATCCTCGAGACGGAGACAGATCTGCGCGAGGTCTATGCCAGGGATCCCATGCTGCTCGCTGAGCGCCTTCAGCGCCTCGATGTCGGTTATCGTCCCCTCTCGGGCCAGACGCGAAGCGAGCCGCCCTTCGGTCTCGGGCCCGGCGAGGGCGCGCTCCAGCTGGTCAGGGCGAATCGCCTTCTGCTGCAGCAGGATGCGACCGATCTGCTTCTTGTCGCGTTCGCCCATGGCGTCAGATTATTCCACGGTTTCGGCGTCACGCCGAGGATTTGCATCGCCCCCTACCTCACCCGCCCCAGCGCTGGCCCACCGGTCGCGACAGCCGGTGGCCCAGGCCGCGAAATTCCCCTCCACCACCGCGGTCCGCGCCGCTCGTACGATTCGCTGGTAGAACGTGATGTTGTGCAGGGTAACCAGGCGATGAAACAGAATCTCCCCCGCCATGAAGAGGTGCCGTAGGTAGGCGCGACTGAACCCGCGGGAACACGCAGGACACGGGCAGCCGACCTCCAGCGGTCGCGCATCAGCACGGAAGCGCGCGTTGCGTAGTGAGATCTTCCCGTCGGCGACGAAGGCTTGGCCGTTGCGAGCGTTTCGCGTGGGCAACACGCAGTCGAACAGATCGATGCCGCACCCGATGGCGTCCACCAGGTCGAGCGGCGTGCCGACCCCCATGAGGTATCGCGGACGGAGAGGATCGAGGCGTGGACCGACGGCGGCAAGCGCCCGATACATCTCCGCCCGCGGCTCACCCACGCTGAAGCCACCGAGCGCGAGACCGTCGAGCGGGAGCCGGCCGAGAGCCTCGGCGTGAGACAACCGCAGCTCGATGTCGGTCCCGCCTTGGACGATCCCGAACAGAGCCTGATCGGGCCGTCGAGCGCCCAGGCAGCGCTCGGCCCAGCGAGTCGTTCGGTCCACGGCGTCGACGAGCACGGGCCGCTCCGCTCCACCCGGCGGGCAGACATCGAGCTGTAGCGCGATATCCGACCCGAGCAGCCCCTGAACGCGCATGGATTCCTCTGGCGACAACAGCAAGCGTCGTCCATCGAGGTGCGAGGCGAACTCGAAACCCGCCTCCGACACCCGCGTCCGCTCGGCGAGAGAGAACGCCTGGAACCCCCCCGAATCCGTGGCGATGACCAAGGGCCAGCGAGAGAACCCATGAAGTCCGCCCAGTTCGGCCACCACCTCTGGCCCCGGACGAAGCCAGAGGTGATAGGTGTTCATGATGACCATCCGGGCACCCGTCGCGACGACCTCGTCCGGCCCCGCCGCCTTCACGGCCGCCTGGGTCGCGACCGGCATGAACGCCGGTGTCGCCAGGACGCCGTGTGGCGTCGCGAGCACACCGGCACGAGCCGCACCCGCCGTCGCGATGGTGGAGAAGGTCAGCATGCGCGCTCGGGGATCCACATGGCGTCCCCGTATGACAAGAATCGGTACCCCGCGTCCAGCGCCGCGCGGTAGGCGTCGTGGATCTGGCGCATGCCCGCGAACGCTCCCACGAGCGCCAGAAGGGTGCTCCTGGGCTGATGGAAGTTGGTCAGCAGCCCGTCCACCACGCCGAAGGAGTACCCAGGTTGGATGAGGAGGCGAGTCTTTCCCTCCCAGGGCACCACATGTCCGGAACGATTCGGGTCGCGTGCCGACTCCAGCGCCCGCACCACGGTCGTCCCCACGGCCATCACCTTACCCCCCGCCGCCCGCGTCTCCGCGATCGCCGCCGCAAGCTCCGGCCCCACCACTACCCGCTCCTCGTGCATCAGGTGTTCGTCGAGGTTGTCGACCTCCACGGGGCGAAAGGTCCCCAACCCGACGTGGAGCGTCACGCACGCCCACCCGACCCCGCGGGCTTTCAGCACCTCCCGCGCCGCCACGGTGAGGTGTAGGCCGGCGGTGGGAGCAGCGACGGAGCCAGGGGATCGAGCGAAGACGGTCTGGTAC
>JAFGBI010000236.1 GCA_016933275.1 Polyangiaceae bacterium | reverse complement strand
GAACGTGGAGACCCTGAGCGCTGACGCCTGAGCGCTGATGGCCGCGAGAACATTGAGAAATGTTCTGCCAGATCCGGTCAAGATCACCCCGCTAAGGGACTAACCCGGCGGAGCCGGAACCAAACAGGCCAGGCCGTCAGCGGTCAGCGGTCAGCGGTCAGCGGTCAGGTAGAACGTGGAGACCCTGAGCGTTGACGCCTGAGCGCTGATGGCCGCGAGAACATTGAGAAATGTTTTGCCAGATCCGGTCAAGATCACCCCGCTAAGGGACTGTCGGACGGGATGACGAGTCCGTTGCGTGCCTTCTTCGGGCTCGGGCTCCTGGCAACGGGTCCGTGCCAGCGGGCTCGGGCTCCAGGACCGCTATGCGGCGATCGCCAGTTGCGCGTCGACCTTCGCCAGGACCTTGTCGAAGGAGCGCTTTGACCAGCGGAATGGATGAGCTTGTACGTTCCACTGCGGGATGAGCTCGAGGATCTTGCGCTCGTGATCCTGAAGGTCGTCGAAATTGGGCACAGTCACGCGTCGGCACTGCAGGATCGAGAACCACTGCTCGACCTGGTTCATCCGCGAACTGTGCACCCCCGTGAAGTGTATCTGGAAGCGTGGATGACGAGCCAGCCACTCTCGGACCGAATTGCCGTGGTGAACGCTCACGTTGTCGCACACCAAGAGCACCGAACCGGCAGCAGATCTCGCCCGAGGCGCCGGTGGAAACGTGCGCTCGCTGGGCATGGGTACGTATCCACCGGCCCCGTTGCTTTTGGCAACCCGATCGGTGCTCTAGCCCGTCACGCAACCGCCTCGGTCGGCGCCACGTTGGTTCCGTTGCCGGTCTTGGCGAGAGACGGCCTCGATCCGTCGCGGCCCGCCTTGGAGGGAAGCGAATCGACGGTGGCCATGAGAAGCAGCCGCCTGAGATCCTCGTCGGCGAGCACGGCGTCCCGCGCGCGCTCTCTACCGTTGCCGAGGCTCTTCCCTTCGAGCATCAGGTGCTGGCCGCTCTTCTCGATGATCCCGCAAGCCTGAGCAACCTCAAGCAGATCCGCCGCGCCGTCGATGCCTCGTCCCCAGCGGATGTCGAACTCCGCTTCCGTGAAGGGCGGAGCGCATTTGTTCTTCACCACCTTGGCCCGGGTTCGGTTGCCGATCACCGCTTCTCCGATCGAGACCTTCCCGACGCGGCGGACGTCGATGCGCACGCTCGAGTAGTACTTCAGGGCCTGCCCGCCGGCGGTAGTCTCGGGGTTCCCGAAGACGACGCCGATCTTCTGGCGGAGCTGGTTGATGAAGATAAGGGTCGTGCCCGTCTTCCCGATGACACCGGTGAGCTTGCGTGTGGCCTGGCTCATCAGCCGCGCCTGGAGCCCCATGTGGGCGTCGCCCATGTCGCCAGCGAGCTCGGCGCGAGGCACCAGCGCGGCCACCGAGTCGATGACGATGAGGTCGACGCCGCCCGATTTGGCCAGGATCTCCGCGACGTCGAGCGCCTGCTCGCCGTCGTCGGGCTGAGCGACGAGCAATCGCCCGAGATCGACGCCGATCGCCTGCGAGTAGCGGAGGTCGAAGGCATGCTCGGCGTCGATGAAAGCAGCGACCCCACCCTGTGCCTGCACCTCCGCGACGGCGTGGAGGGTGAGGGTGGTCTTGCCGCTCGACTCGGGGCCGAAGATCTCGACGATGCGGCCGCGGGGATAGCCTCCGACGCCTAGGGCCTCGTCAAGAGCGAGCGAGCCCGTGGGGATGACGGGGATCGGCTCGAGATGACTGGGATCCCCGAGCTTCATGATCGCACCCTTGCCGTGCGCCTTCTCCACCGCACGAACGACTTCGGAAAGCTCGGGGCGGGTCTCTTGGTGGTCTTTGCTCATGTTCTTCTCCTGACTTCTCCTGGCTCTGCGATGGTTCTCTTGCGGCGCCGCCGGGGCGCCGGGGAGATCGCGGCGCATCAGCCGAGCCCCTCGGCCTCGAGCAGGCGTCCCTGCACGGCCTCGGCGACGTGCGGTGCACGCACTGCAGCCACTCCCTCGAGGTCGGCGATCGACCGGGCAACGCGAAGGACGCGGACGTACGCCCGGGCACTCAGGCCGAGCGTCTGCACGGCGCGGTTGATGAAGGTGCGGCCGTCTCGATCGAGGGCAGCCACTCGATCGAGCTCCGAGAGAGAGAGCGCGGCGTTCGTGGGGTGGGCGACCTCGCCGCGCTCGTAGCGCAACTGCTGCTGCTCGCGAGCGGCGAGCACGCGCCGGCGAACGATGGCGGACGACTCGCCTGCCCCAGCGGTCGCGAGTGATCGCACGTCGACGGGGGGGACCGCCACGTGCACGTCGATCCGGTCGAGCAGCGGCCCCGAGAGCCGCGCAAGATAGCGGCGCCGCTGCACGAGGCTGCAGCGACAGCTCCGGAGCGGGTGGCCCAGGTAGCCGCAGGGGCAGGGGTTCACCGCTGCTATCACCAGCGGCCGCGCGGGGAACCAGGCTCGTGCCCGGGCCCGCGAGATGCAGACGCTGCCATCCTCGAGTGGCTGCCGCAACGCCTCGAGCGCGCTTCGCCGAAACTCCGCGAACTCGTCGAGGAAGAGCACGCCGTGGTGGGCAAGGCTCACCTCGCCAGGCCGGGGTACGTCCCCGCCCCCAACCAAACCGGCGTCACTGACGGAGTGGTGCGGCGCCCGAAAGGGCCGCGTAGTGACCACGCCCCGCTCGGGATCGACGAGCCCGGCGACGCTCTGGATCGCGGTGGCCTCGAGCGCCTCGGCGAAGGAGAGTGGGGGCAGGATCGTGGGTACGAGGCGCGCCAGGAGCGTCTTCCCGCCGCCGGGAGGGCCGACCATGAGGAGGTTGTGGTTGCCGGAGGCTGCGACCTCGAGCGCACGGCGAGCGCTCGCCTGGCCACGAACGTCGGCGAGGTCGACCCCCGCCACACCCTCTGAGGGCGCGAAGGTGGTACGTGGTGCGCGGGGAAGCTCCCGGCACCCTGCGAGGTGCTCACACACGGCCTCGAGGTCGGCCGCGACGAAGACGGGCAGCTCCGTCACCAGGCCTGCCTCCGCTGCGTTGCCGGCGGGGACGATCGCTTGCGCGAGCTTCCGGCCGCGCGCCCCGTCGAGCTGCGGCAAGACGCCGCGGATCGGCTGCAATCTCCCCTCGAGCGAGAGCTCGCCCAGCAGGAGCACGTCCCGACACGCGGCTGGATCGAGCTTGCCGATCGCGCCGAGCACACCGATCGCGATGGCCAGGTCGAGAGCGGCGCCGCCCTTGCGGAGGTCCGCCGGGGCTAGGTTCACGGTGATCGCGTGCTCGTCGAGCAGCACGCCGAGCCGCGCGAGCGCGCTCGCCACCCGCACCCGCGCCTCGCGCACGGTGGCCTCCGCGAGCCCGACCATCTGGAAGAACGCGGGCCCACGCGTGGCGCAGACCTCGACCCGGATGAGGTATGCGTCGAGGCCGACGAGGGTGCTCGCATGAATGGTGGCGAGCCCACGGGGCTTACCGCAGATCGGCCCCGGCAGCTGAGTAACGGGCAGCATCGCCCCGCGCCACTGCAGGCACCGTGCCGAGCCGGTCCCCACGCCGGCTTCCCCGGATTTCTCGGGGGAAGCCCGGCAGCGAAGCCACGCACCGCCTCACGTCGAGGTGGCGAAGCGGCGACGCAGCGGTGGCGGCGGGTGGCGAAGCGCCAGGTCGCGGTCGACCGGCGCGCGCGGTCTCGGTGCCCGCCCTCCGGTCGGGCCGCCTCCCAGGCTTGGGCATCCAGCCGCGGGAAGGTCACCTGGACTACTGACGTCGAGAGTCGTCGCGGGAGAGCAAGATTCTCTGAGCTGAGGCTGTAGGCTGTAGGCTGTAGGTCAGGCGGCGAGGCGCGCGAGCTGGGCGGTGGTGGCATCGGCGGCGGCGAGCAT
>JAFGBI010000235.1 GCA_016933275.1 Polyangiaceae bacterium | reverse complement strand
GTCGTCGCGCTGGCTCGCGTTGGTGGGCTCCATCACCGGTACGCGAGGGCTGCTTGAGTCGGTGTGATGGTTTTTTCGCCACCACAGGCTGTCGGACAGTCTCGCTCGAGCTCGCGGCGGCCTCTATTGGCCACGTCCATGGGCCACGGCGTAATGGGTGGCCAATAGAAAACCGGCCCGTTTTCCGCAGGTTGCGCGCGGCGCGATGGCTTCCTATCGGCCATCTTCCTCACCGTGGCCAATAGAGCCCTTGAGCCGGTACCTGCGCCAGCGCTTCTCCCCGGTCGCCACGACCTCGCCGGCCCCGACGAGCTCCTCAAGCGCTCGACGGAAGGTTCGCTCCGGGATCTCGGGCCCCACCCTCCGAAGAATGTCGCCCTTGGCCGACTCCGGAAAGCGCTCGAGGTCCTCCAGGATCAGCGCGCGCAGCCGGTGCGGCTGGACCCGCGTGAGTGTCGTGAGCGCGTCGAGCCCGGCCTCGCGCAGCAAGGCTGGCGGCACGAAGTACCGCGTGGCCTTCGTCCGGCCCGACTGCTCGACGAGTCCCCACGTCGGGAGCCGACCGAGCCAGGGTCGCAGCGCTCCGGAGTCCGGCAGCTCGAGCTGCTCGACGAGTTCGGCGGCGGATACGCCATCGGTCTGGGCGATGAGCGCGAACGTGATGCGCTCGCGCTGCGTGAGCTGGTAGCGCTGGTCGGCATCGCTGAGCAGCCGGATAACGCCGGGCTGCACCACGCGGCGGGGCACCGTCACGTGGACGGAGTCAGTCCCCTCGGCGATGGTGGGCACCTCACGTCCGCTCGCGAGCAGGCACTCGAAGAGCAGGTCGATGCCGCTGCCCTCGCGCTCCATCAGCCCGAGGTCGTGGAAGATGCGGGCGAGGCCGTCGTTCCGGCGGCGGCTCGCGTGGAGGATGTTCTTCGGAGTGACGCCGATCGGCAGTCGCCCCGGGTTCACGACTTCCAAGCGGTCGGGGTGAAGGTTCAGGTAGAGGTCGCCCCGCTGCGTGTACGGGCGGTGCACGAGCGCGTTCACGAGCAACTCGCGGACGACAAGCTCGTCGTATGCCGGCACCTTCGTACGCAACATGCCGTCGGGCAGCTCGTAGCTCTCGCGAAAGTCGGGGATCTCGTTCCAGACGCCGTCGACCAGCTCGATGGGAGAATCCTCGTGGTCGTCCCAGCTCCACTTGGCGACCTTCACCTCGCGCTCGTCGTACTTGATAGCCTGCACGATGGGGGCGCTACCAAGACCTGCGCGTCCGCTCCGACCGCACACGAGCAGGACGCCGAGGTTCGTGAGTACATCGCTCTTCGCGAGACCGTAGTGCACGAGCAGCTCGTCGTCGGTCTTCTCCTTCACCGACGGCTTCACGCGGTCCGACCCACGCAAACGTGCGCAGAGGGTCGCGACCTTCGCAGCATCGGCGTCCGACGTCCGAACGCGGAGCGACGTCATCTCCTCCCAGGGAGTGGCCGGACGCTCGCTAGCGAGACGCATCACGTCGTCGCCGACGATGGGCCGACACGTGTCGCCGACGCGCAGGAAGTACCGGCCGTCGCTCGTCGAAGCAACGCCCGTCGCGCGCGGGATTGTGAGCGCGATGTACTCGCCGCCGTTCTCGTGCTGCTTCAGCTCCGCCGCCACCTGCACGTTCACGGTCAGCTCCCCAATCCGCTTGCGGATGTGGTCGAGCAGTGCGGGATCGACGCGCTGGCTCGCACGCGGTGCGTCGGCGTCGTCCTCGATGCCGATCAGCACCGTACCGCCCGCACCGTTCGCGAAGCAGACGCAGTCCTGCGCGAGATCGGCGAAGTCGGCGGTCGAGCCCGTGACCTTGCGGAGCGACTTGCGGTCGAGGTGCTGGGACTCGGGTACTATCCGAAGACTCATCGCCGTAGGATTCTCGCACGATCCACGTTCGCAGCACAGCCTGGATCGGAGCGCCGCCTGCGGTCATCCTGACGCCGCTCGGTGGCTCTTCCCCTGCCCCTCCAGTTCCTGATCGCCATGGTGGCGCACGCCATCAACGAACGCATGGCGCGTAGGATCGAGTACCTCCTGGAGGAGAACCGCGTCCTTCGCGAGGTGTTCACCGAGACTACCGGCCGAAAGCGACTTCCACTCACCGATGACCAACGCCGACGGCTGGCAGTCCGGGGGAAGCCCCTCACGCCCGAGGAACGCGAGAGCTGCTGCCAGATCGTTCGTCCGGACACCATCCTTGCGTGGTTCCGACAGCTCGTCGCGCGGAGGTACGACAGTTCGAGGCTACGCAGGAACCCTGGCCGGCCGCGCAAGTCCGACGACATCCGCGTCCTCGTCATCCGCCTCGCCCGCGAGAATCTCACATGGGGCTACACCAAGATTCGTGATGCACTCCGCGGTCTGAGGGTGGACATCGGACGAACCACCGTGGCGAGCATCCTGACCGAGGCCGGCATCGAACCCGCTCCAGAGCGGAGTAGAAAGCGAACCTGGAAGCAGTTCCTCCGGATCCACTGGGAGACCTTGCACGCTTGCGACTTCTTCGCCGTCGAGACCCTGGGCGTCTTCGGCACCATTCGGGTCATGGTCTTCTTCGTCATGGAGCTTCAGTCCCGGGCCGTCCACATCGCTGGCATTCGCATCAATCCGGACAGCGCCTGGCTGATGCAGGTCACTCGCAATCTGCTGGATCCGGACGAGGGATTCCTCCGCACCGCGACTCACCTGATCCACGACCGGGATCCGCTCTTCACGAAGGCGTGGACCGCGCTGCTGAAGAGCAGTTGTGTCAAGAGCGTCCCCATCCCGGCGAGCAG
>JAFGBI010000234.1 GCA_016933275.1 Polyangiaceae bacterium | reverse complement strand
TGGGGAGCGGCGGCTCGGGCGCGGCGTTGGGGAGCGGCGGCTCGGGCGCGGCGTTGGGGAGCGGCGGCTCGGGCGCGGCGTTGGGGAGCGGCGGCGACGGTGGTGCCGTGGTGCTCGGCGACCAGCTGACGCTCGATCCCGAGAGCCTGACGTTCTTCGGCCTTCCTATCGGTTCGATCCGCTGGGCGGTGGCAGGATACGACGCGGCTCATCGCACCTGCGTTACGGTCACCTGGGATTTCTCCTCCGACACCCGAGGCCTCGGGCCCTTCTGTGATGGGTACAACCAACAGTCCCTCTTCCCGTACACGAACGTCGTCACCGATACCGATGGACCGTGCACGGATTGGGACTATGGCGGGAACGTCGAGACCACGGCCTTCACGGGGTGCGTGGACTTCGCGGAGAGCGGCCTGTCGAGCATGGATCTGGCCGACTTCACGGTGACGGTCGCCGGCGATCCGTTCAGTGGCACGATAACGGTCGACAACCGCCCGCCGGGTACGGTGACCTTCGGCCTCGAGTACCTGACGGACATCGACCAGGACGTCTTCGTCGAGACCGTCGACGGGATGCCCACCTGGCTCCGCCTCTCCAAGGACGGGGAGCCGGTCGAGCTCTTCTCGACCTGCGGGCTCTTCGTTTGCGGCGTGGATGTGGATCCGGTGCCGTGCGAAGCCCTGTGGAACGACGTCACCAACATCACTCAGGGGACTACCGAAGGGTCCGTCTACTTCAACTGGGACGGTCGCCTGTGGCAGCTCGATCCGGATGGCGAGTGCTACGAGGAGAAGACGGCCGAACCCGGCACCTATCAGGCCGAGGTCTGCTACGGATTCACGACGGAACCAGCCTCCGTGGGCGTGAAGGTGGCGGATCCGGTCTGCGTGACCCGGGGATTCACCTACCCCACCGATGCCGTCCGCATCACCGAAGACGTCAGCGGCTAGAGCACCGATCAGGTTGCCAACAGCAACGGCAGCGCCAAGAACGCGTTCCTGCGAGGCGAGGACGCGTTTCCAGCGCTGCCTCTGGTGAGGTCCGCTGCCGGTCTGGTGCTCTAGGTCGTTGATTTGACGCAGCAATCAACCTGATTGCTGCTCCAGGGCGGCGATCGGGTCGATGGGCGCGCAGCCACCCCGGTGAGCCGGGCGGGTGTGTCTCGGCGGTGGGCTCCGTGGATGGTCGAGGCGAGTCCGTTCCAGTGACGTCGCTATCAAGGATCCCGGAGGATTGCAGCAGAGCTCGACGGCTCTGGCGCAATCATCAGCCGATTTGTCTACGGTGCCCGGCCCAGCCTGTCCGACGAAATAGATCCCCTCTCGCGACGTACACGCGAGCGATGCTGCTGCCACGCTCCCACCTCCAGCGTGAGGGACGAGGCCGCACGGTTTGCCGGCGTTTGGTTCGAAAATTCGGGTGTCGGTGATCCTCTGCCCATCGGCGACGAATCGCGGTATTGATGCCGCCGTGAGCTCGAAACGCGGACCGAACGGCGAGCGCCCCGTGGCGCTGATTACAGGTGGGGCGCAGGGCCTCGGGCGGGCTACGGCCGAGCGGCTGCTCGACGACGGCTGGAACGTCGTCATCGTGGATCGCGATCGCGATGCGGGGAACGAGACCGTCGACGAGCTTAGCCTCTCGATGGAGCTCAACCAGGATCGGACTGCACCGCCGTCGGGGCCGGCCGGCGCGAGCGTGTCGTTCGTCCACGCGGACGTGGGCGTCGAGTCCGACGTGGTGCGGGCGCTGCTCCACGCGCTCAACAAGCACGCTCGCCTCGACGGGCTGGTATGTAACGCGGGGGTGAGCCGCTTCGAGCCGCTCGACTCGCTCTCGCTCACTGGCTGGAACGACATCATCGGGACGAACCTCACCGGCACCTTCCTCTGCGCGAAGCATGCTTCGCCGCACCTCCGCGCCACGCGAGGGGCCATCGTGACCATCGCTTCGACGCGGGCGCTGATGTCGGAGCCCCATGGGGAGGCCTACGCCGCCTCGAAAGGCGGCATCGTCGCGCTCACCCATGCCCTCGCCATCAGCCTCGGGCCTGCCGTGCGCGCGAATTGCATCAGCCCTGGGTGGATCGACGTCTCGCCGCTCCGGAAATCCTCCGAGCGGATCCCGCAGCAGCTTACCGCGCAGGACCACGACCAGCACCCCGTAGGCCGCGTCGGGCGCCCCGAGGACGTTGCTGCGGCCGTGTCGTGGCTGCTGGGCGACGAGTCGGGCTTCGTGACCGGGGCGAACCTCGTGATCGACGGCGGGATGACGCGGCGCATGGTCTACGCCGCGAGCGCCGGCGAGATTTAGGGGTGCGTCGCGGCTTCTGGGGTAGGCTGGGGCATCCCTCCACCGCTTCGGATTGACCGTGCCCCCTCCCCGAACCCTGCCCCGACTCGACACCTCGGCCTCGCTCGACCCCCGCCCGCGTCTCGCCGCCTTCGGCTCGTTCGCGCTGATAGGGGTCTCGCTGATCGCGTGCTCGCCGCGGGGTGGTGGTCCGCCCACCACCTCGGCCGTGTTCCCCCAGCCCGTGCCCGTGGTGCGGGTGGCCGAAGGCGAGCTCGTCGATGGCTTGGGCAATCCCCTCCTGTTGCGTGGGATCGCGTTCGGCAATCGCGTCTGGCAGGACGATCCCCTGCCCGACGAGCACCACGGCGAGATCGACTTCCAGCGCGTCGCGGACCTCGGGATGAACTCCGTCCGCTTCTACCTTGGTTACCAGACCTTCGAGGACGATCTCAAGCCCGGAGAGTACAAGCCGGAGGGGTTTGCGTGGCTAGACCAGAACGTCGCCTGGGCTCGCGCCCACGATGTCTACGTCGTGCTCAACATGCACGTCCCGCCCGGTGGCTACCAGTCGCTCGGTGAGGGCCGCGCGCTTTGGTCGGATGTCGCCGCTCAGAAGCGCTTCATTGATCTCTGGCGTGCGATCGCCGCGCGGTACCGCGGCGACCCCGTGATCGCCGGCTACGATCTCCTGAACGAGCCTGCCCCGCCCGAGGACCGAGCGCAGTGGAAGGACCTCGCCGAGCGCACGATCACCGCGATTCGCGCTGTCGATCCCGAGCATGCGATCTTCGTCGAACGCGTGAACGCGGTCGGGGGCGACTGGCGCGAGGATCGGGATCGCAACCTTCTTCTGGTCGGCGATCCCAACGTCGTCTACGAGTTTCACTTCTACAAACCTCTCCATTTCACCCATCAGGGCGCGCCCTGGATCGAGTTCATCGCCAAGGAGCAGCGGTACCCGGATCCCGGACAGGTGGGCGTGGAGTGGTTCCACCTGACGCGCGAGGCCGGCACCGAGACGAGCCCCAAGCTCCCGGTGGGCGACAGCAATTGGACGTTCTACCAGGGCATGCCGTATCGCGTGGAGGATCCACGGCTCGTTGTGGGCAACGTCGTCCTGGTCGCGGGCGACAATTTCGGCAAGGCGTACTTCGACGATCTGATCGTAGAGGAGCTCGATCTGGAGGGGCGTGTGGCCCGGGAGATCCTGCGCGTGGACCTCGCGAAGAAGGCCGGCTGGTTCTTCTGGACCAAGGACGGGAGCGGAGCGCGCACCGAGGAACCTGCCGGTCACGACGACGATGGCAGCCTCGCCGTGGCGGGGACCCGCTCTCAGGCGACCGTGGCGGCGGACGTCCTCCGCTTCCCCGTGCGGGCGGGCGCCGTCTATCGCGCGAGCGGATGGATGAAGGGCGAGCAGATCCCGGACGGGGCCACCTGTCAGATCCGGCTCGATTTCTCGAGCTCGGCCGTGCCGGTGCATCCCCTGGACCGGGCTTACCTCGCCCAGGAGCTGGACGCGTACGTCGCCTTCGGCGAGGCCCATCGGGTGCCCCTCTACCTCGGCGAGTTCGGGACCATCCGCGAGAGTTTCGAGAAGGATCGCGGCGGCGAGCGCTGGGTTGCGGACATGCTCGATCTCTTGGCCGAGCGCCGCGTGAGCTTCGCCTACCACGACTACCACGAGGAGTGGTTCGGCCTCTTCTTCGGCGAGGGGATGCTGCCCTCCCCGCACAACGCGAACGACCAGCTCATGGCGGTGCTCGCCGATCGCCTCGCGCGCCCCGCGCCCGAGCCTTCGGCGGCCGAGGCCGAGACGGCTGATGCTGCGCCCGAGCCCGTCGCACCCGCCCCCGGCGCTGCCGAGCGCGGAGCGAACGAAGCCGCGCCGAGCGCAGCTGCCCCCGCCATCTCGTCCGCCGCGCCCGCGGGATCGTCGATGGCACCGCCAGTAACGCCGACGAGGTGATGGTGCCCGCAAGGGTGCCCGACGGCGCGGTGACCATCGTGGGAGCTGCGGTTCGCGACCCGGAGACGATCCTGGTGGCGGGAAACGGCTGCTGTGGAGCGGGCGGGCACGCCAGCGCCGTCCCTGACCAGGACAGATACGGAACACCAGTCCAGATCCACCGGGCAGGCTGATCGGTTGGGAGCGAGGTCGGATAGATTCTCTCCTCGACAACGGACAAGTGGCCTCGACTTCGCCCAAAGTGGCGGGCATTCGCGACAAGCAGGAGAGAACACCTCCTCCCTCTTGGTTTCGTGCCGACCTGCTGGGGCGATCGCGCGAGGTAGCACCTCAATCGTAGGGCGTCGGCGGTTCCGCGGGGGTGGGGGGCTCCACCGGCTGGCCCGCGTCCGGCGCTTCGACCCGCGCCCACTCGGGCTTCACGATTCCCCCATCGACCTCCCGCGGGAGCCACTCGGGAGGCGGCTCGTCGGCATCCGACGCCGGGCGCGCGGTCGCCGAGCCTCCCGGCGCTTGCGAAGGCACTGCGGCGAGCTCACCTTCGGCCTGACCCTCGGCGGATGGTGCGGGGTCCGCGGCGGACGATTCCGCGCGCGGTGTCATCACGCTCAACGGACGATCGGTCGCGATCTGGCTGCTGGCCGGCGACGACTCGCTTCGGAAGCCCGGCGCACCGACGACGGGCAGGGGGCGCGGCTCCTGGCGCGGATTGAGCGCCAGCAGGCCACCGAGGAGTCCGATCGCGAGCGCGCCCACCGCGATCGCGATGGCCAGCACGGGACTTCGTCCCCTCGGCGGATCCGCCGGGCTCGTGAACTGGCTGACCGTGGCAGATTCGCCGTGGTTCCGCCCTGAGCGAGGCGGGGGAGGGGGTTCCTCGGCGTCCGGACTCTCCGCCTCGCCTTCGGGTGTCGAGGTGGCAAGCGCTACCCGGCCGCTCTTGCCGTCGGCGAGCACCGTGGGTGCGGTCGACACGGCGAGCCGACGCGTTGGATCCTGGCGCGTGGGAAGGCCGCGGGTCACCGCAAGCGCTGGCGGGTCTTCACCCGGCTCCGGCACCGTGACCACGGCATCCGCGCTGTCCGATCCGAGGTCGAGCGTTTCGCGCAGCGACTCCACGAGCTCGCGAGCGCTCCCGAGGCGGTGGGCGGGGTCCCGTGTCATGGCCCGCGCGAACCAGTCGTCGAAGCCGGCGGCGACCGGAGCGAACTGTGAGGGCACGGGCAGCGGGTGAACGGTGATCTGGAGGACGAGATCGCCAAGCCCGTCGCTGACGAACGGGCGCTTGCCGGTCATCATCTCGAAGGCGATGACCCCCATCGACCAGAGGTCGGACCGGAAGTCGACCTCCTTGTTGCCGAGCACCTGCTCGGGGCTCATGTAGAAGGGCGTGCCGAGGAGCGAGCCCGTGCGGGTCGCCGTGCTCTTGACCCCGAGCCTGTTCGCGTCGAACTTGGCGACCCCGAAGTCGAGCACCTTCGCGATCTCCTCGTCGTCGTTCCGGATGAGGAACACGTTCTCCGGTTTGAGGTCGCGGTGCACCACGCCGGCCTCGTGGGCACGGCCAATGGCTCGCGCAATGTGGCCGAGGATGCGGAGCGCTTCTCGCGCCTCGATCTGGCCTTCTCGCTTGATCCGCTGCGCGAGGGTCTCTCCCTCCAAGAGTTCCATCGCGATGAAGGGCTGTCCTTCATCCACACCGTAGTCGAGGATCTGGACGACGTGCGGGCTCCGGAGGCTCGCGGCGGCCTTCGCTTCGCGCAGGAAGCGCTCAACCGCGAGCTCGTCCTCCGCGATCTCGGGGTCGATCAACTTGACGGCGACCGGCGCCTCGAGGACCAGGTGGTGCGCAACCCAAACCGTACCGAAGCCACCTTCGCCGAGCAGCTCGTCGAGTCGGTAACGGTCGGCGAGCACACGGCCCGGCACGATGAGGTCCTTCGGCATGAAATCGCCATCCTCACGATAGCGCCCGTGCCCGCAGGATGCATCGCCCGGAACCACAGGGCGAGGTCGCGTGGGGGGGAAGTTATGGCCGGCCGTTCGACCGTTCGACCGCCTCGCGGTTCCGACGGGGCGTCCCATCAGGGTGGATGTGCCCCGCCAGCAGGAAATTGTTCACCCGCGGGCCTGTCTCGGGCGCGGCGTCACCGTCGCGCCGCCAGACCTCAGGCAAACGCCCTCAGGATCTCCTGCTGGATGCTCTCGAGCTCGCCGTGGGCGTCGCTGATCTCCCGGATCTTCGCCGCGAGCTTGTCGATGAGCTTCTTCTTCTCGATGCCGTTGCGGATCACGATCCGAAGATCATCGTTGTCCCAGGGCTTCTCGAGATACTGGTAGAGCCCGACCTCGTTGATTGCCTTGATGGCGTTCTCCTTGTCCGCATAGCCGGTGAGGATGACGCGGGGTACTTCGGGGCGGAGGTCGCGGACGCGTGACAGGAACGCGATGCCGTCCATCTCCGGCATCAGAAAATCCGAGATCACCAGGTCGACGTCCTCTCGTTCGAGGAAACCGAGCGCCAGGCGCGCCGAGGTGAACGTCATCACTCGATACTCGGTTTCGAGGGTGAGGTAGGTAGCGAGGCTGGTGAGGACCATCTCCTCGTCATCGACGATCACGACGGTATCCTGGGTTTCCATGCGACCATCCCTCTGCCCGCACGGGCCGAGAGGCGGTCACGGTAGCCGCGGGCACGCGACGGGGCAAGCGTTCCACGGGGCGTGCCGGGTCGTGCCGTTGCCGCGCCCACCGCCAAGCGGTGCTGCCCCGGGGACCCACCAGTGCCGGCGACCCTTCCCCGGGGGCGAACGGGTGACGCCCAGGCCGACGGAGCCGGAACCCAGGCCGGCGCGGGTCCATCAGCCGTCACCGCCGTCAGCAGATGGACCCCGGCGACGGGCTGCTTCAGGTCGATCCCGGACGCCGGATGGCCGATCGTGGTGGCGGGTTCTTGCCAATCCTCTCGAGCGCCACCTCCGTCTCGGGCTATCGTGCCCGGGCGCGCCGTGGGGACAGCCCGATCACCGTCAGCGGCTGACGGGAGAGCGAAAAAACCGTGCTTCCCCCGAGCGCGAGCCCGATCTTCATGTACGGGCCGTCGAGGAACATGCAGGCCTCTTGCATCTTGCTCTTCACGGTGATTCGACCCGGTGGATCGACCACCGTCCGTACGAGGTCGAAGCGCTGGCCAGGCGCCTTGTACGGCTCACGGACCACGAGCTGGAGGGAGCTCGACGGGAGGGGCAGGATTCGGCCACCGGCCGATCGTTGAGCGGCGGTCGACCCGGCCGCGGTGCCCACCCAGAAGCCGCTCGAGCGATGTTCCTCGCGCGTTCGGCCCACGCTGATGATGTACTTCGACGTCGCCGCCGGAGAAGCGTGGCAGTAGAGGGCCTCGTTGAGGACCCGCTCCGCACGGATCGAGCCGTCCACGGTCACCTGCATCCGTTGGACGCGCACGGATCGCGCGCGGCCGGCCAGCGCCGCGGGGAGCAGGGTCGCCACGTTGTCCGCGTGACCGGCGCAGTAGAACCCGACGCTCGAACGCGGGGCGCTGTTCACCCCCAGGATCGGCGCATGTCCTACGTTGTGTGAAGCGGCGAGGAGGGTTCCGTCGCCGCCGACGGTGATCACCAGATCCGCGTCGGTCGCGTCGAAGGCGAGGTGCGGGTTGTCGATCACCACCGTGTGGACTCCGTCACGTGCGAGCACCCGCTCCACCTCATCGAGGGTCCGCATGTGTTCGGTGTGGGCGCGTCGCCACCGCTTCACCACTGGATCGCGATGCTCGAGGAGCCACCGCACCCGAGGGTCGTGGGTCTCCTCGAGGTAGCGGGCGATGTTCGTCCGCCGGGTGACCACCACCACGCGGCTCATACGAGCCGCTCCTGGAGTCGTCGGAGGCCGAGCTCGGTCTTGGCGTCCTCCAGCTCGCCTGCCGCCGCCAGCGCGAGCGCCTCTTCGAGGTCGAGGTCGACGATTGCCCCTCCGCGCTCGAGCGGAGACCCATCCAAGGTGGGCTCGGCGCGTTCGCGCGGGTCGACCTCCACCGAGAAGTAGAAGTGGCGTTCCGCGGCGAAGCCCGGGGCTGGGAAGGTGCTCGGACCGAGCGGCACCAGGCGCGATCGGTCGACGTCGAACCCCAGCTCCTCGAAGAGCTCGCGGCGAGCCGCCCCGGCTACCCCGTCGAGGCTCGACTCCTCCCCGGGCTCGACCAGCCCGGCGGGGAGCTCCCACAAGCTCACGTGGCCCCGCTCCGGCACGGCGGAGCGGGCCTGGATCCGCTCGGTGATCGGCGGTCTCACCGCGCTCCGGAGATAGACACGAACCCGACCGGCGACGCGGTGGTGGGCGGCGATGACAACGGCGTCCACGGCGCGTCTGGTGACCGAGTCGTATGTGAAAGGCTCGCTCGCTGCGCCGTCCGGATAATGCGCGCGGTAGCGACGCCGGACGAGGCGGAGGAACCCGTTCTGGTCGAGGGGCGGCTCCGCGTCGACCACTTCGAGGGTGATGGCGGGCAGCGCCTCGGAGAGGGATCGGGACGGCATCGGTGCGGGAGGTTAGCCCGTGCCATCCCCTTCACCCACCCAAATCGCTCACCAGGTCGCCCTCGGGTCGGTGCCAAGGCATCGCCGACGTACGGTGTCGATCCGGCGTGTCCGCGTGCTCGAACCGCTACCGGATCCTCACCATGCTCCTCGCCGACGTGGTCTGGCTGTCCGTCGGGGCGTGTGGACCGTCGGCGACCCCACCCCGACCGCCGCCTCACCTCGAGATCGGTCGCCGGCCCCCGCCGCCGCCCGGGACGAGCCTCTCGCGCAGCAAGCTCTGTACCTGCCACTCTTGCGAACCCGCATCCTGCTGCGCGGGACCGGGGGACGAAGCCGCGACGGGGGCCTGCGACGGGGACGACTTCTCGGCCCCCGGCTGTGGCATTCGGGTCGAGAGCTGCGCCGCCCGCTGTTTCGAGCACTCTTGGCGAGTGCCGGTCGCCGAATCCTGTAGTGCCAGGCGACCGCCAGTCTGTTGCGAGGGGCGGGAGGCCTCCCCTCGCGAGTGACGGCGCTGACGAATTCCCTGGGAAACTGCCTGAACGCCGGAGCAGGGGGCGCGATGCCGAATCGTGACGGGAATATGGCTGCCCGCTCGCTTGATTTTCGGGGCGGCCACCGTAACGTCCCTCCGCCGGCCCTGTGGGGGACCGAGCGTGAGGTACGAGCTCGATGCCGCTGCGTGACTGGACCTTCGAGAAGCTATTCAAGAACGCTTTCGTCTACAACATCCTTTGGGAAGACACGGAGGTTGACGAGCGGTTCTTGGGCGTGGACGAGGACAGCAGCGTCCTCTGCATCTCGGCGGCCGGTTGCGGTGTGGCCAACCACCTGGCCCGCAATCCCCGGCGTGTCGACGCCGTGGACATCAACCCCCACCACCTCGCGCTGGCCGCCCTGAAGGCCTCGGCAGCGCGCTACCTCGAGTCCCACGAGGAGCTCTACTCTCTGTTCGGGCTCGGACGGCACCCGAACCCCGAGCGGGTCGTGCGCCGCCTGGTCGCCCCGCTTCCACGGTGGATCCGCGCCTACTGGAAGCTCCGCTGGCGGATGTTCGAAAAGTCGATGGTTCAGGAGGGGCTCACCGCGCAGATGCTCAAGGGGGTGCGCGCGATAACCCATACGGATGCCGAGTGGCTGCGGCGTCGGATCGGCGAGACGGTGGCCGACCGCAAGCGGGCGATCGAGGTCGCTTTCGGTGCGGCCTCGGAGAAGCCATGGATCCGGGCGGCGCTGAACTCCCCGCTCAACCTCATCGCGCTCGGTGTCAACTTCAGCCAGCGCGACCGCATCCTCTCGACGGAGCAGACCGACCTCGTCACCTTCCTTATCAGCCACCTGAAGCGTGTCGCCGAGACGGATCTCGAGCGCAACTGGTTCGCCTGGTACGCGATCGCCGGCCATTTCAACCACGACCGTCCAGACGCAGTGCCGCCGTACCTCCGAGAGTGCCATCACCGGGAGAGCAAGCGGGCGACCACCACGATAAGCTACACGAACGGCAATCTCTTCGACACCCTTCGTCGCGCCGGTCCCGACACCTGGACACACTACACGCTATGTGACGCGGTCGATTGGATGCCGCACCCCGTGCAGCAGGAGCTCCTCGACCAGATCGTGCGCACCAGCAAGGAAGGGGCGCGGGTCCTCTACCGCACCGTGGAGGACGATTCGCTCGTCGAGCGCCACGGAATGGAACGTCACCTCAAGCTCGACGTCGACGCCTCGCAGATCGCGTCCGAGCTCGACCGCACGCGGCAATACCGCCGGGTGAACTTCTACACGGTCGCCCATTGACCGGCGCGGGCTCTGCCCGCCGCTCACCGCGTGAGGGGTACCCCCTCGCCAACCTTCCCCTTCGTTCCCGCCCGATGGTCCGCGGTGCAGGCGCGTCCGCCGCCCTTCGCGCTGCCGGCAGCCATCGCCTTCAAGAGGATCATGTCCGATCGGAATGAGCATCGCGCGTTCCTGAACCGTTATTACGGGATCTCGCGCCACTTCTACGACCTGACCCGCAAGTATTTCCTCTTCGGGCGAGACGTCGTCGTTCGAGAGCTCCTGGCAGAGCACTGGGATTCGTTGATCGAGGTTGGGGTCGGAACCGGGCGCAACCTCCGCCAGCTCCACGCGGCGCGTCCGGGTGCCCTGCTCGGCGGGCTCGACGCCTCGGACGCGATGCTCGCCCATGTCCGCGCTCGCGCGCCTTGGGCCAAGCTCCAGCACGGGTTCGCCGAGGACGCGGATCTGGTGGCGTTGCTCGGCGGCCAGCGACCGGAACGAGTCCTCTTCTCCTACTGCCTGTCCATGGTGACCGATCCGGTCGCGGCGCTCCGCAACACCCAGCGCGCGCTCGCGCCGGGCGGCAAGGTGGTGGTCGTGGACTTCTCGGACCTCGGGGGACTCCCGCTGCTCCTCCAGCGCGGCCTTCGACGCTGGCTCGCTACTTTCCACGTAAGACCCCTGGACGGGGCGCTCTTCACGGAGGTGGGCGCCACCACCCGCTACGGGTTCGGACGCTACTACGTGATCGCCGAGCTCGGCGCCGCGAAAGAGCGGCCGTTCGTCGCTCCAGATGCCGAACACCCCGGGGCCTCGGTTCCGGTCGCACCAGGATCATGATCGCCGATCTAGATCACCCGCAGCGGGTCGCGATCGCGCGCGGACTGGATGACCTCGACGGCGCCGCCGAGTTCCTGGTAGAGTCGGGCGGCGAAGCAGGGGAGGTAGCCACGCTCCGTGTTCGTGTGGTCGCCGAGAATGACCGAGGTCCCCGCGGCGTTGCGCGCTCGGATGTCGTGGTGACGGAGCTCTCCGGTGAGGAGCAGATCGACGCTGCCGAGTCCCGCGAAGAGCGACCCGCCCGCCCCGGGGCAGACGGCGACCGATCGAACGGGCGCACCGTTGGCGTGGTTCGCCGCCATGGCGAGGCGCACGTGGTCGAGGCCGAGGTGGCGCTTCACTGACGCCGCCGCCGCATCGATCGCGATCGGGGGGTCGAGTTTGGCCAGGCGACCCGCACCCACGGGCCTCGTGAGCTCGGTCGCGGAGTCGTGCGGGGCCGGCTCGATGGCGCGCGGGTCCCGTACGGAGTCGCCGAAGGCCTCGAGCAGCCAGTCATTCACCCCGCCGGCGACCGCGTCGAGCGCCGTGTGCGGAGAGTACACCGCGATCCCGTTCGCGATCGCGCGGAGGACTACTCGAGCATCCGCGTTCGCTCGCGTGAGGCGCTTCAGGGGTTGGAAGATCGGGGGATGATAGGCGACGACGAGCTCCGACCTCGTCTGGAGTGCCTCGTCCAGGACGTCTTCGCTCAGATCGATGGTGACGAGGACGCGACCGATCTCGCGATCGATCTCGGGGGCCGGTTCGATGATGAGTCCGACGTTGTCCCACGATGCGGCGAGGTGGAGCGGGGCGAGCGAATCGAGCGTGCCCATGACGAGGCCGAGGGTGAGCGCCATGCCCCGATGGTAGACACGGGCGACCATTTCTGAACTGCGGACGGTGGTGGTTTCCTCCAATTGTCAGCCATGCTGGCGCGACCGAGGGGCCGGTCGGCGGAGGCCGCGAGGGGTCCACGCGCGATGCAGCCGAACCATCGCCCATCGCCCGACCTCCCTCCACGGTGCCAACACCTCGTCAGAGAGCACGCCGACCGACTCGCAGGCGAAGTTGGCCACCTTCACGACGGAGGCTCGATCGCGACGGTGGTCGGAGCGGTCGGGCGCCATTGTCCTATCCGCGGCCGCGCTATCCTTCAGTGGCGGGATCGGCTAGGTAACGAAGGGATGCGCGACGACCTTGCGGTAGAGGAGCGAGTGACGTCATGACAGCGTGTGGGATCGTTGTCATCGGTCGCAACGAAGGAGAGCGACTGCGCCGGTGTATTGCGTCGCTGAGCGACGTCGAGGCACCGATTGTGTATGTGGACTCCAGCTCGCACGACGGCAGCGCGGCCTGGGCGCGGAGCGTCGGGTTGACCGTCGTGGAGCTCGACTCTTCGAGACCCATGAGCGCGGCGCGAGCCCGCAACGCGGGGTTCGATTGCCTCGTCACCAACCATCCCGACCTCGAGTACGTGCAGTTCGTGGACGGTGACTGCGCTTTGTTTGCCGGCTGGGTCGAGCGGGGGGTGGCCGCGCTCGACACGATGCCGCACGCTGGGATCGTGTGCGGACGCGTCATCGAACGGCACCCCGAGGCGTCCATCTACAACCTGATGTGCAACATCGAGTGGCGGAAGGATCCCGGGGAGATCGACGCTTGCGGCGGGATCTTCATGGTCCGCGCCGAGGCATTTCGCGCGGTGGGGGGCTTCCGCATCGACGTCATGGCGGCAGAGGATGACGAGCTCTGTCTGCGGATCCGACGACGCGGGCTGAAGGTCGTCGCGGTGGCCGAGCCCATGGTGCTCCACGACGCGGCGATCATCAGGTTCTCCCAGTGGTGGACCCGGGCCCGCCGCGCTGGCATGGCCTACGCCCAGGGGGCGGATCTCCACGGCTCGGGACCGGAGGCGCATTTCCGGGCGAACTGTCGCCGGGCCTGGTTCTGGGCAGCAGGGGTGCCGGTCGGCGCCCTCGGTCTCTCCTGGCCAACCCACGGGTTGAGCCTCCTGGCGTTTCTCGGCTACCCTGCTCTCGCCGCCCGCATCTACCGGCGCGGCCGGGCGCGCCGACAGACGCCGAAGGAGGCCGCTCTCGTCGCCGTCTTCACCGTGATCGCGAAATGGCCGGAGTTACAGGGGATCCTCCACTACCACCATACGCGCTGGCGGAAGCGCCATGTCGAGCTCATCGAGTACAAGGGATTGACGACCAATGACGAAGGAGCAACCGGAGGGGGCGCGTGAATCCGGGCGGGCCGAGGCTCGCCGCTGGGGGGCTCATGGAGAGCGGCGCGTTGGTCTCGTCGGCACGGGATACATCTCCGAGTACCACGGCCGCGCGCTCCGTCTGATCCCGGGAGTGCGTCTGGTCGCCGTGTGCGATCGCGCCCGGTCTCGCGCGGAGACGTTCGCCAAGGATTTCGGGGTGCCTGCCGTCTATGCCTCGCTCGACGAGATGCTCGCCGACGCGAACCTCGATGCCGTACACGTCCTCACGCCGCCGGATGCACACCACGCGCCGAGCGCGCGCGCAGTCGATGCCGGCGTGGCGGTGCTCGTCGAGAAGCCCATGGCCACCTCCACCGCCGACTGTGACGCGCTGGAAGCGATCGCCCGGCGGCGGGGCATCCCGCTCGGGGTGGCGCACAACTTCCTCTTCGCCGAACCATACGAGAAGCTGCGGGCGGACCTGCAGGCGAACGTGTACGGCGCGCTCGACTACGTCGGCATCACCTGGCATCGCCCGCTCGGGCAGCTCACGGGCGGCCCTTTCGATGCCTGGATGCTCAAGACCCCCACCAATATCCTCTTCGAGATCGGTCCTCATCCAATCTCGATGTTGCTCGATCTCGTGGGCATTCCCGATGAGATTGGCGTATTCCCTAGCGACGACATCGTGTTGCCCACCGGCGTTGCCTTCCAACGCCGGTGGCACATCTACGCGCGCCGTGACCGCACCGTCGTCGATCTGAACCTGGGTTTCGGTCGGGGCTTCGCCGAGCATTCGGTGCACGTTCGCGGGGCTACGGGCGGCGCCACGGCGGACCTCGAACGCAACACCTACGTCCGGCACCAGCACGTGCCTCGCGACATGGACTTCGATCGCTATGCCATGCTGCGGAACGAGGCGCGGCAGATGGTGGTACAGGGAAAGCGAACGCTCTTCGACTACGTCGCGTCGAAGGTTCGGCCGTCGCCCCGCGGCAACCCATACGGTTACAGCATCACCAGGGCGGTAGAGAGCTTCTATGCTAGCCGCTCGGAGGAGCTCGATCGGCGCATTTCGGCGGCCATGGGCCGCGATGTCATCGCGCTGTGCGAGCGGATCCGCGACCTGACCCCGCCGGTCTCTTCTCCGGTCGCCGTCGCGGTGCCACCTTCACCGGTGACCGCGACCGCTCCGGCCAAGGTCCTCGTCCTCGGTGCGACGGGGTTTATCGGCAAGGAGGTTGTGAGAGAGCTGCTCGGGCGCGGGACCTCGACGCGCGTGCTCGTACGTAGCGCCGGAAAGCTCCCGCGCGAGCTCGTGGCGGGAGGCCTGCAAGTGGTTTCAGGGGATCTCGCCAGCCCAACCGATCTGGATGGCGCGCTCGAGGGGGTCGAGTGCGTCGTCCACCTCGCGCGGGCGAACGTCAAGACCTGGGCTGATTACCAGAAGCACGAGATCGAGATGACGCGGCAGGTGGCGGAGCGTGCCGTCGCCCGCGGAGTGCACCGGTTCATCTACACGGGCACCATCGACTCCTACTATGCGGGTCCCGGGTCCGGCACCATCACCGAGGCGACGCCCCTCGACCCGCAGATCGAGCAGCGCAACCTGTACGCTCGCGCCAAGGCCGCCTCCGAGACGCTCCTCGTGCGCATGCACCGAGAACAGGCCCTGCCGCTGGTCATCCTGCGCCCGGGGATCGTCATTGGCCGCGGGGGCAGCCCGGCGCATTGGGGAGTGGGGATGTGGCAGTACGACAGCGTCTGTCAGGTCTGGGGCAAGGGAGACAACAAGCTGCCGTTGGTGTTGGTAGGGGACGTCGCGCGCGGGATCCTCGCCGCCATCGACGCGCCCGATGACATCCACGGAGACTCGTTCAACTTGATTGGGGACCCGATCTTGAGTGCCAACGAGTACCTGGATGAGCTCGAGCGCCAGGCCGGTGTCAAGATCCAGCGCTATCACCCGCCGATTCTCGCCTTCTATGCGGAGTCGATGTTCAAATGGGTGATCAAGGTCGCGGTGAGGCACCCCGATCGCATCATGCCCACCTACCGCGACTGGGTGTCCCGCACGCAGATGGGACGGTTCGATTGCTCGAAAGCGAAGCGTGTGCTCGGGTGGCGTCCGGAGAGTGATCGCGCTCGCCTCGTGGAGGAAGGGATCGTTGCCGCCCTGCCCGCGTGGTGAAGCGCTGCTCGCGGGCGTCCGGCAATCCCGGTTGTTCGCGGCGGGGGTCGCCGAGGGGGAGACGGGCCCGAGCGGTCCGCGGTCTGGATGGGGCTCCCCCGCCGGCGGAGCGGGCGCCTCGTCAAGGGGCTGGCGAAGCTCCACGCCAAGGGCCAAGACGGCCGCGTGGCGGTCGACCGGTCCCCCTTCGAGCAGGTCGGGCGCGGCGGCCCGCGGGGACCGGCGGCGGACGCCGATGAGGACCCCGGGCGAGGCGCCCCCCCGGGCGCCGCACCACGACGGCTGTTCTACCACAAGGTGCTCCAAGGTCGGTGCAGGGTTGGTGGCGGTCAACGAGGATGCTTTTCGCATCGAGCCTCGCGCAAAGCGGGGGACCGTGCCTCCTCTCCCGTCGCGATGGCCGCCCAGAATTCGGTCGGTATCGGTGCGTGACACTCCTACCCCGAGTAGGACACCTGGTGGCGCAGGTGAGTATCGGCTTGCGGGACTGGCCTCCGGGCACGACACGTGATGAAATCCATTCACTCTGTCCCAGCTTGCCCTTGGCACCAAGCTAGGCGCCTACGAGCTCCTGATCGAGCTCGGGCGGGGTGGTATGGCATCCGTGTGGGCGGCCAGGGAGGTTTCACCCACGAGCGGCAAGCAGCGCATCGTCGCCGTGAAGGTGATGCTCCCCGAGCTTGCGAAGGATCCGACCTTCCGATCCATGTTCCTCAACGAGGGCGGGATCACCGGCAGCATCCAGCACGAGAACGTCGTCCGCGTCTTCGAAGTCGCCGAGAGTCAAGGCTTGCTCTACATGGCGATGGAGTGGATCGAGGGTGACTCGCTCCAGACGCTGATCAACGTTGCCCGTCAGCGACGTCCGATCCCCTCCGAGATGGCCGTGCGGATTGTGGCGGACGCTGCTGCCGGTCTCCACGCGGCCCAGGAACTTCGGGGCTGGGACGGCGAACTGCGCGGGATCGTGCACTGCGATGTGTCGCCGCACAACATCCTCATTGGGCCCTCGGGCGTCGCCAAGCTGGTGGATTTCGGCGTGGCGAGCGCGCTCGCGAAGAAGGAAGGTCACCAGGAGGACGAGCGGATCGGCGGCAAGTTCGGCTACATGTCCCCAGAGCAAGCGATGGGTCGAGAGATCGATCGCCGGAGCGACATCTTCTCGCTCGGTGTCGTCCTCTACGAGCTTACCACGGGGCGCCGCCTCTTCAAGGGTCGGAACCCGACCCACACCCTCACCCTGGTGACGAGCGGACAGATCCCGTCTCCGTCGACGTTGGTGTCGGACTACCCGCCGCGGCTTGAGGAAATCGTGTTCCACGCGCTCGAGCGCGATGTGAACCGGCGCTTCCAGACTGCCGAGGAGATGCAGAAGGCGCTCGAGGCCTATCTCGTCGAGGCGCGCATTCTGGTTCCGCGCGCCGGTGTTGGTCAGCTCGTCAGGCGCGTCCTCGGCGATCGGCTCCGGCAAAGGAGGCTCGCCCTCCGTCGCGCCATCGACAAGCTCGGCGGCGAACGGAGCGTGTTACCGGTTCCTCCCGACCAGGAACCGGTGAGCGAAGCGACGGCCTCCACGAGCTCCGCCCTCTCGAGCACGGTGCCGGATCCATGGTCGCAGACGGACCTCAGCGGGTTGAGGAGCCAGCGGCGCCCCCTGACCGCGGCGGTGGTCGCGTTGGGGCTGGCTGTGTGTTGCGCCGTCGGGTACGTCGTGCTGCGGGGACCGGGTCCGACGTCCACCATCGTGGTTGGTCCACCAGACGGGGCGCCGAACGCCGCCGCGGCGCGGACCGAGCCCGCGCGGGGGATCTCGTCGAATACGCCCGCTTCCGGCGCCGATTCGGCCCTTGCCATCGATGAGCTGCCTCCCGAGAACGCCGACCAGGACGCCGGCGTGACCGCCCCGCCGGCGACACCACGTCGGACCACCCCGACCCGCCCCACGACGCCGGCCACGACCCCGGTGAAGCCGGCGGACTCCGCGAAGGTCAAGGGCGGCACCGAGGCGGTCGTGCTGGAGGAGCAACCGGAGCGACCGAAGCCACCCCCGAAGCCGAAGCCGGAGTCCACCAACCCCTGCGGCTGCAAGGTCACGGATTTCGCTTGTACGCTTCGGTGTGTGAAGACCGGGAAATAGGCAGCCGGGTGATCGGCGCCGCTCGAGGGACGCGCGGCGGCCGCCGCTGCTCGGCGGGTGCCGGCTCGCACGCCGTTGGGCGGCCAACGGGGGATCGCGGCGACCTGGGCGGCGTGCTATGCCCCAGTCTGGGGCGGCCGGTCGAGTTCGCCCGCAAGGTCATCCGAGGCAGCTCATGCAGCGAACGTGGTGGAAGGAAGCTGTCGTCTACCAGATCTACCCCCGGAGCTTCGCCGACTCGAACGGCGATGGGGTCGGCGATCTCCAGGGCATCCTCGCTCGTCTCGACTACCTGCAATGGCTCGGTGTGGACGTGCTCTGGCTCTGCCCCGTCTACGAATCGCCCAACGATGACAACGGCTACGACATCTCGGATTATCAGGCCATCATGCCGGAGTTCGGGAGCATGGCGGACTTCCGCGAGCTGCTGCACGAGACCCACCGTCGCGGGATGCGCCTCATCATGGACCTGGTGGTGAACCACACGTCGGACGAGCACCCCTGGTTCGTGGAGTCGCGTTCGTCCCGCCAGAGCCCGCGACGAGATCACTACATCTGGGCTGACCCGCGCGACGGCGGATCACCGAACAACTGGCGCTCGTGGTTCCGCGGACCTGCCTGGGAGTTCGACCCCACGACGGCACAGTACTACCTCCACCTCTTCTCCAAGAAACAGCCGGACCTCAACTGAACCAACCCCGAGCTTCGTCGCTCGGTCTACGGGATGATGCGCTGGTGGCTCGACCAAGGGATCGATGGATTCCGCATGGACGTGATGAACTTCATCGCCAAGGTCCCTGGGTATCCCGCTTTTGCCGCGGATTCGGCGGTGCTTGGCGAGCGCTACGCGCACGTACCGGGGATCGAGCTTTGCGCCGATACGGACCGCGTCCACGACTACCTGCAGGAGATGCACCGCGAGGTGCTCGCGCACTACGATGTCATGAGCGTGGGGGAGCGCCATTTCCTGAACCCCGAGCGCGCCGTGCCCTACGTCGCGCCGGATCGCCGTGAGCTCTGCATGCTCTTCCAGTTTGACCAGATCTTTGCCGGTGGCGACCACGCCGCGCTCCGGCGCGGGATCGAGGATTGGTACGCGGAGTCTCGTCGACACGGGGCCTGGACGACCACCACCCTGGGCAACCACGACTTCCCGCGAGTTGATTGCTACGTCGAATCAACAACCTAAATCACCGTTCCATCATCGGCGACAGCGGATCGCGCGGACAGGGGTTTCGCCGACCCGATGGCGTTCCGCGATGGCTGGACGGAGGACGGGAAGCGGCCATGGCTGGGGCTTCGGCTGCGGCAAGGGGGTTTCGGCGGTGGTGGTCGGCCGGGCCGCGTTGCCGTAGCGGCTCTGCCTTGGGCGCGCGCCCCACGCCACCACCCGCACCGCTTCGCGCTGTGGGACCCGGGTGACGCGGGTCCCTTCCTGCCAGCTCCGAGGCGATCCGGCGATGGTCGGCAGTTCGCTGCTATGAGACCTGCGCGGAGGGGGGCGAAGCCGCCGCTGCAATGCGGCGCAGGAGGTCACCATGAATCCAGCGAACACGACCCGAGGGAACGTCACCCCGAAGGCCAGTGCCACCGAGTCCGTCGCGAAGGTCCCGGCCGATGCCCCGGTGGTCGCCGGCACCGCAGCCGGCAGCCGGAAACCCGCCGCCCCGGCCGGTGCCGAAGCTGAAGCCGTCACTCTGTTCGCCCATACGTCGCTCGATGCCTACCACCTCGCGCTCAGCGCGCTGGTGAAGGGGGATCGGATCGCCGCCTGGCGCGACCCAGTGATGCCAGGGGTCGGTTCGGCCGGAGGTGCATCGGTGAGATCCAGCGGCTGAGCCGAGTGGCAGCGGGCACCGGTCCGTGGCGAGGACCGGCGACCAGACGACGGCATGGGGTACGGTCCGTCCCGGGGCGAATGTCCAGCGTGGGCCACCGTCTGTCCGGAGTCCGCGTGCGTTCCGAGCGGGTGCTGGTAGGATTACGAACCGCCGGGACCCTCGATGCTTGCCTCGCATCGCTTCGTGCTTCTGACAGCAGCCGTGCTGCTCCTGCCGGCATGTCCGGCCCTCCTGCCCGATGATTTCGAGGCCGTCGACGGCCACGCGGGTACGGGCAACGCGGGGTCGGCGTCGGGCGGAGGCGACGGCACCACCGAGCGTGGCGGCGCGTCGGCGATGGGTGGCGAGGCTGGCCTTGGGGATCCTGGGGTCGGGGGCAGCGATACCGGCGGGACCACGTTGGGTGGCAGCGGTGGACAGACTTCGGGGGGGACCGGTGGGCCGGGGTCCGGCGGGAGCGGTGAACCCACGTCGGGCGGAACGGGCGCGGTCTCGTCGGGCGGCACCGGCGGCAGCGGTGCGGGCGCCAGTGGCGGAGCCACGTCCGGCGGAGCGGGGACGGGCGGAATGGGCGGGATGACGTCGGGGGGCTCTGGCGGCGTGACGTCTGGCGGCCACGGCGGGGCGACGGTGGGCGGTTCCGCGGGGGTCGTATCGGGCGGCTCTGCTGGGGACGCCGGGGCGACCGGAGACGCCGGGGATGGCGGCGGTGGGGCCGTGACCGAAACGGGCGGAACGGGGGGCGGCAGCTGCCTCGGGTCGACGGCGGACTGCGAGGCGCTCAGGAGCTCCATCGTTCATCGCTACCGCTTCGACGGGACCGGCACGGCCGTGACGGACTCGGCGGGCGACGCGCACGGCGTCGTCAGGGGTGGCGCCACCCTCTCGGGAGAGGGTGATCTCACGCTCGCGGGCGGCTCCTCCGGGGAGTACGTGGATCTACCGAACGGCATCGTCCACGAGCTGGCGAACGCGACGTTCGAGGTTTGGGTGGAATGGGGCGGTGGGGCGCCTTGGCAGCGCGTTTTCGACTTCGGCGATGCTATGACGGGGACCAGCTGCACCTACGACGGGCCGCCCGCCGGGGACGGCAACGACGGTATCTGCGGCCGCACCTACCTCTACCTGGTGGCCAGCACGGACACCTCCAGTGGGAGTCGCCTGCGGGCGGCCTACATGCGCCAGCCCGGCGTGCATCCCGATGACCGACGGGAGGTCGAGGCCCCGTCCATCGCGGTGTCCGCGGTGTTGCAGTTGGTGGTGGTGATGGACGACACGAACCACCGGCTCAGCCTCTATGTCGACGGTCATCTCGAGAGCTCCATCTCGCTGTTCGAAGACGACGAGCTCTCCGAGATCAACGACGTCAACAACTGGCTTGGTCGCTCCCAATTCTATGACGACGTGACCTTCACCGGGACCTACCTCGAGTTCAGGATCTACGCGGCCGCGCTCTCGTCCGATCAGATCGCCATGTCCTACGAGGACGGGCCGGACGGGACGTTGCTCGACTGAGCACGGGTGGTTGCTTCGATCGACGTGTCGCTGACGGCGTCGCGGGCGTCCTGCGGAAATCCTACCGAGCACCTGGGCTCTCCGGTCGCCGAGGACGGGCGGCCGCCGAGCTCGGCTCGCGCACCGGAGCCAGCCCACATCATACGTTTCTTCCAGTCGGCTCCTTCCTCCCTATCCAGCGGATGTACGGGACGAGCGCGGGCACCGGTCCGGCGGGTGGTCGACCTCGGCGAACGGCGCGCCGGAGGCGTGGGTGAAGGGGCCCCTGGTCGTCGGTGCCACGGTTCACTGTGACAACCTCGTGGGCAGCGAGGCAGTCGACCACGGATCGGCTCCCGATCGGGCGCGGCTGCTCCACCCAGTTCCTCGCGATCCTCCGACGCGGCCGGTCCTTTCCCTTCACGGGCAGCTTGGCACGATGGATGCAATCGTCGCGCGCCGAGCAACCTCAATCACGATGTCGTCGGGAAACACCCCCGAGCCTACCACTCGGTGAGCAAGGCCGACCGCGTCCATGATGACCCTACCCACGCGAGGAGCAAACCGAAAATGAGAGCATTCATTGCATTCATCGTTGCCGCTGGATTGGCCTGCAGCGCATGTAGCAAGAAGGAGCCGCCGGCCGTCGAGGGCGCCAAGCCCGCCGAGGGCGAACAGGCGAAAGGTGGCGGCGACAAGATCGGCGTCCAGGAGTGCGACGACTACCTCACGAAGCTCGAGGCGTGCCTGAAGAACATGCCCGAGGCCGGTCGACCGGCGATGGAGCAAGCCATGCAGCAGAATCGGGATACGTGGAAGGAGATGGCTAAGGAGCCCACCACGAAGGCCGGCCTCTCCACCGCCTGCAAGACGGCGCTCGACGCTCTGGCTCAGAACCCCGCCTGCAAGTAGGACTCGATTCCCGTGGCCGTGCGCCACGCCCGAGGCGGCAACCCCAAATGGGTTCGTCGCTTCGGGCGCGTCCGGGGGGACATCCCGACGGTGGGCGGTAGCGACCCAGTGGCGCATCGGAGCGCAGCTGTCACCGGTCGAGCCCTCGACGAAGGGCGGGCTCGAGGAACCCACCAGCTACTCCTCGTCGTTGCCGGCCACGAGCCCGTACTTGTGGAGTTTGTCGTGCAGTGTCGCGCGACTCAGCCCCAAGCGCCGTGCCGCTTCGCGGCGGCCGCCCTGCGCTGCCTCGAGGGCCCGGACGATGAGACCGCGCTCGTAGGCTTCGACGCGCTGACGCAGGGTGAGGTGTCCGTCACCGTCGAGCTCACCCGAGTCGACGAGGGTCGCTCGGCCGTCCTCGTCGTTCTCGGTCGCCCCCACCAGGCTCGGCGCCGCTGGCGCGTTCGGGTCGCGGGGGAGCAGGCCGAGATCGAGCTCACCGTTGGCGCTCAGCGCGACCAGCGCCTCGATCGCGTTCTCGAGCTCACGCACGTTGCCTGGCCAGGGGCGGGCCGCGAGCCGCGCGGCGAGGTCTGGCGGGGCGCGGAGCGAGCCGATGCCGAAGCGCTCGGCGTAACGCCGGAGGAAGTGCCGCGTGAGCACGGGGATGTCCTCGGGACGCTCGCGCAGCGGCGGCACCACGAGCTCGACCACCCTCAGGCGATAGTAGAGATCCTCGCGGAAGTGCCCCTCGGCGACCAGGCGCAAGAGATCGCGGTGGGTCGCGGCGATGATGCGCACGTCGACCGCGAAGGGGCGGTCCTCGCCCAGCGGGCGCACCTCGCCCTCCTGGAGCACGCGGAGGAGCTTGGCCTGGGTGGCGAGCTCCAGTTCGCCAATCTCGTCGAGCAGGAGCGTGCCGGTGTTCGCCTCGCGGAATAGGCCATTGCGGGCGCGTTGCGCCCCGGTGAATGCCCCTCTCGTGTGGCCAAAGAGCTCGGCCTCGGCGAGTTCGCCGCCGAGCGCGGCGCAGTTGAAGCGGATGAAGGGTCGCGCCGAGCGATCGCTCATGCGGACGATCGCTTCCGCGACCCGCTCCTTGCCGGTGCCGCTCTCGCCGGTAAGGAGCACGGTCACGGCGCGCGGCGCCACCCGGCGCACCAGTCCGGCGAGGCGACTCATCGCGGGGGACGCGAAGACCAGCGATTGACCGAGGGCGCTCTCGCCCCGGAGCTGCTCGTTCTCGCGGGTGAGCCGGACGGCCTCGAGGGCGCGATTCACCACCGCCATGAGCTCGTCGAGCTCGAAGGGCTTCTTGAAATAGTCGTAGGCACCGAGGCGCATCGCCTCCACGGCGAGCCGTTCGGAGCCGTGCGCCGTGACGAGGATCACGCGGAGCTCGGGCTGCTCGGCGCGCAGCAATCGGAGCAGCTCGAGCCCGTCCATCGGTGCCATCCGGAGGTCGCTGATCACGAGGTCGAAGGAGCTCTGCCGCGCCAGCGCGAGCGCTTCGGTCCCGTTCTCGGCCGTGACGACCTCGAGCCCCGCCTGGCGCAGGATCTCCGCGATCGTGTACCGAACGCCGGCCTCGTCATCCACGACCAGGGCATGGAGGGTCATCGCGTCGCCTCTTCTAGAACGGCGTCGCCCGAGGGGGAAGGTCCGGCCCCGACCCCGTCGGGTGCGGTCGCCACGTCGCTGCTCGATGTGGTCACCGGAGGGACCAGCGGCAGGCGGAGCGTCGCCACACACCCTTGCCCCTCCGTCGATTCGAGGGTGACCGCGCCCCCGTGCTGCTCGGCGAGACCCCGCGCCACCGTGAGCCCGAAGCCGCTTCCCCTGGGCTTGGTGGTAACGCCCGGTTCGAACAAGCGTTCGGCGAGGCCTGGCGCGAGGCCCGGTCCCTGGTCCGTGATCCTCACCCGTACCCCCTCGGCGTAGGCTAGGAGGTCCACGCGGATGGTCGTGCCCGGGGGACTCGCCTCGATCGCGTTCTGGAGGAGGTTGACGAGGATCTGCCGTACCTTGCGGGGATCCGCGCGCACCGAGCGGGCGGCGTCGGTGGGGGCGAGCAGCTCGACGCGGACCTTCTGCAGGGCGAGCTGGCCCTCGTGCAGGGTACAGACCTCGCTGACCAGGGCACTGAGGTCGAGCTCGAGGGTGGTCAGGGGGACCAGGGGCCGCGAGAGATTGAGGAACTCGTCGAGCTTGCCCTGCATGCGATCCGCCTCGCTCCTGAGGACCGTGAGGTGCTCCCGCTGCTCTGGGGCGCAGCTTCGAGCGAGCAAGGCCGCGAGGCCCTTGATGCTCGCCAGTGGGTTCTTGAGCTCGTGGGCGATCTCGCCCGAGAGCCGCGTGATCTCGTCGAGGCGTTCCACGTGTGTGCGGAGCGTGTCGTCGCGAGCCGCCACTACCCGCACGAGCAGCTCGCTGAGCGCCGCGCGGATCCGCGCGCCCACCGCCAGCGAAACCAGGAAGATCGTCGTCTCGACCAGCAGCAGCGCGGCGATGAAGAGCGGCGGCGGCGTGGCGCCCACGCCGCTGCGGAACGGGAACGGGAGCAGCGAGCCGAGCACCCCCGCGACCTCGATCGCGGCGACCACCCAGAGCCACGCGATCTCGCAGCCGATCAGGGTGCGAGCGGCGTGACGCCCCGGCATCGTGCTGGCGACGAAGCCGATCATGAGCATCGCCATTACCACCGGGCTCATCACGCCCCCGGTGGCGAGCACCACCGCACCTTGGATGAGCGCGATCACCGCGAGCCGCGTGGACAGCCGGAATTCGCGGCCGCGCTTCACCGCCCGGTCCTCCAGCGCGCTCAGCGCGACCACTGAGCCTATCGCGCCGACGATCACGATTCGACGCCACAACGTGGGATCGAGCGCCACGACGACGCTGCCGAGGAGCAGCGGGATGGGCGCGATCGCGAAGCGCACCTGGAGGAAGAGGCGATAGATCTGGCGGCGCAGCTCGAAATCGAGGCCTTCCACGGCGTGATCCGGGGACTCAAGCCTGTTTCCCTGGGGGGCCAACGCCATCGCCCGGTCAGCATAGCCGAAGACGCGAAGCTCGGGCCCCGCACCGGGCTCGGCGTTGGGCAGAGGAGCGTCAGGCATGGCTGAGAGGTCTTCCGAGGAGATGCACCAGGGAGGCGGCTAGCGCGCGGCAGGTCGCGACGGAAGAAGCGGCGAGCTGCCGCACGGCGAGGACGTACGCTGACAGGAGGAGCGGAAGGGAGGGATGGGTCGGGACGGTGCCGGGGTCTACAGGGTGGCGGTGGGTCATCGAGGGAGCCACGCGTCGCGAGACGGGCTAGCAATCGCGATGCCACGGCGGCGGCAGGGGCACGCACCCACGACCAAGCGGACGGAGCCCTCTTTGGTCGAGCAGGCAGCGGGACGCGTGTTCGGGTTTCCGGATGGCGGATCCGGAGATCCGGACGGTGAGGGGATACCGGTCGCCCCTCGGCCCGCGAACACGCGCCTACGCTCCGTCGCCTGGCTCGGGTACCGTCGGCACGAACGTTGCTCCCCCGCTCGGTCGAGCGTCGTTCGCCACCGCAGGTACCACGATGCGCCGCCTCCTCATCGTCTTCCTCGTGCTCACGGTCGTCCTCGCGATTGCCATCGCCTACAAGCTCAAGCTCCAGGCCGCGGTGCTCGCGGCCCCCGCCGGCGGGTCCGGGATCGTGGAGGGCACGGACATCTCCATCGCCTCCACGCTCTCGGCCAGGATCGAGCGGATCCTGGTCGAGCAGGGACAGACCGTGAAGGCTGGGGACCGCCTACTGGCGCTCGACTGTCGCGACGTGGACGCTTCGATCGCGGAGGTCGAGGCGCGCCTCGCCGCGGCTGTCGCCCAGCGCGATAGCGCCTCGGCGTCGGTGAGGGTTGCCAAGCGGTCAGCCGGCGCCGCCTACGCCCAGGTGGTCGCTGCGCGCACCCGCGGCCAGGTGACGGAGACGCGGGAGGCGGCGGCGGCCCGCCAGGCTGCGCGGCTCGAGCAGGTGGGTGAGGGGGTGACCGCGGCGGCGCTCGATCAGTCGCTGTCGGAGGCCGCTTCGCTCGCGCTCGAAAAGGAGGCCGCGGTTGCCGCCGCGAAGGCGACCGCGGCACAGGCCGGTGCGGCGGATGCTCAAGGTCAGGTCGCCGAGGCCTTGGCGCGGGCGGCGGACGCTGCGGTGGCGAGTGCCGAGGCGGCGCTGGAGCGGGCGCGGCTCCTTCGTCGTGACTGCGACCTGTTCGCCCCGCGCGCCGGGGTCGTCGACACGGTGTTCTACGAGGTCGGCGAGATCCCTGCCCGCGGCGCGGCCCTCCTCCGGCTCGTCGATCTCGACGAGGTGACCGTCACCTTTTACCTTCCCAACGCGGAGCTCGCCGCGGCGAAGACCGGTGGCAGCGCTGCTGTTACCGCGGACGCGTTTCCGGGCATCACCTTCCAAGGCAAGGTCTGCACGGTCGGGGTCGAGGCGGCCTTCACCCCACGCAACATCCAGACCCGCACCGATCGCGATCGGCTCGTCTATCCGATCGAGGTCGTGGTGCCGAACCCCGAGCACCGGCTCCGTCCCGGCATGCCCGCCGAAGTGCGCGTCATGGCCTGGTGACACCGGGAGTCCTGCGATGGCGAGGCAAGTGAACGCGGCGGACGCCGTACTCGTGGCCGAGGAGGTCGAACGGCGCTTCGAGGCGGTCGAGGCGCTGCGAGGGGTGTCGCTCTCGGTGCGGTGCGGCGAGCTGTTCGGGTTGATCGGACCGGACGGGGCAGGGAAGACGACCATGGTGCGGGCTCTGGCCGGCCTCATCGGGGTCCACGGCGGCCGCGTGCGAGTCCTCGGCCGCGATCCGCTCAGGAACCCCGTGGTGCGCGACGCGATGGGGGTGATGCCCCAGCACTACAGTCTCTACGGCGACCTCTCCGTCATCGAGAACCTACGCTTCTTTGGCCGGCTCTTCTGCCTCCCGCGGCGCGAGTTCACGGAGCGGTCTGCGCGGCTGCTCGACATCACCCGGCTTGCGCCGTTCACGGACCGCCGCGCCGATGCCCTCTCGGGCGGGATGTACAAGAAGCTCGCCCTCGCCTGCGCCCTCCTCCACCGTCCAGCGGTTCTCCTGCTCGACGAGCCCACGAACGGAGTGGATCCCGTGAGTCGCCGCGAGCTCTGGGAGCTTCTGCACGAGTTTGTTGGCGAGGGGATGGCGGTGCTCCTGTCCACTGCGTACATGGACGAGGCCGAGCGTTGCCATCGCGTGTGCCTCCTCCACGGCGGCTGCGTCATCGCTGCGGGGGAGCCGCGAGCGCTAGTGCGGCAGCTCGAGCACCCCGTGTTCGAGGTGCGGGGCGGCGACCGGGTGGCCCTGCACGCCCTGCTCGAGGGCTTCTCCGGTGTCATCGCGGCGTCCCCCGCGGGTGACCGCCTGCGGGTCGTGCTCGTGGCCTCGACCGTGCCGGCGCTGACGGCAGAGCTCGGGACGCTCGGCGCCGCCCTCGCGCCGGTGACGGCGGACTTCGAGGACGTCTTCCTCACGCGCATCGCGGCCGCGGGCGACGCGCCGCGAGCGTCCGCCGCTGCACGACCGCTGGCGGGGCCAGTCGCGAGGGGTGACGCATGAGCGCTCCGGTCATCGAGGTCGCGGCGCTCCGGCGGACCTTCGGGCGCTTCGTCGCGGTCGATGACGTCTCGTTCACCGTCGAAGAGGGGGAGATCTTCGGCTACCTCGGCGCGAACGGTGCCGGCAAGTCGACGACGATCCGCATGCTCTGCGGGCTGCTCGCCCCGTCCGGCGGACGGGCGACCGTCGCCGGCTGCGCGGTGGGGAAGGAGTCGTTCGCCCTGCGCTCCCGCATCGGCTACATGTCTCAGAGATTCTCGCTCTACCTCGACCTCACCGTCGAGGCGAACATCGACTTCTTCGGCGGGGCGTACGGGCTCATCGGGCGCGCGCTCGCCCGGCGCCGTGACGCGGTGCTCGACCTCATCGAGCTCGGCGACGCGCGAAGGGTGTTGACCGGGGACCTTCCTGGTGGGCTCCGGCAGCGCCTCGCCCTCGCGACGGCCCTGCTCCACGAGCCCCGAGTCGTCTTTTTGGACGAGCCGACCGCGGGGGTGGACCCGGGGTCCCGGCGCGCTTTTTGGCGCTTGATCCGCGAGCTCGCGCGCGGCGGGACCACGGTGTTCGTGACCACCCACTACATGGATGAGGCGGAGTATTGCGGGCGCATCGGATTGATGGTCGCCGGGCGTCTGGTGGCCCTCGACGTGCCCCGCGCGTTGAAGCGAACCTGGGTCCCCGGGAGGGTGCTCGCCGTGCGTGGGCGCGACCTCGCAGCCGTGCGGACGGCGGTCACCGACTGCCCGGGGCTGTTGGCGGTGGAGCCGTTCGGCGCCACGGTGCACGTGCGCTTCTCCACGGAGACGCCGAGCTGCGAGGCGGTCACGGCGGCGCTCGCGGCCCTGGAGGGAGTCACCGTGGAGTCCGCCGACGTGTCGCTCGAGGACGTCTTCCTCGCCGTCGTCACGAACGGCAGCGGCGCTGCGCCGATGGGGAAGGGGTGATGGGAGGCGCCCTCCAGCGATCGTTTCTGCGGATCGTCGCCATGGCGGTCAAGGAGGCGACCCACATCCGTCGCGACCCCCAAACCCTGGCGCTCTCCCTCGCGATGCCGGTGGGACTACTGCTCCTCTTCGGCTACGGGGTCACCTTCGATCTCGAGCGTCTCCCCATCGCGGTCGTAGACCAGGATCGCACCAGCGTTTCGCGGACCGTCACGGAGTCGTTCGCCAACTCTCGCGAGATAGTGGTCGCCGCTCGCCCCGACAGCGTCGCCGACGGCGAACGGGAGATGCGCCGGACGCGGGCCGTGGCGGTGCTGATCATCCCCGCCGGGTTCTCCCGGTCCCTCGGGCGGGGCGAGGCGGGCGAGCTTGAGCTCCTCGTCGATGGGGTCGACGCGAACACGGCCGTCCAGACCATCAACAAGGCCGACGCCATTTCCAGCATGGCGCTCCCTCTGGAGCCGGGTGCGACGAGCGATGCTCCCCGGCTGGTAGCTGAGACGTGGACGCTCTATAACCCCGGCGGGCGTTCGGCCCTCTTCATCGTGCCGGGGCTCATGGCCTACATCTTGGCCATGGTGTGCGTGCTCCTGACCGCGCTCACCGTGGCCCGTGAGTGGGAGCGTGGCTCGATGGAGCAGCTCTTCACCACGCCGATTCGGCGTGATGAGATCGTCGTTGGCAAGCTCTTGCCATACGTCGGGCTCGGTGTCCTCGACGTGCTCCTCGTGCTCGCGGTAGGCGCCTGGGTCTTCGACGTTCCCATCCGGGGTTCGCTCCCGGCGCTCGGTGCGGCGTCGCTCCTCTTCCTCGTGGGAATGCTGGGGCAGGGGCTCTTCATCTCCGTCATTACCAAGAACCAGATGGTCGCTACTCAGGTCGGCGCCCTGAGCTCGATCATCCCCACGCAGCTCCTGAGTGGGTTCGTGTTCCCCGTCGCGAACATGCCGTGGTGGCTCCAGCCGCTTGCCTACGTCATGCCCGCCACCCACTACATCGGGGCGCTGCGCGGGATCCTCCTACGCGGCAATGGCTTCTCCGAGGTGTGGGTACAGCTCCTCGCCCTGGGCGCGTTCGCTGCGGTGATCGTGGGGGTGAGCGCGGCCAAGTTCCGGAGGAGGCTCGACTAGATGCTCCCCCGCCCTCTGATCCAGCTCTTGGCGGTCGCGAAGAAGGAGACCCTGCAGACGGTCAACGACCGCCGCATGGTGGCGCTCCTCATGATCGCCCCCGCCCTCCAGCTAGGAATCCTCGGGGCGGCCGTGGATTTCGACGTGGACCGCGTGGCCACGGTGGTAGTAGATCACGATCGCTCTGCAGCGAGCCGTCACCACATCGAGCATGTGCTCGCCGACGGCACCCTGCGCCGTGCCTTCGACACCACCTCCGACGCGGAGGCGCTCGCGGCGATCGACCAGGGTCGCGCGGTCGCCGCCGTGATCGTTCCCCCTGGGTTCGGCGAGCGCCTCGAGCGGGGGGAACCGGCGGAGATCCAGTTCGTCGCCGCGGGAACGGACCCGAACCAGAGCGCTGTCGCGACCGCGGCGGCAGGGCGTTACGCGCGCTTCGAGAGCGCCCGCCTCGTTGCTGCGGCCCGGAGCGCGCGTGGCACCCCGACGGCGGGGGGGCCCTCCACCGGTTCCGTGAGGCAAGCACCCGGACCGGTCGTCCTCGTACCTCGCGTCCTGCACAACCCCCGGCTTCGGACGGCGGTCTACATGGTCCCCGGCGTGATGGCGCTGCTCCTGGCCGTCGTTACCCTGATCATCGCGGCGATGGGCCTGGCTCGCGAGCGCGAGACCGGGACCCTCGAGCAGGTGATGGTGACCCCGATTGGAGCCACGACGCTCCTCGCGGGCAAGCTCCTGCCCTACCTCGTCGCCGGGCTGTTCGACCTGCTGATGGCGCTCGTGGTCGCTGCCTTCGCCTTCGGGGTCCCCATCAACGGCAACCTCGGCGTGGTGTTCCTCGGCACTGCCGCGTACCTCACCTCGACGCTCGGCACGGGCCTGCTTGTCTCCACCCTCAGCCGCACCCAGCAGCAGGCCTTCATCGGCGGGTTCCTCTGCATGCTCCCGGCGCTCCTGCTCTCCGGAGTGATGACCCCGCTGTGGGGGATCCCCGAATGGTTGCGACCCCTCACGTACGTCAACCCCGTCTGCTACTACGCGGTGATCGTGCGTGGTGTCCTGATCAAGGGCGCGACCCTCTCGGAGCTCTGGTTCGAGCTTCTGGCGCTCGCCGGGATCGGGGTCACTGTGCTCGCCTTCGCCGCCTGGCGCTTCCGACGGGGGCTTGGGTGACGACACACGCCTGCCCGAGTGGCTGTTCTCCCTTCCGGACGCCGGAATCGAAGAAGGACCTTGCCGCATGACGAAATCAACAACGATGGGCCGTCGTCTCACCAACGGCGCGCGCGCAGCGCTCGGCCTGTGCTTGCTGGTGCTCATCGCCTGGGAGGTTGGGGTGACGACCGCTCGCGCACAACCCGCAGACCCGGCCCCCACCGCGGCCGCCGGCAGCAGCAACGCCCCGGCCGCGACGGCCGCGACGGCCGCGCCGAAGGATGCGGCGGCCGCGCTCGAACGCGAGCTCGCCGAGCTCGTGGGGCGCCCCGGTGGACTCACCGCCGACACCGTCGCGGAGCGTGTCGTGGCCACGAGCCAGGACGTCTCCGTGGCGGAAGCCCTGCGCGCTGTCGCCGACGCCGAGGTTGACGGTGCTCGCGTCCGCTACGCGCCTCGCCTCACGCTCGGCGCGGGCTACCAGCGGCTGTCCCCGATCGAAGAACCCGTGCTCGGGACCCTGGTTGCCGCGCCGGGCGCCGAACCTAGCCAACGCCTCCCGGACGACGCGCTGCTCGTCGCCGCTCCCATCTCGTTCCCCGTGATCCTCAATCAGATCCAGTTTCGGGCCTCGCTGGTGGTTCCCCTGACCGACTACTTCCTTCGTTTCCCCCAGGCCTTCTCCGCGGCGAAGCACGCCCGCTCCGTCGCCGACCACGACGCCGTTGCGCGGCGTGTGCGCGCGGACAGCGAAGCGCGCCTTGCCTACTACGCTTGGGTGAGGGCGGAGCTAGGGTCCGTCGCCATGCGGCAAGCGCGTCGTCGTGCGGCCCAGCACCTCCGTGACGTCGAGCGGGCCCTCGCGGCGGGGCTCGCGACCAGCGCGGATGTCCGCGCCGTGGAAGCGCAGGAGGCCCAGGCCGAGCTCATCGAGCTCCGCGCTGCCGACGCCGCGAGCGTCGCCGTCGAACGCCTCGCCACCCTGCAGCACTTGCCTCCGGGTACGGTGTTCACAATCGGAGAAGACGTGCTCGCCGCCCCCGCGCTTCCTCGAGCGCCGACGGTGGAGGCGGCCTGGGCCGAGGCTGAGCGATTGCGACCGGAGCTCCGCGCCCTCGCCGCCAACCGCGAAAAACTCCGTGAGCAGGAAGCGTCGCTGCGCGCGCAGCAGCTGCCACGACTCGATGCCACGGGCGAGGCCCTGCTCGCGAACCCGAACCCCCGCTACTTTCCAGCCGACGACGTGTTTCACGCGACCTGGGCGCTCGGCGTGCAAGCGACCTGGACCGTGAACGACGCGCCGATCGCGGCGGCGAGTCGTCGCGGGATCTCCGCCCAGGTGCGGGCAATCACCGCTCAGCAGGGCGCGGTTCGCGATGCGCTGCGGACCGAGGTGGTGACGGCGATCCGTGGGGTCGAGCAGGCCGAGCGTGCGATCAGCGCGGCGGAGCGTGCCCACCGCGCGGCCACCGCGGCGTATGGAGTGCGGCGCGACCAGTACCTTGCCGGTCGCGCCACCTCCGTCGAGCTGACGGACGCCGAGACGGACCTCACTCGGGCACGCATCGAGCTCATCGACGCCCTCGTCGGTGCTCGGATCGCCGTGGTGCGGCTCGAGCACGCGCTCGGGCGGAACGTGGCGCGGGTGCGAGGGGGCTGAAGCGCCCGCGGCGAGCGCAGTCCCGTGGTGTTGCGGTCTTGACCAGAGCCCGCCGGAGATCCCTCGGCCATCGGCAACCAGCATTCTGCGTCCCGCCTGACGGCTGACTAGAACACTGATCGGGTTGCCAACAGCAACAGCGCTGCTGCAAACGTACCCATGCCCAACGAGGGTACGTTTCCAACGGCGCCTCGGGCGAGATCTGCTGCCGGTTCGGTGCTTTGGGTTGTTGATATGACGCAGCAATCAACCTGACTGCTGCTCTGGCTAGCGGGAACGGGAAGTTGGGCCGGGGTGTCCAGCCCGCTAGTGTGGCTGCTCGGCCGAAATCGAGGCGTTCTCGGAACGGGACACAGATTTCTGGATGATTGGGTCCTTCTCGGCACACTAACCGAGTTGTCGGCAATGGCTAGCAGGGAGCCCGTGCGCCGTCCCCCCCCCGCTGCGGAGCGCCGTGGCGCCGAGCGGCGTCGTGTCGCTTTCGATGTTGTCTGGGGCCACGAGCGCTGGCAGGTGCGCGCACGGGCGACCGATCTATCCTCCACCGGTATCAGGGTCGAGCGACCAAGCGCCATTGCTCACGAGCATGAGGTGACGATCCCGATGCTCCTTCATGTTCCGGGACGTCTTCGGCCCATGTCCGTTCGTGCCTCCCTCGTTTGGTCGGAGGGGAGTCGAGCCGGGTTCTCGTTCGAAGCGAATGACGACCAGGAGCGCGTCAAGCTCGCGGAATTGGTTGACGAGGTCGACCTCGACTCCGAGCGCTCCTTGCGGCGTCTGGCCGCGATGGCGCGCTACTGCGCGCTGCTCACCGAGGGATCCGGCGAGACCTGAGGCGCGCCACGGCTGGCCACCCGTTCCCGAGCGCGTACCTGGTTCGGACGGCGGGCAGGCAAGCAGATCACAGAGCGGCGTCGATCGCGTCGGCCACCTGGAGTGCCCTGGCCGCGATCGTCAACGACGGGTTGATCCCCCCGCTCGACGGGAACGCCGAGCTGTCCGCGACGTAGAGGTTCTCTACGTCGTGACTCCGGTTGTCGCGGTTGACGACGCTAGTGGCGGGGTCGTCACCCCCACGGCAAGTCCCCGAGACGTGCCCGAAGTTGAGGTTGTTCTTGCCGAAGAAGATGGGGAGGACCATCAGCTTCGGCGCCAGCAGCTGGCGGAGGTGTCGATAGAACTGCTCGTTGCGTTCTGCCAGCTCTCGAGGATAGGTGTAGATGAAGCGCCTCCCGTCGAGCGAATTCGAATCGAGCACGACGCGATTGTCATGGTAGGGGAGATCTTCCACGATGCTGACCATCACCGCCGAGCGATTGAAGATGGCGGCGCCGGCGTATGACGCGAGTTTTCGCGCCACCTTGCCGATCCTCATGTACCACAGCTTCTCGGCGAGGGTCTTGAGGTAGTAGTTGATGATCCCCGCGTTTACGGCCATCCCCGCCGACTGCAGGGTCCCCATCTTGACCCCATCCTTGAGGTAGAGGTCGTTGAGGGAGATCCCCTTGTATGGCCCCTCCGGCGAATGATAGCGGCTCGGGCGGATCGCATAGTAGTCCGAGGTGTGCATCATCAGGTTGCGGCCAACGAGGCCTGTCCGGTTCGAAAGACCGTTCGGCCATACGTCGGACTGGGAGCGCAGGAACAGCACCGGCGTCATGAGCGCCCCTGCGGCCACGGCGACGACCTTGCCGCGGACCCACCGCTCCTCACCGCGATGCCGGTAGATCACGCGTTCGACTCGCGACCCGTTGGCCTCGAGCCGAAGCACCTCGGCTTCGGTGATGACTCGCGCCCCGTGTTGCTCGACGGCCGGCAAGAGACAGATGTTCCCTGAATCGCTCTTGCACCCCCGGGGGCAGAGGACCCCCGCGCAGCCGCCGCAGTCCTTGCTGAGGAAACGGCATCCGAGATGGGCGCGATACGGGTGCAGCCCCAGCTGCTGGAAGGCAGCGAACAAGGAAGCGTCCCGGTCACTCATCGGTGGTGGCTCGAGAATCGGGCTCTTGGGGTCCGGATTCAACGGATCCGGCGAGCCGCAGACCCGGTAGAGCGCCTCGGCCTGGCGGTAGTAAGGCACGAGCTCGTCATAGGTGATCGGCCAACGTTCAGGCAGCGAGGTATCCTTGTACTTCGCGAAGTGCCGGCGAGGCTCCAAGTCGTGGGGCATCAGCCGCTCGAGTTGGGCCGCATAGATGCTGCTGGAACCCCCGGTGCCGCAGCCGATCGCGCCGAAGAACTTCATGGCGCCGAACGAGGTGTCACCCTCCAATCGCAAGGGCCAGCGACCCGAGCGCAAGCGCTCCTCTGCGTCCTCGGGTTCATCGCTCGGCATGCTCCCGTCGCCCCGATCGTGACTGCCGAAGAGGTCCAGCCCCTTCTCCAAGAATAATACTTTCTTTCCCCGTCGCGCCAACGCGTATCCCAGAGTGGCGCCTCCCATTCCCGTTCCCACCACGATGACATCCCAGGACTCTTCTCGTGGATCGACGGGAGTGGAATCGGCAGGCATGGCGGTTCGCGCGAAGCTAACAGTAGCCGCGCGAGCGGGTCAAGCGGACCCAACCCCACGCCCCTGATCTAATAGAGCACCGATCAGGTTGCCAACAGCGACGGCAGCGTTGGAAACGCGTCTGTGCGAGGGGAGGACGCGTTTCCAGCGCGGCCTCTGGCGAGGTCTGCTGCCGGTTCAGTGCTCTAGGTTGTTGATTTGACGCAGCAATCAACCTGATTGCTGCTCTGGGGATCTCGGGGGATTCCGGATGGGATACCTGCTCGGGATCCGTGCGACCAGGGTTTCGGTCCGATTGGCCCAGTCCGGGCCATCGTTGGCGTTCGGAGATATCATGCAGGCCATGCACCGACGACGGGCGACGCTGCTCGGGTTCGCGTGGTGGCGCGACGCGGTTGCGGTGGCGGTGGCGCTGGCTCTGCATGGGGTCGCGATCGCCATCGTGGTGGCACTGCCACGCCTGCCTCTCGCGCCGGCGGTGTCAGCAGCGCGGCTCGAGTCCGCGATCGAGGTCGACCTCGAGCCGGTCGATCGAGTGCCGGCAGCCGCGGCGTTCCGCGGCGTGTCAGGGGGGGCCGAGCGCAGCGCCGCGCCCGCGGGGGCGCGCCTGTCATCGGTCGTGGCCTCGCTCACTCCAAATCCCGGCGACCGTTCTGGGCTCGATGCTGCCGGCGTGGAGCTGGGGATCGACGGCAGCGGCGGCGACCGCGAACCCGGCGGCGCCGGGGACGGATCAGGAGAGGGCGCCGGCGCGGCTCCGCACGCGTCGCTGAGCCTCGAGGCGTTGGGTGTCGGACCCGGGGGACGCGCCGTGCTCGGTCTTCACCGTCCGGGGGCACCGACGCGGCCTTCGGCGGAACAACGCCTTGCGCGATCCCTCGCTCAGCCCGCCGCCGAGCACGACGTCGAGCTCGGACTCGGGCCTCATGGGCCGATCATCGCCGCGCTCGAGCAGGCCGCGAACCTCGTGCTGACCCCGACCAATGCGACCGCCCTCTTCGTGGCGCGGGTCGATCACGAGGGGCGGGTGGTGCGGCTCGAGCTGCTGGAGACCTCGCGGGACTTCGGTGCGTGGTCGCGCGTCGCCGCACACGCGCGGACCGCGCTGGACGGGCGGCGACTGGCCCTCTCTGACGGTGCCCGTGGGCTCGCGCTCAAGATCCACCTGGAGGCCCGCGAACAGCTCCCGAGCGGTGCCGACCCCGGGCTCGGGGTGACCGTGGCCGGGATCCCGCTCAAGAAGGGGAAGGGCAAGAGGTCAGCGCAGATCGACCTCCTCAAGCCGCAGCTCAAGGTTGACATGGTGGACGTGCCCGATCCGGGTGGCGGCGCACCCGTGCGGCTGCCTGCGCCGCGGATCGGGCTGGATTTGCTGAACCTCGGCATCGATCCCGCGGACATCGGCTCCCACCCGCAGCGCGTGGTGCGGGCCCATGTCGTGAGTATCGAGGTGCTGTAGGCGCCGCACGAGAACGGCCATGCTCGACGGTCGGCGCCAGCGTCGCTGGTCCGGCCATGCTTGACGGTCCACCCAGGCGGCCCCATCTGTCCGCGCGCGTAGCATCACGGGGCCATCCATGGTGGGACCGGCGCCCCGCGGTCTGAAAGGGATCCGTCGTCATGCCCCTCGCCTTCACCGCCGACGAAGCCTTCGCCTTGGCCGAACGGATCGAACGGAGCGGCACCTCCTTCTACCGGCGCGCCGCCGAGATCGTCCGCGATCCAGCCGTTCGTGCCACGCTCCTCGAACTCGCCGAGTGGGAAGCGAGCCACGAGGCTCTGTTCGGCCAGCTCCGCAGCGAGCTCGTGGGGGCCGAGAAGGCCGCGCAACCCCTGGATCCCGAGGACGACACCCTCCTATACCTCACGGCGATGGCGGCGCGCCACGTCCTCAACCAGGGGCTCGGCCCCGCGGAGGTGTTCCGGGGGAACGAGTCAGCGCTCGAGGTTCTGGAGATTGCCATCGGGTTCGAGCGCGATTCGATTGCGGTCTTCCAGGGCTTGGAGGCGTACATCCCCGAATCGGCCGGCCGCGAACGGATCCGTCGGCTCATCGGGGAGGAGATCGGGCACGTCGCCCACCTCGTCCGCGAGCGCATTCGCGTCGTCGCCTCGGGATAGCTTCCCGGCGCGACGCTCCATTCAGCTCGGGAGCCGCATCGCCACCACGCCGTCGATCACGGTGCGAGGCAACGCGCCCGGGAGCTCGGGCAATAGACCGCTCGCGGCCGCAGGGACGAGGCCGGGATGCACGATGCCGACCTGGATCGTCCGCGACACCTCGTCGAGCAGGACGAAGAAGTAGCGGTCGCCGTCGGGGCGCCGCCACACGGGGCAACTGTCCGTGTCTCCGCCCACGACGAGCTCGGGCCCATTCGCGTAGGCCTCCTGAGCGCAAGCGTCGACCACGTCGACGTCACTGGGAAACGCATCGCGGTCACACGTGGCCTGGCACACAGCGCCGCCGACGTGTCCGGCCTGGAAGGAGCGCAGCCCGGTGCTCATGAACTCGCGGTTCGAGTACTGGTTGTCGTCCATCACCACCTCGAAGAGGTTGAGCTCGCCGCAGCCATCGCCCACGTTCTCCGCCTTCGTGTAGCAGTTGCAGAGGCCGTTCCACTTGCGTCCCCCGTCGCGGACCAGCTCCGAGGCCACGAAGGCGACCCAGGGACCCGGGTGTCCCGTGCCGCTGCCGGTGCAGGCAGCGACCCCCTCGTCGTCGAAGCTCATCGAGCCGAGGAAGACGACGAGCTTCGAACCGGCGTACCCTCGATGTAGGATCCCGGGATCGTCCGGGCAGTAGTAGCCGAGACCCTCGCCGCAGTCGACGCTCGGCTCCTGCATCACGTAGCCGACGCAGTCATCATGGGTCAGATCGCCCGAGAAGCTCGCGCTCCCCGCTCCCTGTTGGGCGAACCAGAGGTTCTCTGCGCCTTCTCGGCGGCGATCCCAGGCCGTGACTCGAGTCCAGTCGGCTTGGCTGCTCGCGGCGCTCGGCTGGTAGATGGCGAGCTGCTTGACGTCGATTGCCTTGAGGATGAGGGTCATCTCCTCGTCGAACGGGGAGAGCGCGCGGCTCGTGGTTTCGTGCCGCGTCATGCAGCAATGTCCACCCCAGGTGTCGAGCCCGTCCTTGTAGTCACACGCTGGATCGCCCTCGGCGGCATCCAGCCGGCGCGGCCACCACCCCGCGGCGCCGACGTTGGTGAACGTCATCGTGCCCCCACGCGTGACCGGCGATTCGGTGTATGGATAGGCGCCGAGCGCGTCGTCGCCGCGCGCAGTGGAACCGCTGTCGCCCGCCCCGGGGCAGAACACGACGTCCCAGTCCTCGCCGGCGCAGGCACGCATGGGGCTCACATCGTCGCCCTCGGCGTCGTCGCCCGACCATGCGTACGCGTCGTCGCAGCTCTCGAAGAGGGTCGCAATCGGGTTCGTCGGATCGTCGCGCTCGGGGTTCGCGCATGCGACGACCACACCCGTCACGTCGCGCACCTGCCCGACCTCCGGACAGGTCGCGAGGAAGTCCTGGGGGCAGGCGAGGGGGTGACAATCGGGGCGGGCGACGGGCACGATGGACATCGGCAGGTTGTGCGCGTCGACGTGGCTGATGTTGTACCAGTCGAAGTCGTAGAAATCGGTGTTGAACGTGAACTCGGCGAGCGTATGCCGCTCGGGGCCAGGGTCCTTGCCGACGAAGCCCCAGTAGCGCCTGGAGCTGAGCTCCTCCGTGGCATTGCCGATGTCTTCGCACGCGAAACCACCTGGAGCCAAAGTCGCGGGGGGGATGTCGCTGCCATTGTAGGTCACTGTGCGCTCGCAACGATTGACGAACGCGACCGTCGTCCGCCCGTCGCCGTCCGAGCGGCAGGTGATCTCGACGGAGACGGGCTCCCCGCCACCGGTGGTGCCGGCGGCTCCGCCCGTCGATGACCCGCCCGCGAGGGTGCCGCCGGTGGTCGCGCCGCTGCCGGTGGCCGCGCCGCCGCTCGCGGGGCCTGCCGCCCCACCCGTCTCCTCACCGCTGCCGGCGCCATCGCCCGCGATTGGGGTGCTGCCCGCTGGGGCGGCTCCGCTCCCATCCTCCCCGCCGGCCTCGGTGGCGCCCACGGCTGCCTCACCGCCCGTCGTCACCCCACCCGCCTGGCTCGCCAGCGCTCCTCCCCAACCAGCGCTACCGGTGTTGGGATCCGGGTCACGAGGCGATCCCCCGTCGCCTCCGGTCGAACAGCCCGCCACCAACGTGAGCCCCGCGACCGCGATGGCGGTGGTCTTCCTCGTCATGGACGCAGGTTGGCAGGTCTTGGCGGTCCGCGGGAGATGGCCTGGAAGCCACCCGATGGTCGATCGGAGGCTCATGCGTCACGGATGACCAGCTCCCGGCCGGAGAGCCCCGACAGCAGGGCCGCGCGCAGGTGCTCGAGCTCGTCCACCCCGAGCCCCACGCCGAGCTTGCAGGCGATCCGGTCGCTGGCCACATGCACGTGGGACGTACCGAGCGGACCTTCGATGATGACGACCTCCTCTAGCGCGGAGGTTGGGATCCGGTATCCGTAGGTCCCCGCCACGGCCAGCTCCTCCTGGTTTACGTGGATCCGTTGCCGCAGAAGCCCACTTTGCGAGATCCGAGTGAGTGCGGGCAGCAGCGTCACCGGGAGCAATAGGCCGCCGAGGATCACGATGGCGAGCTTAGAGGCGCCCGTCAGCCCGAGCATCCCGAACGCGAGCGCCAAGACCACGGTCGGCACGAGCTCGCCGAGGAGCACGTTGGTCGCCCAGAGCCGCGGCCGGACCGTGAGCTCTTTGGCTCCGCGAGGCAGGGCCTTCACCGAGAGGGCGCTGTCGTTGCGCAGCGGTCGGGTGACCAGATCCTCCTCGGTGATTCGGGTGATGGCGGGGCTGTCGAGCTCGGACGGTGTGCGTTCCACGAGCCCACCAGAGCTGTGATCGCGCAGCGGCACCGCGAACATCCGCGCGGCCCCCTCCGCAGCCCGTCGCGCATTCCGCCAGCCGGTGCCCGCGTGGACCTCGTGCGCGAGCCCGTCCAGCTCGAGCGAGAGAGGGAACACCACGCATCGGAGCTTGCCCTTCCCACGGATCTCGCGCTGCAGGGTCACCGCGTTTGGCCTCCCCAGCTCTCGGCGATACTCGCTGAGTGTCCGTCCGAACACGGAGAGCTTCCCCACGAGGATTGTCGGGTCTCGGCCGCTGAGCTCCCTCCGTGTGCGGACGGTCAACAGGACGAACCCCAGGAGGGCGACCCCGGCTACCATGCTCGCACCGGTGGAGGGCGATGAACCGTTCAGGTCGGTCTCGAAGAGCACGAAGGTGTCGGGGGCGAGGAGCATCCCGATTGTCCACAGCGCTGGCAGCACTCCCAGCAGGAGGCCCAGGGTGACGAAGGGCTGCCGCCCTGTCGTCAGCACGATGCACCGCTCGTTCCCGGTGGCATCGGGGGATCCCGTCATGGGGAGAGCTTACCGACTTGCTGGCCGCCAACCAAGAGGCGGCGCGGGTGGAACGGGAAGCTCGGCGGACGGCGCCCTGCGCGAGCGGCTCCGCGAAATGGTCGAGGCGAGGCGGCCCATCTGCAAGCAGGTTGACCGGTTCACGAGAGGAGGCGCTCGCGCCGAGGCCGCTTCGTCAGAGCGGTTCGACCTCAGGGTCCGTGGTACCGCAGCCGTGGCCGGTATCCGGGTCCGCAACGCATTGATAGACGCGCACGTAGTCGACGATCATCTCCTGAGGGAAGGTCGTTGACGCGTCGGGCGGTCCCGGCCAGCTGCCGCCAACGGCCACGTTGAGCAGGAGGTGGAAACGCTGATCGAACGGCGCCGGGAAGGTTGCGTCCGTGGTGTGCCACTCGGTCTGCGTCTGGTAGTGACGATCGTCCACGAACCAGCGGATCTCCCCCGCTTCCCACTCGATGGCGTACACGTGGAACGCCTCCCAGGCGTTGCCGATCGGTGACGTGCTCGAGCCGGAGCTGGTGTTGTCCGGCCAGGCGCCGCCATAGTGGAGGGTGCCGTGGACGAGGCGGTCTCCGGGCCCGAGGTTCACCGCCTCCATGATGTCGATCTCGCCGCTCGCCGCCCAACCACCGTAGACTGAATCGGTTGGCAGCATCCAGAAGGCTGGCCAGAGCCCCTGCCCGAACGGAAGCTGCATGCGGGCCTCGATCCGTCCGTACCTGAAGTCGCCGCGGTTCATGGTCCGGAGCCGAGCGGAGGAGTGGCCCAGCGTGACGACCGTGGGATTGTCCTCCGGACCAGCGATAGGGCCGCTCGGGTGGTCGTCGATGGCCACGATGTGCAGCATCCCGTCCGCGACGAACGAGTTCTTCGTGTCCGTGACGTAGCACTGGTCTTCGTTGTTGCCCCCGCCCCAACAGTTCACCTCATGCTCCCACTTCGTCGCGTCGATGCTCGCGCCGTCGAACTCGTCGGACCAGACGAGCTCCCAGCCGTTCTCGCCCGCGCCACCCTCCGCCCCGGTCGCGTCGCCTCCCGTCTCCGCGCCCCCGGCCGCCCTGGCTCCGGTCGCCACGCCGCCCGTTTCCCGACCGCCCGCCGGGTTCCCTCCCGCTTCCGCGCCCCCGGTCGGGCTGCCGGCGGTGCCGCCAGTCGTCCTGCCGCCGGTTGCCCTGCCCCCGGACGCGCGACCGCCCGTCACTACGCCCCCGGTCGTGCCGCCCCCGGTGGCTACCCCGCCCGTGGTGGCCCCACCGCTCGCCTGGCCGCCCGTCGAGCTACTGCCCATCGTCCCCCCGGTGGCTACCCCGCCCGCGGCGGCCCCACCGCTCGCCTGGCCGCCGGTGCCAGTCGCGCCGCTGCCACCCCGGTCCTCGCCAGGCGACTCGTCCTTGCCCGAGCACCCGGCGATCCCGCACGCGACGAACAGGAGTGGCCAGAAAACACGCGCTGCCATCGATGCCTCCAGGAGTCGTATTCGTGAGGATGCGGCGTGAGCGACCTACCCCATCGCTCGTCGCCCGCATCCGCGCGCGAGCCTCGTTGCTACCACGCCGTTGGCTACCGCGGGGTGACATCCGGGGGAGGTCCGGCGAGCGGCCGCCCACGGTGTCGCTATCCTCTCAGGTCCGGCGGCTCCAGGGGAGATGGCCTGGAGGCCACCGTCTCGCCTCCGCCCTCCCGCCGCTGGCCTCACGGCAGCTCAACGCCGAGGCTCACCACTGGCCTCACCCGCCAGTGCTCCACGAACGGTTCGGGGCCATCCGGCGTCTCGACGTCGAAATGGAGCTCGACCGGATCCAGCTCGACCCCGAGCTCGAGCGCCGGCCGGAGGCGTGACCAGAGATCGAGCCCCATCGCGAGCCCGCCCGTCGCGACGAAGGTCCGCTCGGTGCCCGTCTCATGGGCAGTGACCGCGGTGGGGTCGAGCACCTCGACCGAGGCGAACACGGCATCAGCACCCACCCCGAGGTACGGTCCCATGCGCAGACCAGCGCCGAGCTCCGGACCGAGCAGCCTCAGGGCGGCGCGCAGCACCAGCGCGTGCAGCTCGAGCTCGAGCCGTCCATCGGAGCAGCGTTGGGGGATCTGATACTGTCCGCCGAGCATCATGGCCAGCCGCTGCTGCCCGAGGGGAGCCTCGAGACCGAGGCGCAGTCCTGGGCCGTGCACGATTGGGATCTCGTTCGAGTGGGCGCCGAGACCGTAGAACGATCCGAAACGCCCCGAAACGCGCGGGGCGGGGCGGCTCCCTGCTCGCGGCTTCGTGGTGGTCGGCGTCGCAATTGTGGGTTCCGTGCGGTCCCCGCCCCCAACCAGAGCTTCTGCCTCGGCGCGCGTCAGGGTCTCCGTGGACCGATCGGTGAGCGCCCGAAGCGACCACTCGATCGCCTGCGCCAGGACCTCGCGATCCATCTCGTCCATCTCCCCCGACAGCTCGAGCGCACGGACGAGGAAGCGCGTGCCGGTGTGCTCGGCGAAGTAGAGCCGGCCAAGCTTCGGGTCAGTGGCGTCGATCCAGACGTGAACGTCGATCGTGGAGTCGAAGCGCGCCCGAAAGAGCTCCTGAGGGTCGAAGCGACGCGCTGTCATGAAGCGGAGCTCGTATTCCGCGCGAAGGTTCGGCCCGAGCGCGGCAGAGAGGTCGAAGTCCGCTGCGACCTCGCCAATGACGATGAGCTCTACACGGGCCCGACCGACGGCCGGGGGAGCGGGCACGGAATCGACCGTCCGGGCTGAGCTCGCGGTCGAGGCGGGTTCCTGCGCGAGCACCAGACCGCCCATTCCGAGCGACCAGAGCAGCCCCCAAGCGGCACCCCAACGCGGCGTATGCACCGTCTTCGAGCGTCGCGTCTCCGCCTCTAGCGCAGATCGACGAGTCGGCGTTTGGCCTGGCTGCGGTACGGCGAGTCCGGGTAGCGGAGCAGGAGCTCCTCCCAGTTTGGAACCTCCTCTGCATGGCGGCCGAGCGCGCGCAGGGCCTGACCGCGGCCGAAGAGTGCCTCGGCTCCCAGCCGCTGGCCACCCCCTTGGCCGAGGTAGGCGTCGAACTCGGCGAACGCAGCGGCCGCCGCGCCACGCTGCAGGAGCAGGCCACCGAGCGAGACCCGTGACAGTGACGCCTCCTCCGAGCCCGGGAACCGGTGCTGGAGCTCTCGATAGCGAGCGATGGCGAGTTCGGGTTGCCCGGCTCGGCGGGCGTCATTGGCGAGCTGGAAGAGCGTGGCCGCCGTCGCCGGAGCGGCAGGCGGGGTGGCGCCGCTCCGGGCCTCTGCCACCATCCGGGGTGCGGCCGCTGCACTGGCCGAGGCGGCAGGGCGACTCCTCGTGGCACTGACCGCCGGTCTGGCCATGCCCGCACGCTGCGATGGCCCGCTCGCCGACGGTATCGGCTCGTCCACCGAGTCCGGCGAGGAACCACCGACCAGGCGGGACCAGCCGAGCCCTCCTGCCGCGGCCGTCGCGCCGAGGACGAGAGCTGCCGTGGCCAACCGCCAACCGAAGCGTGAGGCGCGGGGGTTCAGCGTGCCCGGCTCGTACTCCGCGGGGAAGCGCTCCATCACGGCGCTCGTGATTCGAGTCAAGGATTCGGTGTCGTTGGGGCGGACGGCGTCGAAGCGCTCGAAGTCGCGCTGGATCGCCTGCGTCAGCCGGCAGATCGGACAGATTACCAGGTGCGCGTCGAGCAGGACCCGATCCTCCTCGGCGGCGCTGCTGAGCCTTGCCCTCTCGAGCAGCTCTCCGCGGCAGTCAGCCATGGCAAGCTCCCCCGAGCAGCTCCTTCAGCCGCTCGTCTCGTTCGAGCGCCTGTTGCAGCGCGCGTTTGCCGAGCTTGAGACGGCTCCAGACGGTGTTGGGTGAGACGTTCATCGCCGACGCGACCTCCTCGACCGTAAAGCCGAGCATGAAGTGCATCGCCATTGCCTCTGCGGTCGCCGCCGGGAGCTTGGCGAGCAACGACCGCACGATCCGTCGCCGCTCGCGTGATAGGGCGCCCTCGAGCGGGGATTGGCCCGAGCCATCCTCGGGATCGCCGAGCTCGACCTCACCGGGCTCGCCGAGCTTGCCTCGGGTCCGGAAGTGCCGCCGCGCGTGGAGCGCCGTGCGGAGCGCTACCTGTTGGGCGTAATGTCCTACGGCACATTCGCCGCGAAAGCGAGGGAGGCTGCGCAACAGGCCGAGCACCGCCTCCTGGGTCACATCTTCGGCGTCTGGGTGCTCATTTCCGAGCACCTTGCGCACAGTATGCAACATCGACCCTCCAACCTCGGCCACGAGGCTCTGGATCGCCGCCGCATCCCCCTCGGCCGCGCGGTTTGCGAGCGAGCGGAGCGAGTCGTTCGTGCGCGGGAGGGACAAGGTTCGGCTCGCCAAGGGCAGGCCGTGGAGCATACCGGCGGCGCGAGGAGGGAAGAACCTCTCGCGAGGTCCCGAAATGGAACGGACGAAGGGCACCGGACAGGCGAGCGTGGGAACGGGCACCATCACAGCAGCTCATGTGGTTGGTTGCCTCATCGGCCCCGAGCCGGTCAGCGCCGAGGTTTCTTCGAGACGATCAGGGCGAATGGCCCGGCGCTGCCGGAGACGGGCCGGGTGGCGGAGGGACCCGCCATGCCGGGCGTGACCGGATCTCGCTCTGGCGCGCAACCAGGGAACATACAAGCTTTCGTGACGGCGAAGGTTCTGCCCCGCAAGAGCCACGACGACCTCCTCCACGCCAACAAGCCTGCCTGCCATCCGAGACCCATGCACCCCAAGGGGTCCTTCGCTGTCCGCGGTCCGCATCGGATCCTCCGCTCTGGGGCCCTGCTCCTCGTCGGGCTCGCCGCTGCCTGTGGTGGTGAGGGTGGCACGAGTGGGGGTGCGGGCGGTGCAGCCGGTGCCACGCTGACCGGGGGGACCGGCGGCGGTCAGACAGGGGGGGTCCCATCCGGTGGCGTGCAGACCGGTGGGGCAGCGGTCGGCGGTGTGAGCGCGACGGGCGGGAACGGTGGCACGGGGGGCGTGCGGACAGGCGGGACCAGCGGCGCGGCGACGGGTGGGACGACCGGCATTGGTGGCCGCGAAACCGTTGGCGCTACTGGTGGCCAGGCCAGCACCGGCGGTGCGGGCGTCGGTGGCACCAGCGGTGGCGCGGAGATGGGCGGGACAGCGATGGGCGGCGACCCGACGGGTGGCGTGGGGACCGGGGGATTCGGAGCCATGGGTGCGAGCGGGGCGGAGACCGGTGGCCGGCAAGCCGGCGGCGGCGGTATGGCGGGCGCGGAGACGGGCGGCACGGGAGCGGCCAGCGGAGGAACCGGCGGCACGGAAGCGGGCGGGGGAGGGACCGGCGGCGGGCCGCTCCTCGATCGGACCATCTACCTGGCAGGCGACTCGACCGTGTCCACCTACACCGACACGGCGAGCGCGGCCGACCAGGCTGGCTGGGGTCAGATGCTCCCCGAGTTCTTCAGCGACCAGTTGACGGTGGTGAACCGCGCCGCCGGAGGGCGCACGGCGCTCTGGTTTCACCTCGAGGGTGCGGTTGCGCGGATCCTCGAGGAGATCGCCACCGGGGACTACTTCTTCATCCAGTTCGGACACAACGACGGCAACCGGACCGCGACCTTCACCGTGGACGGAGTCACCTACCAGCGGTACGCGGATCCGGATACGGACTTCAAGACGCACCTGAAGGACTACTACCTCGATCCCGCGCGCGCCGCGGGTGCGATCCCCGTGCTGGTCACGCCCCCGCCGCGCAACTCCGCGTACTGCGGGACCGGGAATTCGCTCGGCAGCTACGCGCAGGCGATGCGCGAGCTCGGCGAGGCGGAGGAGGTGGCGGTCCTCGACCTCAACACCAAGACCTTCGACCACCTCAGCTCCGTTTGCCCGGCTCCATCTCCGGAGGACTTCTTCTTCCTGAAGGCAGACGGCACCGTGGACGGGACGCATTTCCAGGAGAATGGCGCCCGGATCATGGCCGGCTTCCTCGCCGAGTGCATCGAAGAGATCGAGCTCGCGCTCGAGGCCTATCTCCTTCGCTAGTGAGTCAGTTCCTCTTCCTACCCTCGCGATCCCCTACTCGCCGGCATGGTCGAGGGTGACTACCTCTTGGTCCAGCTCGGCACCAACGATGGCTCCTCCACCTGCGACCGTCACGTTGGGATCGATCGGTTCAAGCAAGAGTGCGGCATGATGGCGGAGACCGCGCGGGGACGAGGAGCGAACCCGGTCTTCATACCCCGGTGAGCGCGATCTCCCGCAGCGGCACCACGGCCGCGGGGACGCGCGGTGGCTAGGTAACGGTGACCTTCGAAGCCGGCGAGGACTACGACGTTCCGGTCATCGATCTTCACCAGCTCAGCGCCGATCTCTACAACGAGCGCGGGTTCTGCCCGCTGCCTGGGGCTGGCGTCTCGGCGACCACCACGGGTGCCGTGGGTGAATTCTTCTGCGACGATCACACGCACTTCTCCGCCTCCGGCGCGCCGGTGATCGCTGGCCTGGTCGCCCAGGCCAGCCCGCTCGCGGCGTATCTCGAGTAGCGCGCGCGGCAACGAAGCCGCCACGCTGGCGGGATCCGCGGGCGCAGAGCGGGCGGCCGCGCTCCTGCGATGTGGATTGCGTCGGGTCCGTGCCTCGTCGCATGCTCTGCGCCAGGGTCGAACTCCCCGCAAGGTGCCGCGCATGCCCAACCCAACGAAGAGCGTATCCCTCGTCTCCTCTACCGTGGTCGTTCCCGTTGTCCGCCGGAGGGGGCGGATCCTACGGCTCGCTGCGCTCGCACTCATCGCGGCCGTCGTCGCTTGCGGAGGTTCGCAATCGTCAGGAAAGGGTGTCAGAGCAGGTAACGAGGCATACGGCCAGCGTGCCTACAAGGAGGCGGCCAAGCTCTACGGTCGGGCCTGTGAGGGCGGCGACGCCGAGGGCTGCACGAGGTCCGGCGAGATGTATGCCTTCGGCGAGGGGGTCGAGAAGGACCCCGCAGCGGCCATGAAGCTGTACGAGAAGGGCTGCGACGGGGGCGATCCGCGCGGCTGCGTCGCGCTTGGACGGGGCTACCAGAACGGCGAGGGCGTGGCGCAGGACGAAGCACGGGCGGCTTCGATCTTCGACCAAGCGTGCAAGAAAGGCCACACCGGGGGCTGCACCGAGTACGCGGTGTCCCTCTGGCGCGGTCGCGGGATCGCGAAGAACCCGTCGCAGGCCAAGGGATTGCTGGAGAAGGCCTGCGCCAAGGGCAGCGGCGACGCGTGCTTCAACCTCGGGGTGCTCCTCCGGATGGGCGATCGCGGGGTGGAGAAGGATCCGGGCGGCGCGAGCGCTGCGCTCCACCGAGCCTGCGACGGCGGGCACGGGGAAGCCTGCGGGTATCTGAAGAAGCACGGAGCCGAGTAGGTTGGCGGCTTCGGGCTGGCGGCTGGGAGCTTCGGGCTGACCGCCGACCCCCAACGGTCAGTCGCCGTCAGCCCCTATGGCCAGCGCATGGGCAGCGGAGTACTGGACCTGATGACCCCACAGCCGAGGTGGCCGAACTCGTTGTTCCCCCAGCAGATGGCTTCGCCGTTCTGGCGAAGCGCACAGCTGTGGGAGGTGCCGGTGGTCACGGCGATGGCGGCGGTGAGGGTATCGACGGCCACGGCGTGGTTGCGGTCCGTGGTGGAACCGTCGCCGAGCTGGGCCGCATCGTTGTTGCCCCAACAGGCGACCGAGCCGTCACGGCGCGCTGCGCAGGTGTGAGCCGGTCCGGCGTCGAGGGCGGTCGCGTCGTCGACACCGATGACCGCCACGGGCGTCGGGCTGTCCCCGCCGGTTTCGTCGCCGAGCTGTCCCGAGTCGTTCCTACCCCAGCAGACCACCGCCCCACCCCGATGCAGGGCGCAGGTGTGTGCGCCGTTGGCTGCGAGGGCAAGGGCATCACCCAAACCACCGACCGCGACCGGCACCGGGCTGCCCACGGTGGTTCCGTCGCCGAGCTGTCCCGAGTCGTTGTTGCCCCAGCAGGCGACGGAGCCGACCCTTCGCAGGGCGCAGGTGTGGCCGTTGCCGCTGGCGACCGCGATCGCGTCGTCGACGCCAGAGGCGGCCACGGGCGTCAGGCGGTCCGTGGTGGAGCCGTCGCCGAGTTGGCCGAAACCGTTGCTCCCCCAGCAGGCGACCGCGCCGTTGGCGCGCGAGGCGCAGGTGTGCTCGCTGCCACCGGCAACCGTGGTGGCGTCGTCGAGATCGACGACGGCGACCGGCGTGTCCTTGTCCACCGTCGTTCCATCGCCGAGCTTACCGTGTCCGTTGTGCCCCCAGCAGGCGACCCCGCCGTTCTGCCGCAAGGCACAGGTGTGGAGGTGGCCTGCCGTGATCGTGGATACTCCCGCCAGCCCAGGGATGGTGATCGGCACGTCGCTGGCCATCTTGGCCTCGACGCCGAGCTGGCCGAGGCCGTTGTCACCCCAACAGGTGACCTCACCCTCCGAGAGGACGGTGCAAGTGTGATACGCGGCTGCCGCGATCGCGATGGCGGCGGAGAGGCCCAGCACCTTGGTGGGGGCAGCGGTCTGCACGGAGCAGCCGTTTCCGAGCTCGCCGGTGTCTCCGCTCCCCCAGCAGCTCACCGTGCCATCTTGGTTCAAGGCACAGGTATGGAACCCGCCAGCAGAGACCGCGGCGACTCCGCCGACGGCGGGGACCGGGGTGGATCTCGTCCGGTAGGTGCCGTCGCCGAGCTGTCCCTCCAGGTTGGTTCCCCAGCAGGCGACGGCGCCGTCGCGGCCGAGGGCGCAGGTGTGGGCGAAGCCGGCCGAGACGTCCGCTATCTCGGAGAGGCCGATCACGGTGACCGGAACCGAGCTGTTCGCGCTCGTCCCGTCGCCGAGCCGGCCATTCCCGTTGTTGCCCCAACAGGACACCGACCCGTCACCCGTCACGGCGCAGGTGTGGGCGGAGCCATTGGAGATCGCAGTGGCCGCGGTGATGCCGACCACGGTCACGGGACTGGAGCTGTGGGTCGTGGTCCCGTCGCCGAGCTCGCCGTAGGCATTGGCGCCCCAACAGACGACGGTGCCGCCGTCGCGTAGAGCGCAGGAATGGAATTCGGCGGTCGTGATGGCGATGGCGTCATCGAGCCCGACCACGGTCACGGGAGTGGAGCTGTGGGTCGTGGTCCCGTCGCCGAGCTCGCCGTACACGTTAGCGCCCCAGCAGGCGACGGTGCCGTCTGCCAGCAGGGCGCAGGAATGGTCGTCGCCGGTGTCGAGCGCGACCGCGCCGGCGATCCCGGGGACGATGGCATAGGCGCCGTCGGCGATGCAGGCGACGGTGCCGTCCTCGAGGAGCACGCAGGTGCGGCCGTCGTTCGTGGCGATCGTCGTGGCGCTGGTCACGCCAGGCACGGTCACGGGCGCGGTGCGAATCGCGCTCGTCTCCCACTCGGCGGGCCAGCCGCGGAGCAGGCCCCAGCAGGCGACCGTGCCGTCGTGACGGAGCACGCAGCTGCTGCGACCGCCCGCCGCCACGCGAGCGATCCCGGCGGCGCAGGGAGCGTCCGCCGTCGAGGTCCGCGGCACCGTCGTGCCCGTCGGGCAGTTGCTCCAGGGCAGACAGCTCGCGGCGTTGGTCTCCGTGCTGTAGCCGTCGGTGCAGAAGCGGCAGGTCCGGTCGCTCGATGGACTCGCCTCGCTCGCGACGTGGCTGCCTCGTTCGCAGTTCGTCCAGGGCACGCAATGGGTGCTGGGATCCCCGTCGTGCTCGAAGGTGCCGGCGGGACACGATGGGACGTTGCCTCCGCCCGCCGCACCCGCTTCGCCCGCCGCACCCGTTCCAACCGCTCCGCTGGCAATCCCCGCGGTCCCCCCGCCAATCGGCGTCCCCGCCTCGCCGGCGGCGCCGGCGTGGATCACGAACCCGCCGCCCCCGGCCTGGCTACCGCTGCCGCCTTCGTGGCCACCAGCGGCCACGGTCCCGCCTGGCGCGACCCCGCCGGCAGTCATTCCGCCGGTCGAGCTCCCCACGGCCACGCCGCCGCTCGCTTGCCCCCCGGTCCCTCCCCCCGTGGTTGGCGCGCCACCTGCTGTCGGGCTCGCGCCAACAGATCCGGTGGGAGCCCCGGCGATCGCCCCCGTCGTCCGGAGATACTCCTCGACCACGCTCGACCTGCCGCAGCCCAGCGTGAGGACGACGCCGAGGGGCACCGCGCCGAAGCGCAGAACCCTGCCGTCGCGGTCACGCGTCGCACCCCCGCCATCGCGTGCAGTGGTCATGGCATCGATCCCGTCTCGTGGCCCCTTCGGGCTCCGCGCCCAGGGCGTTGGTCTACGATCTGCCAGCCGTGCCGAAGGGTACCGTCGCCCGAACCTCGTCGCAACGGTGCCGGAGCCGCGCACCATCTCGATCGGTGGCTCGCTGCGCGAGCCTTTGGGATCTGGGGCCGGACGGGGTAGGCGGGGCCGGACTCCTCGCCTCACCGGCCGCGCGCGGCGAGCATGCTGCCCGCGGACGATCCGAGGACGTCGGCATCCCGAAGAGCCGGATGTGCGGCCCGCAAGCCCGGTTCTGTGAGCGGGGTCCTCAGCCACGAGCAAGGGCGCCCCTACTCGACTGCGCCAGGCGACGAGGGATTGCGACGCCAGTGCACCTCTCGGGTTCGCCTCGATCCACGGGCGGTCGTCCTCGGCCAGGGCAACATCGAGGATCTGGTGGGCGGTTTCGACGCCCCAATGACGACGGATCACGAGCAGCCACTGCGCCTCGCTGAGGCAGGATCGCGGCAAGCTCGAGACGAAGGGCCGGTTCGATGCTTGCCATCCCCTAGCGGTGGACGCATGACTCTTCCGAGCCGATGACGCCCGAAGCCCCGACGAGGTCCGAAATGGCCGACTCAACCCTGGACCTGCTCGATCGAGCCGAGGTGTTTGCCGGTCTCACGTCGGCGACCCGGCTTGCCATTTCGGCTGTGGCCGAGCGGCGCGTCATTCCGGCTGGGGATCTCGTCTTCCGCGAGGGAGAGCCGAGCGACTACGTGTTCGTGGTGGCGCGGGGGGTGGTCGAAGCCACCAAGCGCTCGGATCAGGGCGCGGACGTACCGCTCCGCCTGCTCGGCGTCGGCGACGTCGGCGGCTTGACCAGCGTTGCGCTCGAGCAGGGGCGCTCGGCGACGCTCCGCGCTCGCGTCGAGTCGGTCCTGGTCACCGTTGCTCGGCAGGATTTCCTTGTCCTGCTGGGCTCGCACGCCGAGCTCGGCCGCGCGATCCTCGCGCACCTCGGCGCGAAGGTGCGCGCCAAGAACCAACGGATCGCCACCCTGGAGGCCGCTGCGCTCCCGGACGGACGCATCGGCATCGCGTTCTTCGACGCCAAGCCCTACGATCGGCAGAGCTTCGACGCTCGCGTCCCGGCGGGCATGCGCCTGCACTACCTCGAAGCGCGACTCGGCCCCACGACGGCCGCGCTCGCCCATGGGTTCCGCGTGGTCTGCGCCTTTGTCGGCGACGACCTGGGTGCTCCCGTGCTCGAGCGGCTATCGCTGGCCGGGGTCGAGCTCATCGCCATGCGCTGCGCGGGCTACAACAACGTTGACCTCGACGCTGCTGCTCGCCTTGGGCTCTCCGTCACCCGAGTCCCCGCCTACTCGCCCCACGCCGTGGCCGAGCATGCGGTGGCGCTCATCCTTGCCCTGGACCGCAAGGTGCACCGTGCTCACGGTCGGGTTCGAGAGGGCAACTTCAGCCTGGCGGGCCTGGTTGGTTTCGATCTCCACGGGCGCACGGCGGGGCTGGTCGGTCTCGGCAGGATCGGGCAGTGCCTCGCCCGGATCCTGCGTGGCTTTGGCATGACCGTGCTCGCCCACGATGCGTTCGCCCGCCCGGAGACCGCGGTGGAGCTCGGGGTCTCCCTGGTCGAGCTCGACGAGCTCCTCGTCCGTTCGCACGTGGTCAGCCTCCACGCGCCGCTCACTCCCGCCACCCACCACCTGGTCGACGCCGAGCGCATCGAGCGGATGCGGCCCGGCGTGGTCCTGATCAACACGAGCCGCGGCGGTCTCATCGACTCGACGGCCCTCGTGCGGGGGCTCAAGACCGGGCACATCGGCGCGGCCGGGCTCGACGTGTACGAGGAGGAGAGCGAGTACTTCTTCCAGGATCGCTCCGACCGGGTGATCACCGACGACCTACTCGCCCGCCTGATGACGTTCAATAACGTGATCATCACCAGCCACCAGGGGTTTCTCACGGAGGAGGCGCTTGCCAATATCGCCGAGACGACGCTCGGCAACATCGCCGAGTACCTCGCCGGCAAGCGCCGGAGCGACCTCACGAACGCCGTGGTGCCGGGAGGGTAGGCCACGCGCGGTCTCCGCGCGTATCCCGCGAGCGTCGGTGCCTCGCTCGCGGAGCTGTCACCGGGATGAGCCGGATTGCCTCTGTCGTTCCCCGTCGTCGCCACTCGCCGGGGTCGAACCACCTCTGACGAACCAGGCGCCGGCAGCGCTCTTTGTGGGGAGATGTCCTTCGACGTCGCCAATGGTCCGACCGCCACAGCCACGAGCGAGCACGGAGTCGACCAGCAGAGTGCCGAGCTGCCGGCCGTCATGGGGCTGTCTGTCTCATGGAGCCTCGCGGCTCATTGCCATGGCGCCGACTCACCTCTACTACGACAGAACGGGGACAGGCAGCACGGTAGGTGTCTACCCTCCCACGTTCCACTCTCAGCGGCAGACCAAGTCTCGGGGGTTCGAGAGCTGCGGCGGGATTGGCGTCGCCCGACGGTCATGCAAAGCTTACCGATGAGGTGGGCGAAGACGCGAGCGCCACCAACTACTCGCCTCCCTTCGTCCCCGAAACACGACATACCTGATACAGCCGACGCTCACGCGGTCGGAGCGCCTGCTCCAGCAGGCGGCAGGTCTCGCCCAGAACCAGAGAACCAATTGAATTCGTTGTGGTAGGGTCCCGAATCACCCGTGGTGGCGGAGGCGGCGGGTCGGCGGCCCTGTGCACCAGGACCTCTCGGAGGAAGAATATGGCAAGGCGTTGCGCGGCGTTGGTTGCATGTACGTTGTTCGGGCTCTTCGTACCCGTCAGCTGTGCGGAGGAGGACGACAACGGGATCGATGACCCGGATGGAACCGGCGGCGGCGCGAACATCCCGCAGTTCCGGGACGTGGATGGTGACGGGGTGCCCGATCCGCTCCAGGCCGAGGAGTTTGGCGGCGGGGCAGTGGCGGTCACCGACGCCGATATCGATGCCGCTCGGACCGGCGCCTGCACGGGCTGGTCTGCCGAGCCCGAACCCATGGGCTCCAGTCTGTTCCTCGTCGTGGACGCCAGCTCCTCGATGGACGCGGAAGCCGCCAACACCAACGGGCGTCCCAAGTGGGATGCGACCCGTGACGCGCTGATCGATGCGGTGCAGAACCTTCCCGGGACCACCGCGGTGGGCCTCCTCGGCTACCCGAACCGCGTGGTGAGCGGCAATCCCGGCGGGTCCGAGGAGTGCGTCAACGTCGCTGCCGCCATCACGCCAGAGATCCTCGATGTCAACGGGCATCGCCAGCGCGTGGTGGATGGGTTGAACGCCATCCAGACGGAGACCTGTACCCCGACGCACGACGCCTACAACGTCGCCGTCGAGGCGTACCGGAACGCCAACGTGGTGGGCCAGAAGTACATCCTCCTCATGACCGACGGCACGCCCACCCTAACCCTCGGCTGCGAACCGGGTCAGTGCGCGGCGGGCAGCGGCTACGAGCAGCCGGTGATCGATGCGATCACGAGCGCGAACCAGGACCTCGACATCAAGACCTTCGTGCTCGGCTCCCCGGGCAGCGAGCAGCACATGGACACCGGCCTGGACAACCGGTGGTGGCTCTCGGAGGCTGCCGAGTTCGGCGGTACCTCCCTCGGCAACGGCTGCACGCACGACAGGGTGCCCTACTGCCACTTCGATCTGGTCGAGGTAGCGGACTTCTCCACCGCGCTCGAGCAGACCCTCGAGACCATCGCGGGGCGGGTCATCAGCTGCGACTATGGCCTGGGAACGCCGCCAGCGGGACAGGAGGTCTCCTCTGACGCGATCAACTTGTTCATCTGGCCGGGCGGGACCGATCCCATCCAGATCCTGCGATCCCAGGACCCAGACTGCACCCAGGGGTGGTATTTCGATGCGGCGACCGAGCGCGTCCGCCTCTGCTCCGAGAGCTGTTCCCTCGTTCAGTCCGATCCAGAGCTACGTCTCGAGCTGATGTTCGGCTGCGCCTCGGCGCCCATCATTCGTTGAACCAGGCAGCACCCAGCCGCTAGAGCAGCAATCAGGTTGACTGCGGCGTCAGAACCGCCCGTTGGTGTCGAAGCCGGCGCTGCAGTCGGCCCCCGATTTGCGGGGCTGGAGCTAGAGCAGCAATCAGGTTGATTGCTGCGTCAAATCAACAACCTAGAGCACCGAACCGGCAGCAGATCTCTCTAGCGCTGCCGTTGCTGTTGGCAACCTGATCGGCGCTCTAGGTGGTCCTCGTACCGGCGCGACCCTGACGGTCGCCGCAAGCCGCGACGAACATCGGCAACGCGAGTGCGTGGCCCAGGTGAAGCGTGCGCGGGAGAAGCTCACCTGAAGAACTCGAGGTCGTCCACCGCGAAGAACCCGGCGTCCGTCTCGCCTTCGGGGAGGAACCCGGTCGAGCCCCGATTGACGCACATCGGGTGGAAGGCGAGCCCGCTCACGTTGGCCAGGATGGCTTGCGGGTCGTCGCCGGGGTCACGACCTTGATCGATGGCCCAATCGGGCACGCGCGCGTCGGCGAACCGCACCTCCACCTGCGTCGGCTCCGAGGTGAGCGGCACCTCCCAGCCGAGGCGGATCCCCTCCACCGCCGCCGATTCCTCCGGGCTGTCGAGGTCGAACCGCAAGATCCGCGGCTGGTCCGCGCGCACCCACATGCGGATACCGGTCATCGAGCGCACGTCCACCAGACCCTCCGCCAGCGGGGCCCGGTAGTGGATCCATTGCTGCCAGGGTTCGTCCTCGTTTCGATATTCGAAGCTCATCAGGACATCCTGGCCCCCTCCCATCGGGTTCGTCGTGTTGATCGCGATGGAAATGGTCGACGTCGGGTTCGCCAGGAACTCTGGGCCCATGACGAGGCCGAAATCGTCCTGTTCCTCGAAGCCGTTCACCACGGTCGTGCCGAACGAGAGGCTGGTCCAGGTATCGCCGGTCAGCAGGTGCTCGAAGCGAGCGACGAGGAGGGGCAGCTGGCTCTTCAGATACTGGAGGTCGCTCTCGAAGGCCGTTTCGCCCGGGCCGTGCGGGTCGGCGACGGCGTGCTCGCGGATGAACGCCGCGTGCTCGTCGATGGCCGCGAGGAGCATCTCCTCGGAGAATGGGCCCGCGAGGAGCGCCTCGCCGGCTTCGCGGTAGCTCGTGAGATCGGCGGCCAGCGCGCGGAACACGCGGTCGCAACCGGGCGCGATCGCCAGTACCTCGGTACCCCACGCGTGGTAGCGCTCGCCGCAGTCCTCCGGCACTCGGGTCCAGTGCGGCACGTCACCGAACCCGGTGTTCGGGAGCATCGACGACTCGAGGTCCCAGGGGATGATCGTGAAGTGTTCGGGTGCCTCCTGGTAGAGGTAGAAGTTGTGGTTCCCGGACCACAGCGCGTCGCTGCTCGTGTAGTAGGCCGTGACGCCGTCGTAGGCGGCCACGGCATCGTCTGCCGCCATGTAGCGGGCGAAGTAGTCGAGGTCCACGAACCGCCCGAGGGTCTCACGCAAGCGCTCGCCGTCCGTCTCGTCGACGTCCAGCATCGCTTGCGAGAACGCGACGAAGGCGGAGACGTCCGCCGTTTCTTCGTTGGTCCTGAGTCGCTCGGTCACCCACTCGGCGTCGGTGTTGATGGGCCAGGTCTCTTTGTAGAGATTCTGGTCCCCGTTCTCGGGCCAGCGATCCGCCGTGAACCGGCCGTCGATTGCCTCGACCATCCCGAACAGGCCCTGCGGTTCGTCGTTGACGCGCACGAGCGCCCAGGCCGCCCGGGGGGAGACGATCCCGGCGGCCCGATAGATGTCGTAGGCGAGCCGTTCCTTGAGATAGGTGGCGTCGTAGCGGTTTCCCTGGAGGTTCAGGCGCTTCAGGCCGAAGAAGCGCTGGTCCGGGTCGTACTTGTCGAACTTGAGCTTCATCCCGAGCTTGCGGCAGGTGTTGACCCCGGGTTCCTCGAAGCAGTTGTAGAGCGAGCCGTAGGACCCCTTGAACCGGAGCCCCACCCGGCCGATCGAGCGCCCCTCGAAGCAGGCCTCGGCCTCGGTGAATTGCTCGTCCACGGCGTGGAGCTCGAGCGCCTCCCAATCGTCCGCGGGGAGGAAGAGATCGAAGGTCGGCACCGTGGCAAACCCGAAGAGCTCCTCCGCGTCCGCTTCGGCCAGGGTCGGATCGGCGGAGCCGCAGGGGTTGCCCGCCCCGCCATTCCCCGCGCCGGCGCGCTCGTTGCCCTCCGCGTTGGTGCCGCCAGACCCGAGGGAGGTGAGGGGTTCGTCCTGGCTCGTGCCGCTGCAGGCCAACACCCACCACCCGAGGCCAAGCACCCAACCGACAGAGCTTCTCATCGTCGTCCTCCCGACGCTCGTTCCTTGACTGCCCTCCCGGCCCGACCCGGGACCGCGCGGGACGGGATTGTGGCCCGGCGACCGAGGAGCACGCAAGCGCGATGCCCGTCAGTCACCCGTCCCGCGGATTCCGGCTCACGCTTCGGAGCTGCTCGAGGAAGGAGCCGATCGGTCCAGAATCGAGCATGATGCGGGTCGTGCGCTTCATCCACACCTCCGATTGGCACCTCGGGCTCGATCTGGCGGGTCACGATCGTCTCGACGAGCAGGGGCGGTTCCTCGAATGGCTGCGCCAGCAATGCCGAGCAGCGAAGGTGGACGCCCTGCTCGTCGCGGGCGACATCTACGACATCGTGAGCCCGTCCGCGCCGGCCCAGCGGTGGCTCGCGGACTTCCTCGTGGGGATGCATCGGGACTGTCCGCACACGACCGTCGTTCTCACCGGGGGGAATCACGACTCCGCGCTGCGGCTCGAGACCGCGCGCCCCTTCGGCCAAGCCCTGGGCCGGCTCGCGATCGTCGGCGGGCTCGACCAACGCGCTCCCGACCTGGCCGAGAAGGCGCTGGTCCCCCTCCGCGACGTTCGGGGTGACCTCCTTGCGGTCTGCCTCGCGGTGCCCTTTCTGCGGGTGTCCGACCTCGATTGCCGTCTCGGGCCGGACGAGTCCCCGGCGGTCGCGTACGAACGGAGCCTCGGCGCTCTGTACGCCACGCTCCGCGCGCAGGCCGAGCGTCTCGCCCCCGAGAAGCCCTTGATCGGCATGGGGCACCTCACGCTCGGTGGGGGCCAGAAGGCGGGCAGCGAGCACCTCCTCGTGGGTGGGATCGACGGGATCGGCGTCGAGGGGATCGCCGAGGGGCTCGACTACCTTGCGCTGGGGCACCTGCACCGTGGTCAGCGGGTGGGTGGTGAACGGATCCACTACAGTGGCAGCCCCTTCGCCATCGACTTCGACGAGCGGCGCTATCGTCATCGGATCCTGCTCGTCGAGCTCGCCGCGCGGGGGGCCACGCCAGCGGTGAGCGAGATCGAGGTGCCCGTCTTCGTCCCCCTCCTGCGCATCCCCGAACAGCCGGGGAGCTGGGACGACCTCGCCAGGGCGTTCGCGGCCGTGGCCTGGGCGGACTACGCGGACAGGCCTCGCGCCCTCTACCCCTTCGTCGAGCTCGAGCTCCTGGACGATGGGACCTTGCCCGATCTCCGCGCGCGCGTGGAGAAGCTCTGCTCGGGGAGGCCGTTGCGCCTCGTCGGCTCTCCCCGCCGGTTTCCCCCCGAGGCTCCTGCACCGATGGTCGGCGAGTCCCGGGCCGCTGCCGAGCCCACCTGGCGCCTCGGTGATCGGGCCGCGCCGCTCGAGGTCTTCGCGCTCGCCTGGCAGCGCAGGCACGGGGCACCACCGCCCGATCCCGTCCGGGCGGCGTTCGAAGAGGTCATGACCGCGGTGATGACGGAGGGGGAGTCCGCGTGAGGGTCCTCTCCATCTCCGGCTCCAACATCGCGTCGCTGGGCACGTTCGTGGTGGATCTCGATCGAGAGCCCCTCCGCTCGGCAGGGGTCTTCGCCATCGTGGGGCCTACTGGCTCGGGCAAGAGCTCCCTGCTCGATGCCCTGTGCCTAGCGCTCTATCATGAGGTGCCTCGCCTGAGCGGGGCGGGCGCGCGAGGGATCGCCTTCGAGAGCGCGCTCGGCGAGGCCACGCTCGGCGATGCCCGCCACGTGATCCGACGCGGTGCGGCCACCGCCCACGCCGAAGCAGAGTTCTTGGCGAGTGACGGCCTGCGCTATCGCGCGCACTGGGGCTACCGGGCCCCCAAGCGCCGGGGTGCCCATTCCCAGGAGGACATCTACCTCTTGGACCTCCGCTCCGGGCAGCTGCTCGCCAACCGCAAGCAGGAATGCGCGCAGCGGATCCAGGCGCTGGTCGGCCTTGATTTCGCGCAGTTTACCCGCACGGTGCTCCTCGCCCAGGGGCAGTTCGCGGCCTTCCTCAAGGCGAACGATACCGACGAGCGCCCGCAGATCCTCGAGCGGCTCACCGGCACCGAGATCTACACGAGGATCGGCCGCGCCATCGCGGACCGACGGCGGGCCGAGGACGAGCGGCTCCGAACCCTGGTGAGCCAGCGCGAGACCTTGACCCTCCTCGATGACGTAGTCCGGGCGCAGGTGGAGGTGCGGCGGAGCGACTGCCTGCGTGATCTCGCCGCTGCTTCTGTCTCGGTAGAGCTCGTGCGGCAGTTGCAGACCATCGTCGAGCGTCGAAGGACTGCGGAGAACGTCTTCCAGCGCATCACGGGGCCGCTCGCCGAGCTCCGCCAGCGGCTTACCGAGCTCGGCCCGCGGCTCACGGCGGCCCAAGACGAAGCGGAGCGCGCCCGCGCCGAGTGGCATTCCCTCCAGCCGGAGCTCGACCGCGCGATCGCGCTCGACAGCCAGCTCGCAGCGCTCGGGCAAGAGCTGGAGTCGCGGCGGGTGATGCTGAGAACGAAGCGCGACGTGCTCGCCGAGCGCGAGCAGGTGCTGGCCGGCGAGCGCGCCCGGCTGGACAACGGGCGGCGGGAGCTGGTCGAGCGCGAGACCTGGCTGGCGGCGCATGCGCACCTTGCCCCCCGGGCCAGCGAGCGCGCGTTCGTGAAGGAGCAGCTCGACATCTACCTCGGCGCGCTCCGCGCGCAGCCGAGCCGGAAGCTTGAGCTCGACCGGGAGCGGCAGCAACTCCCCGCGCTGGCGACCTCGCTCGCCGTGCTCGGGGAGCAGGCGGCCAGATTCACGGGCGAGCTCGACGGCGTCGACGTCGCTCGGCTGGCGGCGCTGGATGACGAGCTCCAGCTGCGAGCGGAGCAGCTACGCCTGGGCGCGGAGATCGCGGACCACGCCGCTCGATTCGTCAGCGCCGAGCGCGACGCCACGGCGGTTGAACCGCTCCTGCGCGAGGCTGCCTTGCGCCATGAACGCGCCCGCCATGCTCATCGGATCGGCGCCGAGGTGACCGAGGGGGCGGTCGAGCGACTCCGGGCAGGGCTGGTGGCCGGCGAGTCCTGTCCGGTGTGCGGAGCGACCGATCACCCCTATCGATCCAAGACGGAGGACGCGTTGCGGGAGCAGGTACGCCGCCTCAAGGATGAGCTCGATCGAGCCGAACGGGACCTGCGCGAGCTCGTTGGACAGCGAGACGAGGCGCGACATAGGATGGAGGAATCGGTGCGGCGCCGGCAGGCTGCCGAGCAACGGGCGGCCGCGATCGCGGTCGAGTACGAGGCCGCCCTCGCGTGCAGCGATCTCGAGCAGCTGCAGACGTTGCGGCAGCGCCACCGGAGCTGGGGCGAGGCACACCGAGCACTGAAGGAGGCGCAGCTCGCGCAGGAGAAGGCGAGGGGAGAGCTCCGTGGCCTGGCCGACCGGATCGAGCGCCTCGCGCACGAGCTCGCGCAGCTGGAGGAGGCCTCGGACAACGCCGCAGAGAAGCTGGCGCCGCTCTGGCCCATCGCCGATTGGCAACCGAGGCTCGAGCAGCAGGGGGAGGCGTTCGCGGAGCGCGAGCTCGCGGCGCTCGTCGAGTACGCGGGGAACGAGGCGGACGCGCATTCCCTCCGTCACGAGGTGGAGAAGCTCGGCGTCTCCGTCGAGGCCCTGGTCAGGGACGGCGACGCCGCGCGGCGCGAGGTCGCCGAGGTCGAAACCGACGTCGCCGGACGACGGGCGAAGCTCGAGGGAGCTCGCCAGCAGCGGGGCGAGCTCCTGGAGGGACGGCCGGTGGAGGGTCTGCGCGCGCGCCATCAGCAGCTCCTCGAGGACCGCACGCGGGCCGTGACGGATCTCGACGCCGCCCTGCGCGCTGCCGAGACCGACGAGACGAGGCTGTCGACTCAGCTCACGGGCGCGGAAGCGGACCTCCGCGAGACCGCCCTGCTCCTCGCGGAGCACGGCCCCCCCTGCGCGCGCGCCCTGGAGCTGCTCCGTCTCGGGATCCTGCCGGGACCGGCTGACTTCGCGCGCGCCCGGCCGGAGGATCTCCTCCCGTGGCTCGAGGTCGGTCGCCGAGCCCTCGACGCCCGGCGCGAAGCCCTGCAGAAGGAGGTGGGTGCCCTCGACGAGAAGCTCCGCCTCGATGACGCGCACCGGGTCCTCGGCGCCGAGCTCGCCCAGCGGCTCGCCGACCAGCAGGTGATCGCCGGTCGCTTCGGGCAGCTCCACGAGCTGGTCGGCACCCGCGATGGCAAGGCCTTTCGCCAGCTCGCGCAGCAGTACACGCTTGAGATGCTCCTCGTCCACGCGAACCTCCGCCTCGGCGAGATCACGCCGCGCTACACGCTGGAGAAGCTCGGAGACTCGATGCACATCGTGGTCGTGGATCACGACAACTACGACACGGCCCGCCCGGTGCATACGCTCTCGGGGGGCGAGTCCTTCGTGGTCTCTCTCGCCCTGGCCCTTGCGCTCTCCACCCTCGTGAGCGGTGGCCAGGCGATCGAGACGCTCTTCATCGATGAGGGCTTCGGCAGCCTCGACGGCGACACGCTGCGCCACGTGATGAAGGCGCTTGACGCTCTCCACGCCCAGGGCCAGCAGGTAGGTCTCGTCACCCACGTCGAGGAGATGAAGGAGCGCATCCCCGTGCGGGTGGAGGTCCGGCGTGTGGGACCGGGCCTGAGCGAGGTGTGCGTGGTGCCGTAGTACGACCGGGAGACGCGCGACCTCCTTCGAAGGTTGTCCCGACCGAGGTCGTCGCGGCAGCAGGATGCCGAGGGAGAGCGCGCTCGACCACGGAGGTGGGAGGCGCGGGGTTCCCGTTCCGAGTGGCTGCGCGTTCGGCGGCGGCCGTCTGGTTCAGGAACGGCTCGCGGTCAGAGCCGCCCTGGCCCTCCCGAAGGCAATCCAGTAGCTCGTTCCCTTCGAGCTCCCGATCCTGGAGGACCGCTTGCCACGTTCAACGGAGCGCCGAGGAAGTCAAGGCCGTCTCCACGCTCGTGGCGGACTGGCTGCAGAAGCAGTCGTCGTTCAATGACAGGACCAGTCGACGTCGATCAACCCCCGGATGGCGCCCGAAACTGGACACCTCCTCGCCCCACCGCACCAGCGCAGACCCTGCGAACGGTGAGGCCGTGGGTCCCGCCAAATGTTACCGTCCTGCCGTGGCCCACGGCATCCGAGCAATCCTCGCTCCCATTCCCACCCCCCAGCCCGAGCAGATCAACGCGGTGCTCCGGGTTCGCGTGTCCTTGACGGGCTTCGGGGCGGGCCAATCGCAGGCGCCGGACATTGGCCGCGTCCCAGCCACGCTCAAGCTCTTCGCGCGCTACCTCGCTCGTGTCCAGCCGGAGAAGGCCACCGACTTCGAACTGTTCGCGTCGTTGACCGGCCAGGTCGAGCTCCGCGGTCCCGAACGGCGTCCGGTCTTCGTGAACGATGCCGACTCGGGAGGGGGGCGCGCCCTCACCTACGAGCAGCCGATTGAGTTGGATCCGACACCGGAGAAGGGCTCTGCCGAGGCGCACCGACCCCGTCGGGTGTTGGGGCTGGAGTTCGCCGCTGGGCAGTTCGAGAACATGGCTGACAGCGAGGGGCTCAACGAGAACCTCGTGCTTCCCCAGGAGCCAGACGGCACCTGGCACCACGCCGAGCTCCAGGCGGAGCTCGAGGTGGCGGGCGCGCCAGAGGCGGAGCTGGGTACCACGGGGATCGTGGACATCCCTCTGTTCGTCACCCGCGAGTTCCCGATCTCGGCGCAGAAGCCGAAGGCGGTGTACGTGGAGGAGCCGCCCCCGGAGCCGATCCTGCTGGCGGACGCGAGCGACGTCATCGGCGGGCCGAAGGACGTCGCCACGGACGCCACGCCCCCGCCGCCCCCGCCGCCCCCGCAGATCGCCAGGTTCAAGGAGGGGCCGGCGGCGGCTCCGGCCATCCAACACGACCACGGGTTTCTCGACGACGGAAACGGCAACATCGACTCGTCCAAGTACCGAGATCCAACCGTGGGTGACCACCTCGCGCTCACGAAATGGAGGACGCAGCTCGCTGGCGCTCAGCTCCTGCGCGCCGATCTCGTTGACGCGACCGATGCCTACGAACACTACCTCTTCGGTGGGGGAACCGAGTCCTCCTTCAGCTACGAGCGCTTCGTGGCACAGGACGCGAGCGGTCGGAAGGTGCTCCGCTCAGCGGTGGACGACGCGGTGCGCGCGGCGGTGGTGCTCCACCAATCCAAGGTCCCGTTCACTCCCCCCGAGCGACGGGAGGACAGTTACTCGATGGTCAGCGACGCCGTGTCGGTGGGCGCCGGCAATCGGTATCCGTACCCCGCCACGGAGAATTGGCAAAAAGCCATCGGCGGGCACGCCATCTGGCTGAGCACGGACGTGAAGGTGGTGACTGAACCGGCCACGGGACGGCGCTTCGACATCGTCCTGACGCTTCACGCCGAGGACATGTACAATTTCAATCCTGGCGCAGCGGACATCGCCACTGGCGCTCCCGACAGCGACAATGGTCGCTTCCAGGTGTCGCGGCTGGCGTACGAGTTCATGAACCGCTCCCAGTTGACGCGCACCGTCACGATTCAGCTCGGGCCCTGCGAGGCAGACTCGGATGTCGATCCCGCCGACATCATCGTGTCCAACGCCCCGATCGTGGCCCCGCCGGCGGCTGGGGCGACCCCAGCCCAGCCGCCGCCGCCGAGCCCGTGAGGACGGGTACGGCTGGCTAGTCGTCGCCGACGCCACCCGGTAGGTCGTCTACGCCCCCGTCGAGCTCGTCGTCAGTGGGCGGTGGTGGCGGTGGCGGCGCCGTGGGTGGAAACACGCCGACCTGCGATAGCTGCCGCCGGACCCCGAGCTCGACCACCAGCCGGAATACGGGGTCCGCGAAGCAGGCGGCGTGTTCCACCGGGTAGGTGCCGCGATCGGTGGGCGCCGGGGCGGCGTCTCGGAACTCGGCGCTGGCGGCGGGAACCGTTCCATCGCCGCGCGGTCCTCGGCCCACCTTGGCGTTGAACCGATCGCGCACGTTGGGCGTTGCGGCTTGCCAGTTGAAGGTCAGGTCCGTCGTATGCTCGTCACCGAGCAGAACGATTGTGCGCGGATGCGCGGTCGGCGCGGGCCCATGCAGGAAGCGAAGGAAGTCACGGGCTTGGCGCAGACTCCGGCTGAGCGCGTCGACGTCGGCCTGTTCTGCCCGGAAGCCGGGGATGACGATGGGCTCGAACATGCCGGGGAAGGCACCGCCCATCCCGACCGGAGGCGCGGTCGGGATGATCTGGTCGGGATCGTGCTCGCCAGCCCGGGGCACGATGCCGGGGGGATCCTGGCGCAGGTATTCGTTGAAGATGTCCGTGACGTTCCGGTTCGTGGTCCCGTCCTGGAACGTGACGAACGGCTCCGGGTACGTGTCTGCGGGGAGGAGTTCCAGTGGGCCCCGCGAGCGCGCTTGCGTCACGGCGTACTCGAGCCGGGTGGTGCCCATGATCCCGCGCAACACGTGGCTCGGGATGTCGAAGAACCCGTTGGCGTCGAAGGCAGCGACCGCTCCTGTCTGGAACCGCCGGTAGGCGACGGTGGCGCCGTCGCTCGGCATGACGGTGTGCACCACCCCGACCAGGAGCTGGTCCGCTCCGTCTCGCAGTGCCGACCGCGTCACCAGCCCGCCCATGCTGTGGGAGACGATGATGGCCCTTTGGGCAGGGGGATGGCGCGCCAGGATGGCGCGGATCCGATTGATCAGGTGCCGGCCGCTGTTGCGGTTGCTCTGGCGCCAGTCATAGCCGACGGCATAGACGGGGCGGAGCATGCTGCCGCTTCCCTCCATGTTGAGCCGCTCCTCGAGCTCCATGAGGACGGGGCCGTAGAAGCCCCAGACGACCTGGCCCCAGCCTCGGTCGGTGTAGACCCTGCTCACCGTCGAGCTGGTTCCTGGCGGTAGGCTCCGACGGGCGCACTCGATGAGCGCTTCGCGACGCACGATGGCCTTCTGCGCGGCCTTGACGAGATCGATCGCGATGTCGGCGGGGGTCCCGGCATCGAGTAGGTGGGCCACCCGGCGTTGGTCGCAGGCTACCCATTTTAGCATCTCCAGCGCGTTGGCGGGGTCCCAATTGGGACCCGCCCCCCGCATGAAGAGGCGGGTTCCCATGACGCCGGGGACGAGGATCACGGGTACGACGTTGGTGTTTAGGGTGTCCGCACGTCCCGTCTCGGGCAGGTGGGTCTGACCTTGGGTCACGAGGCCACCTCCATGAGCACGGAGACCACGATCGCGGTGAATTCGGCGCGAAGTCGAGGCGCATCGCTCGCTTCGGCCTTGGCGAAGATATCGAGCGCTGACCCTTCCCTCACGACCCTCGCCCCTCCGACGAAGAGGTCGACCGCATCGCCGTCGACGACGCCCCGCGCATCGACCGTCCACGTGTCGGTCACCACCGACCCGTCTCGCCGGTGCCAGTGCTGCGCGGGTCGCACCTCGACCCCGGCATCGGGGCCGAGCGAAAAGGCTTCCCCCGGATCTACCGAGGGCGGCGCGCTCGTCGGCTTCACCCAGTCGATGACCAGCGTCGATCGCTCGCCTCCAAGCTGGAAGGAGCGGGGCGGGATGGCGTCCTCCGGCAGCGGGAGGCTGAGACCCAGGACGGAGAAGGGGCGTTCCTGTTGGCGGAGGACGCAAGTGGCAGGCAGCGCCGCGGCGCGGGCGAGCCAGTCCGACAGCTGCTGGTCGTGGCCCACCGCTCCCGTGCTGAGGATCGTGGTGGCGCGGCCCGGGGTGGCGAGGGCGACCAGGCACATCGTCTCCGCGGTGCCTTTTGGCTGCAGAGAGAACCCGCGAGCAGGGAATGGCCCCGGATAGGACGTGATGTCCGGACTCTGGACGCCGGGTCCGCCCAGCATCCGCGCTCGTCGCTGCGTCACGAGGTACTCGAGCGCTTCCGGTGGCACGATCTGCGCCTCCACGGCAAGAGACCCGACGTGGCCGGTGGGGAACCGGAACTCGTACCACGTTCGATCGTTCATCCAGGCGGGGCGCTTCAAGGTGGCCCCGTAGAGGTCCATCGGCACCGGCGGGGTCGGTAGGATCGTCATGAATGCCGTTAGCTCCCGTAGGTTGCGGCCAGCTCCTGCTGGGCGGCAGAGTCAAGCTCCGTGCCTGGTCCGAGGCTCCGTTCGGCGCGGAACCGCTCGACGGCGTCGGAGAAGGCTGCGTCCGCATCCCCCGTGAGCGGTCCGACGTAGAGACCGAGCTGATGGAGCCGAGTCCGCTGCCCCTCCAGCGTGTCCACGCTCGGGAATCCCTCGCTCGCCACCAACGACACCGTCCGGCGAAGACCGACCGCCGGCAGCTCGAGGAGCGCCTCGCTGGCGTCCACGGGGACCGGCAGCACGAGGTAGCCATCCTCGTTCGTCTCCCCGGCACCGATCAGCTGACCGTCGATGAAGAGGCGGTACGCGGCGCTGGCGTGGACCTCACCTTGCACCAGGACCCGCAGTCGCAATAGCCGCATCGGGTCGAGGACATCGAAGAAGTGCTCCTGCTCCGCGCGTTTCCGCCACTCGGGGTACGCCGTGCTCCCGGCGCGCGAGTTCTTGCCCGGCGGCGGGGGCACGATGCCGAATTCCGAATCGAAGAAGAAGAGCTCGACGCGGCGGTCGAGCTGGTCTCGACGGTCATCCGCGGGCGCGCTGTCGAGCTGGGTCCCGGTGTCGTCGACCGGGAAGTTCTCGCCGCAGCCGTGGGTGGTGATGCGGATGTCGAGCCCGTTCTCGGTTCCCAGGGTGGCCCCATCCAATCCCATGTAGTCGCTCACGAGCTGCCGGCGCGTGCTCGGGCCCAGGATGCCGTCCTCCTTCAGCGAGCTCATCGGCTGGCGGTGGGATTCCGGCTTGTTGTTGTGGCGCTTCTGAAACCAGCTCACCGGATCGAGATCGGCCGGCTTGGTGCCGTAGTCGGCCATCGCCTGGATCATCATCAGATCCTCCGTCGCGCCCCACCGCTTGGACACGGGCTTCCCCTGGCCATACCAGGCGAGCCACGGGTCGACGTCGTCCTTCAAGAAGGCGGCGACCGTATCGGCGCGCTCGACGGAGAGCGGATCGTTGATGTTGGGCTCCCCGCTCGTATCTGTATGCCCGACGATCAAGAGCTCGCTCGGGTTGTTGGTGGCGTATACGTCGCGGATCCGCCGCAGGGCGGGGATCGCGGAAGGCAGGAGGAAGGACTTGTTGAGATCGAAGAGCAGTCCCCGCACGCGAGCCATGATCACCCGCGGGACCACGCCGAGGCGACGGATGTGCGGCTCGGCTTCGGTTCCGTCCAGAACCACGGCCGGGCTCTGGTAGTCGTTGGAGGTGACCTCTCCCGCGAGCTCGACCTCGACCGTCAACGTCAGCTCGTAGTCGCCTGGCGGGACGTCCTCGTGAAGCAGACGTCCGTTCTCGTCGGTCTCTCCATCGAAGCTCGTCGGACCGCTGATGCGGTACCGACACCCCACGTGACGCACCCGTCCAGCCTTGTCCCAGAGCTCCATGAAGAGCTTGCCACGCCGCGGCTCGATCACGACCAGATGCTGCTGCTCGCTCTCGAGGGCGATGCCAGAAGGTAGAGTGGCGAGGGTCGCTCTGGTAAGGTGCGCGGCCGTCGGAGGATCTCCGGCGCGCACCGTGGACCACCTCGGCTCGACGATCTCACCAAGCTTGCTGATGCTCGCTACCCGCACGTTCGCGAAGCTGGACGTGACGCCGTCGAGTCGGGCCACGCCGTCGCCATCGGTCGTCACGGGGTTCCCCTTCCCTTCGGTCGTGATGATCACCTCGAGTCCGGCGATGGCCTCGCCGATTTCGTCGACGAAGCGCACCTCGAAGTAGGTTGGGGCCGAGCTGTCGGTGGAGGCGGGTGGCGGCGCGAACTCCACGGCTGGTGCTGCCGAACGGAGCACGCGGATGACCGGCCTCGCGATGGGGGTGAAGACCACTCGCCCGGTTCGCCAAGCCTGCTCTAGCCAGCGACGGAGCTCCGCGATGGCGAAGACGTCTTCCCGATCGCCGAGGAAGGATCCTTGGGATCCCGTGACCACTCGCCGGAGCTCCTGAACGCTGGACAGCGCATCGGGCTCGCCGTTCGCGAGCGAGAAATCGGCGCTGAACCAGGCCGAAGCCCGATCGGATGCGGTCCGATCGGCGGGACTCGCGCCAAGGTGTGCAACCCTGGCCTCGAAGTCACCGTCGGGGGTGCGAATCAACCACGGTCGCCGCATGGTGGAGCAGCCTAGCGTGGAGCGAGTCGCTCGGCGACTGCTCTTCGCTCAGGAATGGCCTGAGAGGGGGGCGGACCGTTCGTGTCCAGTCTAGCTTGCGATCCTGGTTGCCGCGGATCGTGTCCGGGTAGTTAGAACAAGGCACAGATAACCGGGAGATCCGCCAAGAAAAAGCCGGAAATCCAGGTGGTGAGACCGACGAGCGCACTCAGTCCCGCGAGGCCGATTGCCGTCCCCAATTCCCTCCGCCCGAAGACGATGGGCACGGCCATGACGAGCAGGACGACCCCGATCCCACCGAACACATAGGCAGAGGTGCCGCCGGCACAGCCGTATGGAGCGGCGACGAACGCACCACCGAACAGAGCGACGAGGGCCACGAGGTTGATGGCGAGCGGAAGCCCGATCCGACGCGCAGCGGTCATCATGTCGCGGAGTATACGCGGGGAGGGCCGCCGGGCGAGATGGCGCGAGGGCGCGGCCGCGGTGAAGCGCGTCGGTCGACACGCCATTATCGACACGGACTTTCGCCTCGATCTAGGCCCCGACACCGACATCCCGAGATCCTCGACCCTAGCGCAGCTGTCAGGTTGATTGCAGCTGTGGACCACCGATCAGGTTGCCGATCGCAACGGCGCCGCTGAAAACGCGTCCGTGCGAGGCGAGGACGCGCTTCCAGCGGCGCCTCTGGCGAGATCTGCTCCCGGTTCGGTGTTCCAGTCCCTTGGCGGTGTGATCTTGACCGGATCCGGCAGAAAATCTCTCAGCGTTCTCGTGGCTATCAGCAATCAGGCGTCAGCGATCAAGGTCTCCGCGTTCTACCTGAACGCTGACCGCTGACCGCTGATGGCCTGGCCTGTTTGGTTCCGGCTCCGCCGGCTTGGGTTGTTGATTGGACGCAGCAATCAACCTGATTGCTGCTCTAGGGAGTCTCTTGGAAGGGCCGGGTCGAGCCCGACCATGAGGCGGGCTCGGCCATTGGCCGTCGTTCGGGTGCGACGCGTCGAAGCCACGGGCGGTCCCCACCCGCCATGGGGACCGTCATCGAGCCGCCGGAGGTCGGCGGGCTTCACCGCCGATGCGCCCGCGAGGCGGCACGAATTCGGCTCGAACGGGTCCATGGCCCCGATCGGCGCCAAGCAGGGGCCGAGTTTTGTCGGGGGCGCATGCTATTCTCGTTGTCGTGGTTGGTTTCGGGGCGGCATGTCCCGATCCAACGCAGCTTCTGGACGGTCTCCTCAGGGAGGCCACCGATCGACTGCATGACCTGCCAGCGCGCCGAGCCCACCCTCGTCGAGCCCAGCCTCCCGGCCCTCACCGTGGCGTTTCGGGCCCTCGCCATCGCGGGCGTCGGCGGCGTCTCGCTCGGGTTCTTCTGCGCCTTTCTGCTCATCGACGAGCCGGTCCCTGCTTTCCTAGAGGGCGGCCTGTCGCCCATGTCGCAGAAGACGATGCTGGCGGCGATGGTCGGTCTACCGGCGTTCCTCGCGCTCGCGGCGGCCCTCTACCTCGGGCTGGCCGCGTGGCGAGGAGGTCGAAGGTCCCTTTCACGGTCGAGCCACCGTCTCTACGCGGCTGTTCGCGTCGTCTCGCCGTTGTTCCTCGTTAGCGTGATCCCGTTCCTGTTTCGCTGGTCGATCTGGGGATCCCGGCCGCTCCTGTTCCTGGGCCTGGTCTCCGCCTTCTCGCTAGCGGCCTACGGTACGACTCGATTGGCGGCGGCGGCGCTGCCCGCGCCATGCGGTGATACCGCGCCGGCTCGGCTCTGGCGTCGGCTGTGCCGACCGTGGTGGGGTCGACCGAGGTGGCCATGCCGACCGAGGTGGCGGGGCCGCTGGCGACCACCGAGCGCGCCGACCCTGCTGGTGGCGGCGGGTATCCTCGGCTATGTCGCCTATTTCTCGTACTACACGGTGGCGTTCCACGTCTGTGTGCGCACTGGCTACGACACGAGCATCTACGATAACCTCGTCTGGAACCTCGTCCACGGGGGGCCCTTCTTCAAATCGTCCTCCCGCTTCGGGCCCGAAGGTGGTCACTTCGGCGTGCACGCGGAGCTCTTCGCCTATGTGCTGGCACCGGTCTACGCGATCTACCCGCGGGCGCACTCGCTGCTCGTGGCGCAATCGGTTCTGATCGGCGCTGCGGCCTGGCCTCTATACTGTTTCGCTCGGCGCCACGTAGGAAGTTGGTTCGGTGCGGCCTTCGCCCTCGTCTATCTCCTGCACCCAGCGGTGCACAACGCCAATCTCTACGAGTTTCACTTCCTGCCGTTGGGCATGGTCTTCCTCTGGGCGGCGCTGAATTTCCTGGAGACTCGACGCGACGTGCTGGCCGCGCTGGCCATCGTCTTGACCTTGTCGGTGCGGGAAGACGTCGCCACCTGGGTCGTGATCCTCGGGGTGGCGCTCGCTCTGACGGGCACTCGTCCCCGTGCCGGACTCATCGTGGCCGCCGCGGGCGCGGTGTACTTCCTGGTGATGAGATTCCTCGTCATGCCGCGGTTTGCGGGCGCCGAGTCCTTCGTCTTCATCTACCGCAAGCTCCTGCCTCCCGGGGAAGTGGGATTGAGCGGGATCCTCAAGACGGTCCTCACCAATCCGCTCCTCACCCTGATCCAGGTGTGGGAGGAGCAGAAGCTCGTCTATTCCCTTCAGCTGCTGCTGCCGCTGTTCTTCCTGCCGGTGAGGCGGCCGATCTTCCTGGTGCTGGCGGCGCCGACGCTCGTCTTCTCGTTCCTTTCGACGGAATACCTCCCCGTTGCCCATATTCGGTTCCAGTACGGCGCGCATGCGCTGGTGTTCTTCCTGGTTGGCGCGGTGTGGGCGCTCGAGCGCACGGTCGACCAGCCGTGGGCTCGAGCGCGGACCGCTGCCGTGGTCGGCATGCTGAGCGCGACGCTTCCCATCAGCTACCAGTTCGGGGCCGTGCTCCAGCGACAGGCGGTCTATGCGGGGCCGGTTCACTATCGGTTCGGCATCGACGCGGAGGGAGCCTGGCGCCGAGATGCGATGGCGAAGCTGCTGGCCCTGGTGCCCCCCAGGGCGAAGATCGCGGCGTCGGGCTTCACCACCCCCCAGGTCACCAACCGTCCGGACGCCTACAACCTCACGATCGGCCTCTTCGATGCCGAGTACCTCCTGGTCCCGAGCGAGCGCCAGGACTTCATCGTCGACGAGCACCCGACGACCGTGCGCCTGCTCACCAGCGGGACCTTCGGGATCGTGGCGGTCGAGCCGCCGTTTGCCCTGGCTCGTCGAGGCCACGGCACCGGGCAGAACCCCGCATTCTTGGACCGAATCGGACGCTGACGCGGTGCGGTGTTCAGGCTGCCGCTACCGCCGTCCCCCAACCCTGCGCCAGAGCACGTCGTTGTTCCTGGGGTCGGCCCCGCGCTGCGCCAGAACGAAGCGGCCTGCCTCCGCGACGACCCCGTACTTCCCCGATCCCAGCGCCTGGCGAAGGTGTTCGGCCTCGCCGCCCGGGCGCACGTGGCCGATCAGCAGATAGTCGGGGTCCACCCCGAGCGTGTACTTCAGGCTGTAGAGGATCAGTCGTGCCGAGGCGTGTGGCCCTTCCACCTCGGTGGCTGTCACCGACGCCTCGGGAGGGATCTTGGTGATCAGCGACCGAAGCTGCTCGTACTCGGTCCGTTCGGCGGGGCTGACGGCGAAGGTCTTCACGCCGAATCCTCCGACGATGCTCTTCCCTGCCGGGAAAGCCCCCATCTGGTGGCTCAACGCCGCGGCACAGACCACCAGTGCTCCGCACACGGCGAAGCGCCGGAAACCTCGGCGCGTCGCCAGGATCGCAGCGGCGAAGACGTACGGCACCCAGAAGTAGGTGTACTGGAAGGAGGCCGTGTACATCGGCGGTCGATTGGTCACGAGCAGCGTCGCCACCATTCCCGGTAGGAACGCCAGCCAGAAGAGCGGCCGCCGGAGCCAGAGCGCGAGGACGGGCGCCGTCATGTGCAAGACGTAGAGGAGCTTGGGCTCCGTGAGCATCGCACGTAGCGTGAAAGAGGGATTGGTGAGGATGGTCAGGATGATCGCGCCGAACCCCTTCGCGCCTTCCGCCTTGAGGTCCTCGTACATGGTGTCAAACCACCAGGTCCCGAACAGGGGCATGATGGCAAACTTCATGGAGAAGAAGTAGATGCTGGACAGGATCACCACCGCCAGCCCGTCCCTCACCAAGAGGCCGCTCAGCACCAGGAAGGCGCCCAACACGCCGGTTCCCATGGGCATGTCCTCGCGGCACAAGAAGGCCAGGAGCAGCGTCACGTAGAGGCCGACTCTGCGCCACCGCCTGACCCGAGGGGGCGTCTGGGCCAAGGTCGTCGCGAAGAAGAGCAGCCAGGCCACGAAGAACATGCCCAGGCAAGTGAAGTGAAAGTCGTAGAAATTGGGCTGCTGAACCGCGGGTGCCATCAGGTAGGCAACGGCGAAGCAGAGTCCCCCGATGCTGCCCAGCCGAGCACGAGCGAGGAGGAAGATCGGGATCGCCGTCAGGCCCACGACGGCGGATTGGATCCAGAGCAACGCCTCCGAGCCGGGGGAGAGGGAGTAGAACGGGAGCAACAGGTAGAGGCCGAATTCCGCGTGGCCCTGGAGGGTGCTGAAATCCTGCAGGTGGCCGGCGATCGCGGGGGAACGAAAGGGATGCCCGTGCAGGGCATTGAAGAACATGTTGTCGTACTCGGCCAGGTCCGAGCTCATCGTCGTCATTTTGACGTGGCAGGCGTTGGTGAGCCGACCGATCCGATAGACGTAGGCACCCGCGAGCGCTGCCGCGATGGCCACCGCCGACCAGCGCACGATTCGATAGCGACCCATCCGATGTGCTTTCGATCCGAGGAACGAAGACCGCTCGAGCCACGGATGGACCGCCTCGACGGCTGGGCGCAACAGGCGTTCGAGGCCGAGACCGAGGGCGAGCGTGAACGCCAGGAAGGAGAGCTCCTTCCCGGTCCAGGCTTCGCGCTGGAAGAGCACCGGCACGAAGCAGCTCACCACCAGCGGGGCCATGAGCTTGGAGAGCCGCACCCGGGCGGCGTTCGGATCGGCGCGGAAGTGAGTTATCAGGAGCGCCAGGAGAGCAAACGCGCAGCCGCCGACCCAGGAAGCCCCGACCACCTGGAGCCGGGTCTCGAGCGGGAGCTTGTTGTTGATGAAGAACCTACCGGGCGCTTCGCCGAGCACCAGCGGCGTCAACGCTAGCAGCAGGGATCCCGTGGCCAGCGTAATCCCCGTGAAGGAACGTGCCAACAGGGTGAAAGGGGGTAGCTCAGCGGCACGGGTGGTCATTGCGGTGAAGGCTCCTCCGGCGAACGAGGTGCTCGACGCGCACGGTCAAGTTCGGCGAGAGCGGGTTCGGCGAACCCACTCGTGCTTGGCAGCCACCAGCAGATCGAGCATTCGCGTTGGCACGGCACGCAGGACCGCGTTGCGCGTTCTCCACCTGAGGGGCGACAGCTCGGGGATGGGCCGTCCGTCCCGGACCTCGAGACTCATGATCGCCTCCGGCAGCGACGCGACGGCGCCCGGTGCCACGTAGAGCAACGTGTTGTAGCGATACCAGGGCTCGACCTGGGGGTTGCGGAGCAGGCGTGAGCGGAGCGGGTCGAAGCAGCGATAGCCCCGCGTCGTGAAGCGAGCACGCCAGTACTCGAGCGGCTGCTCGTTGACATGAAACTCGCCCCCTTGGCCGGGCACGGCAGCGGAGAAGAGCACCACCTTACCGTGTGCTACCAGGTTGTCCACGAAGGCATCGGCGCTCGCGGCCGGGATGTGCTCGGCCACCTCGAGCGAGGTGACGAGATCGAAGCGGCGACCGACGTCGAACCGCTGGGATAGGTCGAAGCTCCGGAAATGCTCGGCCGCCACCAACAGCGACGCTCGATTCACGTACTCGCCATCGACGCCCAGCACCTCGGGCACCCCGCTCTCCAGCCAGACTCGGCACCAGGCGCCGGCGCCACACCCCACATCGAGCACCGAGCGCGGTTTGAGCCAATCAACCAGCATCGGACAGACGACGCGCGCCGCGGCCAGTGATCCAGCGTTGATATACTGGAAGAAACCGTCGTCGTATTCGTGGTTTGCGGCCATGTACTCCTGCTGCCGGGGGCCGCGGATGCTAGCACATCGGTACCGGCGCTCGAAAGGGGCGGGGCGGGTTGGTCATTCGAGCAGAACGACCGCCGGCGGTGCGTGGAGGCGCCTCATCCGAGCCGGTCTCCCCGCTGGTCACGGGTTCGGGATCTGTGAACCATCGGCTCACTCGCGCGGATCGTTTCGCCAATGATCTTGAATCGTTGAACGAGCGCAGCGCGGCGTGGCGACACCAGGTGATCACCGCGTGCCGTCGGGTCCCGACGCCGGGCCACACCAAACCTTCGCGCGGGCTTCGCCCTCGACCCCTCGATCGTTGCCCCGGTCCGTGGCTCGCGATCCGTGGTCCGCTGTCCCCTCCGCGTGCGGCGAGGTGGTTCCTCGCGGTAGTCGATCAGTGGGGCCCGGTGCGGGACGTTGGTTCGGCCATCTCGCGGGATGGTTCATCCAAGTTGATCCGCTCCTGCACCGTGTAAAGAGGCCGGCGTTTGACCTCGTCGTAGATCCTCCCGACATACTCCCCGAGGATCCCCATCATCAGAAGCTGCGCCGATGCACACAGTGCGACCAGCATCATGATGGTGGTCCACCCGCGGACGACCGGTTCCCCGCGAAGATTCTGGAGCATCGCCCAGCCTGCGATCACGACCGCCAGGGAGGCGGTGGCCCCCGCCAGCCAGGTCGCGGTGCGCATGGGTACCGTGGAGAAGGACGTGATCCCATCGATGGCGAAGCGCACCATCTTGCTCAACGGGTACTTCGTCTCCCCGGCGAAGCGAACGGGGCGTTCGTAGGACACCCGCGTCTGCCGGAAGCCGATCCAGGCTACCATCCCGCGGACGAACCGGTGACGCTCGCGCAGCGAGCGGAGCGTCAGCACCACCTTGCGGGACATGAGCCGAAAGTCCCCGGCGTCGTTGGGAACCTCGAACCCGAGCATCATGTTGAACAGCCGGTAGAACACGCCGGCGGTGACCCGCTTGAAGACCGTCTCTCCGTGGCGCTTGCTGCGAATCGCGAAGACGACGTCGTATCCTTCTCGGAAGCGGGCGAGCATCTCGGTCACGACTTCCGGCGGATCCTGCAGGTCCGCGTCCATCACCACCACCGCGTCGCCGTCCGCCACGTCGAGTCCGGCGGTGATCGCGATCTGGTGCCCGAAATTCCGCGCCAGCCCCACCAGCTTGAAGCGATGCTCGCGGGCGGTCAGCCCCCGCAAGAGGTCGAGGGAACGATCCTTCGACCCATCATCGACGAAGACGACCTCCCACGTCTCGCCCACGGTGGCAAGGAACGCCTCGAGCCTCCGCGCGAGCTCGGGAATGGTCTCCTCCTCGTTGAAGATGGGGATGACCAGGGAGAGCGCCGGACGCGGTGGGAGTGGGTCCCTCATGCGAAGTCTCTAGGGGCTCAAGGGGCTCGGTCGGTGCAGGGGGAGCGCCTCCGCGCCACGGGGATGGCAGGCTTCAGGTTCGAAGGGGGCCACGGCGGCCAGGACCGAGAGCTTTCCTACCATGGGCATCGAGTCGAGCGGACCGGGGAGCGTCATCCGTCCGCCCCCCGATGAGGCGGGCCCCGCCTCGCCGGGTCGTCGGCCCCGGTTTTTCGCCGCTCCAGGGGGATCGGCCAGGAGGCCGACACTCCTCTCTTGTCGCTCCAGCGGCGGGGGACGTCGCCGGGCGCTCGGTTCAGGGCAGGGTGTTCTTGCGCGTCTCTGGCCCATCTTCGTAACGCGTCCTCAGCCAAGCGAGGGTCTCCGAGTTGAGCTTTTTGGAGGCCAGACCACGGCGCGCCAGCACGAATTTACCCCGCCGCTCGATCACGGAGAATTCGCCGCGGCCGAGCACGCGTTCGACGTGCGGTCGCTCGTCCCCCCGGAGGTCGTGCCAGAAGACCAGCCATTCGGCGTCGAAGACACCATACCGCAGGGCGTATATGTCGCGACGATTCGAGAGGTGAGGGACGAGCCACTCCGAGGCCACGACCTTGTCGTTGGGTCCGAGCTGCGCGATGAGGGCGTAGAGGTCGTCGTGGTTCCTCCGATCGCGTGCCGTCGACCCGAAGTGCACCGGATCCCATGCGCTGAGCGTGGTCTCGTCCTGGAAGACGTAGCCGTACCGGACGGTGGTGACGAGGAGCCCCGTCGCGAGCGCGAACAACCACGCCGCCCGTCTCCGCGCCGCCACGGCTTTCGTGGAGCCCTCGACCGACGCTATCGCCCAAGCCGTGCCGATGAACACGAACGGGGTCCACAGGGCGGTGTACTGGAACGAGATCATCACGCTCGCCGTGACGTCCGTGGTCATCAGGGTGAACATCGCGCCGGGGATGGCGAGGAGCCAGCCGCTCGGTCGTGTTAGCGGCAGGAACGCCATCGGGAGGAAGATCAGGAGGACGTACTCCAACCGATCGGGTGTCAGCACGGTGTTCAGGAGGTAGCCGGGGTTCCCGATGACGGTGGCCAGCACACCTGCGAAGCCGCCGATGTCACGGGCGACGAGGCGCTGGAACATGTACGTGTAGGCCTCCGCGCCCTGGAGGTACGGGGGCATGATCACGAACTTGAAGAGCACGAAATGCGCCGAGCAGACCGCCAGGATCGCCACGGCGACCCGGGGACGCTGGCCGGTGAGCGCGAGAAACGCCGCCAGCGCACCCAGCGGGATCCCCATGTCCTCACGGAGCGAGAGGTGCAGGATGATCGCCGCGAGCAGGCCGATATCTCGACGAGTCAGGAAGAGGTAGTAGATGAGGGGGATGAAGAAGACGCTGAACGGCTGGTAGTGAAAGTCGTACATGATCCCGCCCTGGGCGGGGGCGTAGAAGGAGAAGGCCACGGCCAGCGTAGTGGCAGTCCCGGTGCCCGCCAGGCGTCGCGCCAGCAAGAAGATGGGGATCACCGCCGCGCCGACGACGAGCGCTTGGATGACGAGGAGCGTTTCGACGTAGGGCGCGACCAGGTAGAAGAGCCCGATGAGGTAGGTGAAGTAGGTCTGGTGGTAGCCCTTGTGCGAGAAGCTGCCGCCGAGCGGCGTCGACCGCAAGAACTCCCCCTCGAACATCGTGTTGTAGACGACGTTGTGCTCGACCCCGAGATCGAAGGCCTGGGTGCAGAGATTGTAATGATTGTGTACCGTGAAGTAGCCGAAGAACGTCGCGAAGAACACCGCTGAGCCGAGCGCGAGCGACCACGGTCCGATCCTCCGCCACCGTCCGGGCAGCCACTGTGGCACGTGGAGGTCCCAGCGCGCGTGCGCCAACGCCTGTTCTACCAGCGGCCGGAGCCCGACGACCACCACCGTCGCGAGCCCCAAGAAGGGGAGGTCGTTGCGTCCCCACGCACGCCAGTGAAAAAGGAGCACGATGGGTCCCGTCATGACCGCGGGGGCCAGGAGGTAGCGCCAGCGTTCCACTCCGTGGATCGCTCGCTCGCTACCCTGGAGGACGAGCGCCAACACCGTGGCCGCGACGAGGGAGCTTGCCATTCCACCCATCCAAACCAGAAGCGCGAGGCGGTGGCCGCGGTCGATCACGTTCGTGCTCAGGTAGTGCGGCAACAACTGGGGGTGCCCCAGCGTCCAGATCGCGAACCCGAGGGAGGCGCCCACGCAACCAAAGACCGCCCCCGCCGCGAGCCAACGAGTCAACAGGGGGGTCGCCGGGCCGGCGAGCGTCGTGGGGAGGGTGGCGCTGGGCGTTTCCTGCCCGGGACCAGACGTGGGCCCGCCTGGTCCTTCCTGGGGTGACCGGTCCACGGCGAGGCGAACCGTACCATGGCAGCTCTTCCCTCACCAAGGCCGGTCCCCGCCGCGCACTCTCGATCGGCGGCTCGCCGGGCGAGCTGCGGGTTTGGGGATGGGACGGCACCCCAATCGCAGCCGGCTCGTGCTGGCGATCAGCGGTGCCCGCCGCGCGTGCGGTCCTGGCGCCACCGATAGTCGGCGCAGATGCGGAGCAGCCCCAAGCCGGCCGCGACCATCGAGGTCGGTCTCAGCTTCGATCCGGGGACGTCGACCCAGCTCTGGACCGGGAGCTCCCTGATGCGGCTGGGGGCGACGGGCTCGATCGCGGGATCCTCCGGGCACAGCAGGCGTCCCAGCAGCTCGACGTCGAACGCCCAGCGGTTGCTGAACGGACGAGCGAGCGCGCAGCGGAGCGCTGGGTCGTCCGCGAACACCTTGGCCCCGCACTGCGTGTCGTACACGGGGACCCCCAACCCTAGCGACGCCACGGTGGCGAAGACTCTGCCCACCACGTGACGGGTGAACCTGCGCTCTACCCGCGAGCCGAGCATCTGTACCCGAGCCGCGATCACCGCGGCGACGTCCCCGTCCTTCACCGTGTGCGCGAGCCGGACCACGTCGTCGGCCGAGGTCGCCATGTCCGCGTCTGCGTAGCCGACCCAGCGATGGCCGCGCTCCAAGCCGAAGAGCAGTCCCGCGCGGACCGCCTCCGCTTTTCCGCGGTTCTTCGGGAGTCGATGCAGTTGTCCCGTGCCTGCCTGGGCAAGGAGTCTCTCGACCACCATGGCCGTGTCGTCGGTGGAGCCGTCATCCACGAAGAGCAGCGCGAGATCCGGTGACACCAGCAACGGAGCGAACGCCGCCGGCGTCAGCCGTCGTGCTTCATTGAAGCAGGGAACGACGATCAGAACGGCTTCTGGCACAGCGCCCACCAGCTCAGTCCGGGAAGCTCTGGTCCCACCGCTTGCAGCGCCAGCGAGAGCTGGTGCTCTCGCGTCAACACCCACGTCACTGCCCGCTGCGAGAGCTCGCTTCCCTGCCAGCATAGCTCGCTACGGTCCTTTCCCGGCGACCCGCGGAGGCGCTCGACGACGGCGCTGACCCATCGAACGGGGAGGAGCGAGTGGAACGCGCCGCCGGCGCGCACGATGGAGAGCCCGACGGAGACGATGAGCTCGCGAGCCGCGCGCGGATGATAGCGCCGGTGGTGACCGAGCCTATGGTCGTGGCCGGAGAAGAGCCCCTGCCAAGCAGGAACGCTGAACAGGAGGTGACCGCCGGGCACGACATTGCGCTCCACCGTATCGGAGAGGAAGGACCGATCGTCGCTGACGTGCTCGAGCACGTCGAGCATGAGGACGAGATCGAAGCATCGACCGGGGCGCTCCGTCACGCGGTCGGCGGCGGCGTCGAGCTCGCCCTGCTCGTACCCCGCGTCCCAGCAGACCAGATCGACGGGGCGCCTGGCGAGCGACAACAGCGAACGCGACAGCCAAGCGTCCCCCGCGCCGACGTCGAGCATCGAGGCCGTCCGGGACAGGATCCCCTGGCGATCCAGCACGCGGCCGAAGAGCTCGCGCCGCGCCAGCTCCCAGGGATGGCGGAGGAATTCACCGTCTGGTCGTTCGTGGAGGTCCATCGGGATCCCTTCGGGCTCGCCTCTCCAGCTCGGCTGCCAGTCTATCGGGCCGGGCTCCGAGGTCCAAACGTGACGGCCTGCCGCGCCTTCCCGCCGAGGCGAGGTCGAGTCTATCCTCGCGGGCATGGCCGACCTTCCCCAATCCGCCCGCCGAGGATCCCCGTACGTTTACCCCTCGTGGCTTGGCAACCTCGTTGCATGTCCGGTCCGGCGCCTGGTGCACGAACCCGGGCCAGTCGTGGCGCCCTTCGTCGGGCCGGGCATGACGGTGCTCGAGCCCGGGCCAGGCAATGGCTACTTCACCCTCGAGCTCGCCCGTCGGGTCGGCGCGAGCGGTCGCGTGGTGGCGGCGGAGCTTGAACCGCAGCTCCTGGTCGCGCTCGGCCGGCGCCTGCGGCGCGCCGGGCTCCTCGGAAGCGTGGAGCTCCGACAATCGCCACGGCACCGGCTCGGCGTGACCGATCTCGCGAACCAGGTCGATTTCGCCCTCGCCTTCGCGACGGTGCACGAACTGCCCGACGCGGAGGCCTTCTTCGGCGAGGTTGCGCCGACCCTTACTGGCGAAGGCCGACTGCTCCTCGCCGAGCCGCGGGGACACGTGTCGGCGGCGGACTTCGAGAGCATGCTCGCGGCAGCTCGGCGCACCGGGCTGGAGGTGGTGGGACATCTCCGGATCTCCTGGTGTCGCGCCGTGACGCTCCGCCGTCTTGCGTGACGGCGTAGCGGCAGGCGGTGGCATGGCACGTGCTAATCTCCAGGGCCCCGCCGCGATTGTGCCACGCCAGCACCGGAAGGAGTCCTCATGCGCATCTTGCTCGTCGGTCCCGAAAGGGAAGAGAATCTGTCACTACGCTACCTGTCGTCATCGCTCCTCGCCGCGGGACACCAGGTACAGATTGCGGCCTTCGACAGCTTCGACGACCTCGCGCGCGTCCTCGACGGCGCGCGCCGTGCGGAGGCGGTCGGGCTGTCCCTGTGCTTCCAGGCGCGTGCCCGCGAGTTTCTGACCCTGGCCACGGCGCTCAAGCTCCACGCGCCGAAGGTGCCGGTCGTGGCGGGTGGGCACTACGCGACCTGCGCCGCCGAGGAGCTGTTGGCACACCACCCCGACATCGATGTCATCGTGCTGCACGAGGGTGAGCGGGCCCTGGTCGAGCTGGTCGAGGCGGGGTTCGACCCGGCGCGCTTCCCGCACATCGCGGGGCTGGTCTACCGGGACGGCACCGTGCTCCGACGCTCGGCGCCGCGGGCCACCATCACGGACCTCGATGGCCTACCCCACCCCGACCGTCGGGGACCGGTGCGTCGCCTGGCGGGGGTGCGCACGGCGTACCTGATGGGGAGCCGTGGCTGCTACTCGAGCTGCGACTACTGCTGCATCGTGACCCTCCACCGGGTGGCGCCCGGGCCTCGCTTTCGGCAGCGCAGCGTGACCAGCGTCCTCGACGAGATGGCCACGCTTTATCACGAGCGCGGCGTCCGCCAGTTCATCTTCCACGACGACAACTTCCTCGTGCCGTCCACGCGTCGGAACCACGAGCGGCTCGACGCGCTCCGGCTGGGGTGGGCCGAGCGCGGCCTGAAGGGGGTTGGGTTCACGATCAAATGCCGCCCCTCGGACGTGGACCGTTCGGTCTTCGAGAAACTCCGCGAGATGGGGCTCCTGCGCGTCTTCCTCGGGGTGGAGTCCGGCTCCGCGGAGGGGCTCTGTTCGATCGGGCGCTCGGCGGGGGCTTGGGGACGCGAGGCGGACGTCGCGGCGGCGGAAACCGCTCTGGAGCTCTGTCGCGAGCTCGGCATCTCGGCGCAGTACACCTTGATGTGCTTCCACCCCGACGCGACCGTGAAGACGGTGATGGACGACCTCGCGTTCCTCCGGCGCCACGCGGGGCACCCGCTGAACTTCTGTCGCGTGGAGACCTACGCGGGGACACCCCTCGAGGCGCGCATCCGGGCGGCGGGACGCGGCCGGGGCGACTACCTCGCTCGCACCTATTCTATTGCGGACTCGCGGATCGACGTGGCGTCGCGCCTGGCCACCCGGATCTTCCAGGACCGTTGCTGGGCGACGGAGAGCCTGATGGAGATCGCGATTGGGCTGGATCACCTCGCCAACGTCCTCCGGCACTACCACCGCGGGTCCGGCATCGCTGCGGCCCGGAAGCACGTCGCCGACTGGACCACCCGCGTGAACGGCGATCTCATCGGGCTACTCTCCGAGCTCGTGCAGGTCGCGACCGAGACCGCGGGGCTCGACGATCCCGAGCTTCGCCGGCGCACGCGGGCGTTGGTCGCGCGGGAGCGGGCGAGCCGGGCGGCGCTCCTCGAGGAAGGCCTGGCGCTGCGCGAGCAGGTTCGCGCGCTCGGGCTCGCCGCCAGCTCCCGGACCGTCGCGTGCCAGCGCGGCCCGGCAACCCGCGCACAGCGGCTCCTGCAGACGGCGGCGGCCGCCACCATCGCGGCGGCGGTGATGAGCTGTGGGGGCGAGACCACGGGCGTCAGCGAATACGCCCCCCCGCCGATGCGGGACAGCGACGACGACGGCCTCCCCGACCGATGCGAGGAGGAGATCTTCGGCACCGACCCCAACGACGCCGACACGGACGACGACGGGGTCATGGACGGCAGCGAGAACCACGACGGCGGAGCGCTGAACAACCTGGAGGAGCAGACCCAGGCGGGTGAAACCTGCACCGACATCCACGACATGGTGAGCGAGTACGCGCCCCCACCCCTCGAGGACACGGACGGCGACGGCCTGCCGGACCAGTGCGAGGAGGAGATTTTCGGCACGGACCCCGACCAGGTGGACTCCGATCACGACGGGACGCCCGATGGCGACGAGGAGCACGACTACGGGTGGATGACGAACCTCGAGGAACAGCAGCAGGTGGGAGTGGGTGAATGCGAGGACGTCTTCGACATGGTGAGCGAGTACGCGCCCCCACCCCTCGAGGACACGGACGGCGATGGCCTGCCCGATCAGTGCGAAGAGGAGATCTTTGGCACCGATCCTGCCGACACCGACACGGATGCCGACGGGATCCCCGATGGGGCCGAGGACCACGATGGGGGTGGCATGTCGAACCTCACGGAGCAGACCTTCGGGGGCGGGGAGTACTCGTGCATGGACGTGGAGGACATGATAAGCGAGATGGCGGCGTTCCCGCTCCCCTCGTCCACGGATCCCGCGGCGGAGCGCTGGGTCAGGGCGGTGCTCGATGAGCCCGATCCCGGCTCGCCCGCGGAGGCGGGCGCCACGCGATCGCGTGACCGCCGCGGCTAGGACACCGATCGGGTTGCCCACCGCAACGGCTGCGCAAAGGACGCCTCTGTGCGAGGTGAGGGCGTGTTTCCAGCGCCGCCACCGACGAGGTCTGCTGCCGGGTCGGTGCCCCAGTCCGTTGGCGGTGGGATTCTGAGCCGATCCGGCAGAATGTTCTTCGACGTTCTGGTGGCCATCAGCAACCGGGCGTCAGCAATCAGGGTCTCCGTGTTGTGCCTGACCGCTGGCCGCTGATGGCCTGTTTGGTTCCGGGTCCGCCGGGCTAGGCGATCGGTTTGACGCAGCAATCAACCTGATTGCTGCTTTGGACCGGCCGCGGTCGGGATCGGTCAGAACCGTCCTCGTAGGCCAGCCGCGCCGAGCCCGATCCAGGGCTCGATGGCGTGGGCGGTCGGCTCGTTTTGCGCCGACTCCTTGCGGGGCGCCAGCAGAAGGAGCGTGAACCCTCCCGCCACCCCGATCGCGCCGATGACGTACCCCACCGTCGAGATGGACCGGTAGCGGTTATACTCATCGACCTGACCGTCGACTGCGGTGGGACACTGTCCCTTGGTTCCAGGCTCGTGAAAGCAGTACTGGTCGAGCCAGTGTTTCTTGTCGATGGCGAGGCCGCTCCCGATGCCCCCTGCCAAGAGGCCCGCGGCACCCACGCCCAGCGCCACGAAGGCTCCGATGCGCATTCCGTTCACCGGACGCTCGGGAGCGGGTTCGGCTGGCGTGGGCGCGGCCGGTCCCATCGGTGCCGGCCCCGGCGGGGGGGCTGCGGCGGGTGCGGCCCCGGTCGGAGGGGGGCTGGCGGGGGGTGGCGCCCCAGCGGGCGATTCTGTCTTGAAGGTGAGCTCGACCACCTTCCGGTCCCGCTCGGCGAGCTGGACCTGGCCTTGGAGGCGCTTGCCCTCTCGGGTCACCCCGAACTGGTGCGGTCCGGGATCGAGGGCGATGGGCACCCCGAGGAGGGCGGCTCGCAGCGGCTCGCCGTCGATCGCGATTTCGACGCCGCCCGTCGCTTCACCGGCGGCGAGGGTGATCGTGATCGAGGGAATGCGGGGTTGGAGGGCGTCATACTCCCGCTGTGCCTCCGCCAGCGCCTCGCGCTGGATGTCCGGCGCGCCCGGGTTGAGCACCGTTCTCGTTACGGCAAGGTAGCGCTCCGAGGCCTCCACGAGCCTGCCGTTCTTCTCCAGGGCGCGCGCCGACCAGAGCCCGAGGGTCACCACCGGCATGACCTCGTAGGCTCGCTTCAGTCGGTCGAGCGCGGCTGGGTAGTCCCCCTTTTCGTAGAGCTCGATACCCTGGTTGCCGAGATCGCGCGCCGCCCGTCGTGTGGTTTCGTCCGATTGCGCGGCGGCGACCGCGCTCACCAGGCAGAGTACGGCCACACCTCGGACCACCCACGGGGCTCTCATCTCATCCTCCAGGATCGCAGCAGGAACGCCATTGTCCCGAGGTCCGCCGGGTTTGGCAATCGTCACGGCCACCAGGCCGCAGGAGGCGGGGGGGCGGTGCCGCAAGGCCAGGCAGGATCCCCACCCCTCGGGGTGATCGCGCGACGTGTTGAAGGGAAGAGCGTCCGGGGGTAGCTTGGGAAACGTGGCAGCCTATGGGCCGGAGCCGGGGCTCGTAATATCCGGGCGGTATCGCCTGGAGTCTCTGCTTGGGCAGGGGGGTATGGGTTCGGTGTGGCGGGCCCAGCACCTGGCTCTGAACGCGCCGGTGGCCGTCAAGCTCATCGATCCCACGATCGCGAGCAGCCCCGAGGCCCAGGCCCGCTTCCTCCGAGAAGCTCAGGCAGCCGCAGCGTTGCGGAGCCCAAACGTCGTGCAGACCCTCGACTTCGGGGTTGACGAGGGCATCCCGTACATCGTGATGGAGCTCTTGGTCGGCGAGAGTCTTGCCGATCGGCTGACCCGCTGCGGCCGGCTTCTGCCCGCGGAAACGGCTCGCATCGTGGGTGAGATCGCCAAGGCGATCGGCAAGGCCCATGCCGCGGAGATCGTGCACCGCGACCTCAAGCCGGACAACGTTTTCCTCGCGCGCGACGAGGACGAAGAGGTCGTAAAGGTGGTCGACTTCGGTGTCGCGAAAGCCACCGGCATGGTCGGCGCCTCGACCTCGAAGACTCGCACGGGCGCTGTCCTCGGCACGCCCTACTACATGAGCCCCGAGCAGGCGCAGGGGGACAAGCGGGTCGATTGGCGGACGGATCTCTGGGCGCTGGCCGTGATCGCGTACGAATGTCTGGTCGGGCGGCGTCCCTTCGAGGCCGATGGGCTCGGCTCGCTCATCATGCAGATCTGCGCCTCGCCCATTCCGGTGCCGTCCCAACATGGGCCGGTGCCCCCGGGGTTCGACGCGTGGTGGAGCAGAGCCACGGATCGGGATCCGGCACGACGATTCCAGTCCGCCCGAGAGCTCGCGACCACCCTGCGCGCGGCGGTCGGGGATGGAGGGCCGCCGCTCAGTCCCGGCAGCTACGGGGAGGCATTTCGCGCGAGCGAACCGGGGGTGCCGGGATACGCCCCCGCAGTTCCCGTCGTTACTCCCCATCCCGATCTCTCAGGATCGCAGCCCGATCCACCCACGGTCCCCCTCCACCAGTCCGGGGGTGCGGCCGTGGCGGTCACGACCGGGCAAGCGACGACGACGAGCGCCCTCGCGAACGACGAGATCCGGATCCCCAAGCGAGGCGGCTTCGCGCTCGTGCTCTTCGTGATCCTGGGTTTCGTGGTCCTGGTCGGTGGGGCAGTGGGGGTCGCTCTCCTTGCCATGAGCCAGGTCGTTGGGGGGCGAGGTACCGTAGGAGGCTCGGTCTCCGCCGAGGCGGGCGAAGGTCTGGCGATCGTGACCGAGCCTGCCACGGTGACGACGACGGACGGGAGCCCCGGGGGCACCGCGAGCGCTACGGTCTCGGTCACGCCGGGATCCGAGGCGGCCACCGGGAAGGACACGGGGAGGGAGACCGGGAAGGACACGGGCAAAGAGACCGCGACGGCAACCGCCACCTCCACCGGGCGTGGCGTGGTGGTCGCCGGTCCCCGCACGACCGGGGTCGGTCGTTCGACCGGGGTCGCGCGCACGACCGGGACCGGCGCCGCGACCCCCACGACTGCGAAGGCGACCGCGACGAACACCGTGAAGGCGACCGCGACGCGGCGCGATCGCCTCGGGTTCTGACGCCAGCGCGCTGCGGTCTCGCGGCGACCGCGACCAGCACAGCGATCACCGGCCGCCCACGCGGATCGCTCCTAGGGTATCAGTGGATCGTTCCGCGTGGGTTGTCGCGCTGGATGTCGAGGTGCAGGTGGTTTCGATGCGCGGCGTCGAAGTTCGGGGTGAGGATGTGCTGAAACAGGCCTTGGGCGGCGATGGCGCAGACGAGGTTCCGGAGCTCGACCGCCTCTGGCGAATCGCTGGTGAGTCTCGCCTCGGGGCCGCACGCCGGCTCGCCGATGGCTGCCGGCCAATCGCGTTCGACCTCCAGGGTGCGGCCGTCTGCGAGCACGAACGCGGTCACGTCGGCCGCGAGCGCGTAGTTGTGCTGGCTCGGGCGCCGGCTCCCGGGCAGGTGCGCGCGCGGGCGGTAGGTGTTGTCGATACGAATGGCCGCGATCCCGCGCTCCGCGAGCAGCTCCGCGAGCCTACCGAGCGTGAGCGCGAGCCGGCAGTCGAGCACCCCGTAGGGGCTCGACTTCGGAGGCACCACCAGCCGCACCCCGTGGAACGGGCCCGTGACCCGCGTGGCCGTGGCCACGCCAGGCGTGGGGCGCCGGTCCCGCTCGACAGGGAGCCCGCTCTTGGCGAGCTCGGCCCGGCAGGCCACCGGCGAGAGGTTGGCGATGCGACGAGCCGGCGCATTGCGGGAGAGCTCCGGTGAGGGGAGGGGCGCCTGGAACGGCCACGGAACGGTCGGGGCGATGGCCGCGCCTCCCGCGGGGGCGGCTTCGGGTGTCAGATTGGTAGTTGGTGACCCCAAGCTCGGACCACCTGCCATGACCTCGAGCCCGGCGGGGTTCGGGGCAGCGTAGACGTAGCCGGGGGCCGCGGGCGGGGTGGCCGTTGGCGCTGGGTAGAACGGCGGCGCCGTGTAGGGGGCGGTCGGGTGCCGGACTGCGCAGGCCAATGCCAGCGTCAACGCCAATCCGCCAGCGGCGGCACGGGCGACCGTTGCCAGGGGGGAGGCTCCGCGGCGCACGGCGGGAGCGTGCCACTCGAAGCCAGCGCTGTCTCGTTTCTGGTGAACAGGCGCGCGGGTCGTGGTGTCGGTGTGGTTCTCGACGGCCGTCTCTGGCGGCGCCAGGTCCTGACCGATGCCCGAGCCACCGCCCGATCCCGCCTCCGCCATCCAGCGCGTGGCGCTGCTCGGTTTCCACTTCGAGACTCGGGAACCGTACCTGTTCTGCGTGTACCATGACGACCACGACCCGGCCGGCAACCGCGCGCTCGGGCTGCGGGCGTTGCTGGCCGGTCGCGACATCGGCCAAGACTTCGTGATCGTGGACGGGTTCAGGATGTTCTACGGGGCGACGGTCCCCGGGGTTCTCTAGCATCCCCGTCATCGTGCAGACGATCCGCGAGCACGAGCAAACGGGTTCGGCGGGCGGCCCTGGGGAAGAGCGGATCAGGTGCATTCGCGCGAGGCGGGACGCTTCACTCCTCACGCGCACGGTCATGAAGAGCATCCCGCGTCGGCGCGCGGGTCGTCCACGCACGACCAGCAGCGATCCCCTCCTCGGCTCGACGGATCGCATCGCCCCATGCTCCCGCCCGGGAAGGTTGCCCTGCTCGGTGCGTCCCCCAATCCGTTGCGCTGCCCGCACCTCGCCGTGCAACGGCTCCTCTCCCTTGGCCACGAGGTGATTGGCGTGCAACCGAAGCTCCCCGAGCTCGGTTCGACCCGAGTGGTCGTCGGCGTCCGCGACCGACCGCCCGGCGTCGCTCAACGTCGGTCAATGCTCGCAGCCGGTGCACCCGGTGCCGCCGAGCACCCCGAAGAGGTCGGACGAGTAGTAGCGCTCCCCGCACCGCTCGCACCGGTGGCGACGCAGCGTCTGGTGCACACGCGCCAGCAGGAGGATCCAGAGCGCGAACGAGAGCAGGACCACCGGGACGCTCGGGGTAGCGACGGCCAGCACCACCAGCCAGACCGGCAAGTACCCGACCCAGAGCGCCGTCAACGCGAGCCGAGTGCCCCGTGCCGGTTCACGTCCGGGGATGGGGGAGGCGCTGGCCTCTGCAGCGGGCGTGAGCGGTGCGGTGGCGGCGGCGTTCGCGGTCACCGCACCCACCTCGGTGATGGCTTCCGCCCCATCCACGTTGGTGTTGGCGCCGGCACCCGTGACCTCGGCTTCGGTGCTCGCTCGCGCGTCCACCGCGTCGGGGATCGCGTCCGGGTTCGTGGCGTCCGTGGTGCCGGCTGTCGGAATGGCGCGATCCGATCGGTCATCGGCCGGCTTGGCGTCGATCGGTGCCCGTGTCGACGGGGCAGACCTCTGGACGGGAAGCTCAGGGTTGGGCAACGGGTGGCTCCGCGCTGGAGGATACGCGACTCCTGGCCCGGATGCCGCGATCCTCGCCGCGCGGCGCCGTTCCCCTTGACGGGAGCGCGCGCCGTGATAATTGCCGCGTTCCCTGGTGTTCTCTCGGGAGTACGATCAGGGCTCCGGGCCATTAGCTCAATTGGTAGAGCAGCGGACTCTTAATCCGGAGGCTGACGGTTCGAGTCCGTCATGGCCCACGACGAAACCCGGCGGAATTGGCCGGGTTTTTCGTGGTGCGGGGGCGAGCACCGTGTGAGGCGGGGGAGCTGCCGGCAATATTGCCGGCAGAACTCCGGGTGGTTCTGCCGGCAGGTCACGGCGTCGGTGCACGCTGCTTCCGGTCCTTCCCCAGGGGTCGGGGTGTCGTTTCGTTCGTCAGCCCATTCACGACGTCCGTTCCCGTGGCGCTTTCTCCGAGTGCGGCGAGCTCGGGGACGACCTCGTGCAATTCAGCGAACCACTGGACACCCATCTCGTTGGCCATCCGGGCGCTCCGCTTGTAGCGGGCGAGCATCTGGTACGACTTGTGGCCCGTCCGGTCCATCACCCACGAGTCCGTCTTGCCCACGGCCAACGCGACGGTGACGAAGGTGGCGCGAAGGTCATGGGCCCGCAAGGCCAAACGCTTCTCCGTCGCCGTGTGAAGCTGGGGACGGTCGACACCGCAATCCAGAAGCCACCCACGAAGCAGACGCGATAGGTTGGTCACGTACATCGGCCGATCCCGCCGCTTCCTCTTCCGGTCCGCTGGCACCGCAAGCTCCGGAAAGACCCAGGTCTTGGACGGACAAATTCGCTTCCATCGACGCAGGGCCTCCGCCGTTCCGGGATCCAGCCTCCAGGCGATCCCCTCCCCGCCCTTGGTTTCATCGAACGTGACCGTGCCGCGGTCCTTCGCGAGATCCAGGCTCGCCCAGTCCAGGTTCACGAGGTTCCCGCGACGAGGGCCCTCCCGGACGGCCACGCCGATGTAGAGGCGCTTCACGAGTGGAGCTTCGCGGTAGCCCATGAGCGAATCCACCTCGGTCGGGTAGAGCCAGCTACGAGCCTTCACGGCGTTCGGGATCGGCAGCCACCGCGTTGGGAGCGGCGATCGCGGAATCAGTCGAGCCGGGGTCACCGCCAGGTTCAGGAGCCGGTTGATGACGACGGCAACGTGGCGCCTCGAACCGGCCGGAAGCGTCGGGAGCCGGAGGATGTACTCGGCGTGATCCTGGGTGAACTCGTGGAGGGGAACGTCCGCGGTGCGTCGACCCTGGAACACGACGTGGAGGATGTGGTTGTTGAGCCGTTCGCGGTTGGTGTTCGCGTGGCGGATCGCCTTCACGCGGTCTGGGTAGAGCCTCGCGAGCTCCCCGGACACCCACTGCTCTGCGAACTCGCCGAACGTGACCACCTTGTCGGGGGCTCGCGGTGACGCGAGCACGGTTGGCGGGGGTGGAGCCGGCGGGGCCTCAAGCTCAACGCCCCGGACCACTCCGTCCAGGATCACCATCACGTTCTGCTGGCGGCGAGCATCGGACGCGGCAATCTGCTCCAGGAACGCCTTGGCCTGGGTTTCCTTGCCTGCCTTGCGGAGACGGATGAGGGCTTTCAGCATCACCTCCTTCGTCTTCGTGGCCTCTTCGTCCGTCGTCGCGAGAGGGAGGCGGAAGTGCTCTCTCTTGCCCAGAATGCTGAACGCCGCGAACCGCGAACCGTGGTCGAAGTAGACGTGCCCGGTGGGGGGTCGCGCCACTACCGGTGCCCCTTCTTCGGCAGGTAACCGAGCTGAACGCGGATGTCGTTCAGGTCGTCCGAGGGCTTGAGCTTCGGTTCCTGAGCCTTCAGGCGGCGATCGAAGGCCGCCTGGTAGTCCGCCCACCTGGTGTAGTGGAGCTGGCCGAGCCGCTCAGCGACGAGCTCACCCGAGTGAACCATCGCCATGAAGATCCGTTCGTCGACCACGGGCATCCGCTGGTTGACCAAGGACTCGGGGAGGAGCGGATCAGGAGAGCGTTCAGGCCGGGCCTTGCCCCTCATGCGACGAGCAGACGCCGAGCTCGAAGCCTCGGGAGGCGCAAGCTCACCAGGGGCCGCGGATGCCACCAGCGACGAGGTGGACACCAGCCCGGCACGTCCCAGGACAGACCCTGTGCGAACGAGGCGAAGCGAAGACCGCTGGCCGGGTTCGGGACCAGCTGCTCGAACGTCGAACCCAGCGGGATGGCATTCGGCCTGGCAGTGAACCCATCGCCGGGTTCCCTCAGCGTCAGCGAGCTGGACCTCCACCCAGTGGGGGCCGCCGTCCGAGCCCTCCTTGTCCTGAAGAAGCGACTCGGGCACGTCACTCAGCCCGACGTCTTCACCCGCCGACCAGGTGTCGGCTGCGGGGGCTGATGCGTTGCTCGAAAGACTCATGACCGTACTATGCCGGTCGAGTCCCATATTCAAATTCTTAGGCCTTCGGGCCTAC
>JAFGBI010000233.1 GCA_016933275.1 Polyangiaceae bacterium | reverse complement strand
CCGAACCGGCAGCAGACCTCACCAGAGGCAGCGCTGGAAACGCGTCCTCGCCTCGCAGGGACGCGTTTTCAGCGCTGCCGTTGCGGTTGGCAACCTGATCGGTGCTCCAGCGCACCATTCCGGGCACTCGCTCGCGGTCGCCGCCCGCCCAACCGCGGCTAGCTCGGGGGGAAGAGACGGATTCGGGTGATCTCCGCGGGGGCGCCGAGTCGCAGCGGGGGTCCCCATTGGCCCGTGCCCGAGCTCACGTAGATCTGGGTTCCATGGGGCGCGGGGCCGGTGCCGTTCGACCCGACCGGGGACAGGGCCCCGTCGAACGTGAAGTGACCGCGCACGACCGGCTGCTGGAGCCGCACGAAGTACCGCCATGGCCAGATCTGGCCTCCATGCGTGTGGCCGGAGAGGACCAGCCCCACCTCGTGGCGTGCCGCCTCCTCCAAGATGCGGGGCTGGTGCGCCAGCAGCACGATCTCGCGCGAATGGTCCCTTCCTTCGAGCGCCGTGTCGAGATCCATCCGATGGCCCGCTTCGGGGTGCCTTGCCGCGTCCCAGTCATAGACGCCTGCGAGGTCGAAGGTCGCGCTGTCATTTCCGAGGGTGACGCGGTCGTTGCGAAGGACGCGGATCCCCAGCCGTTCGAGCTCCTGACACCAGGGCTCCGCGCCCGCGTAGTACTCGTGGTTGCCGGTCACGAAGAAGACCCCCTGACGGGTCCGCAGGTCCGCCAGCGGTGCCACGAGGCCACGCAGGCTGTCGACCGGGCAATCGGCGAGATCCCCCGTGATGACCACTGCGTCGGCAGCGAGCCCGTTCACCTGAGCCACGATGCGTTCGAGGAACGGCCGCCTGAGCGTGGGACCGAGGTGGAGGTCCGAGAGCTGCACGATGGTGTAGCCCGCGAGGGAGCTCGGCAGGCGACGGAGCACGACGGGGACATCGCGTACCGCCACCGGGCCGAGCGCGCTCGCGACGCCTACGGTCGCCGCCGCGCCCGCCGCGGTGACCAAGGTCCCTGCGGCGAGGCGAGCCAGGAAGAGGCGGCGGTCCGGATCGACCGGGGCGCCCGCGAGGCGGGCGATGCCCAGGCCCAGGAACCCGACCAGATCGGCCACGACGAGGGCGAGGAAGAGCCAGAACATCACCCCGATCCAGCCGTTGAGGACGAGGAGCAGCGTGCGCCCGCGGTCGGGTGGTAAGACGCGCCCGAGGAAGAACGAGGCGGGAATGCCGAGCCCGAGGCCGCCCACGAGCAGGGTCAGCACCCGTGTGGCTCCCGGGCCGAGCGCGGGATCACGAACGAGCCGCGCCCAGATGTAGAAGTGAATGACCCCAAGCAAGCTGAGCGCCAGCGCGAGGAATCCGATGAACGCGGCGGTGCGCATGGGCATCTCGACCGTTAGGCAGTGCGGACCGTCCCGTCAAGCTCACCACCCCACGATCGGACCGTCTCGGCGTCCTTCACCCTCGGCAGGGTCCAGCGCTGCGGCCACCACCTACGGGCGACACCACGGCGCGGGTCCGTGGGGGACGAGTGGGCTCGGCTTGCTGACTTCGCGGATCCCGCCTAGGTATTGGGCGACAACTGGAGGAGAGAAGCTTGGTCGCACACCGCCCAAAGGTCGTGGACTCCGATCCGGACGAGATCCGGGATTGGGTCGACTCGATCGATGCCGTCGTTACCCGTCGGGGTTCGCAGCGAGCCACGGAGCTCCTGCGGGAGGTGTTCGGCATCGCGTGGCGTCGTGGGTTTGCGCCGGCGCTGCCGTTGAACACGCCGTATGTGAACACGATCGCGGCCGAGGACGAGCCGGCCTTCCCCGGCGACGAGGCAATGGAGAAGCGGATTCGGCGGATCATCCGTTGGAACGCGATGGCCATGGTGCACGGCGCCAACGTCCGCCATCCCGGCATCGGGGGGCACCTCTCCACCTACGCCTCGAGCGCGAACCTCTACGAAGTCGGTTTCAACCACTTCTTTCGGGGCGATGACGACGGGCAGGGTGACCAGGTGTATTTCCAGGGCCATGCCGCGCCCGGCATCTACTCGCGAGCGTTCCTCGAAGGGCGGTTGACCACCGAGCAATTGGAGCGTTTCCGGCGGGAGACGCGGCGGGGCACCGGGCTCCCGAGCTATCCGCACCCGCGCCTCCTGCCGGAGTTCTGGCAGTTCCCCACGGTGAGCATGGGGCTCGGACCGGTGGGGGCGATCTACCAGGCGCGATTCAACCGCTACCTCGAAGCCAGGGGCATCAAGGACACGCGGAAGCAGCGGGTATGGTGCTTCATGGGGGACGGGGAATCCGACGAGCCCGAGTCCCTGGGGGCGCTGCATCTGGCGGCGCGGGAGCGGCTCGATAACCTCGTCTTCGTGGTGAACTGTAACCTCCAACGACTGGATGGGCCGGTCCGCGGAAACGGCAAGATCATCCAGGAGCTCGAGGCTGTGTTCCGTGGCTCCGGATGGAACGTGATCAAGGTGATCTGGGGTCCCGAGTGGGATCCCCTCCTCGCTCGGGATCACGAGGGGGTCCTCCGGCAGCGGATGCTGGAGGTCGTGGACGGGCAGTGGCAGAAGTACGCGACCGAGTCGGGGGCCTACACGCGGCAACATTTCTTCGGCGCCGATCCGCGTTTGGGGGCGCTCGTCGCGCATCTGAGCGACGACGAGGTCCAGCGCTTGCGTCGGGGTGGACACAGCTACTCCAAGCTTTACGCCGCGTATCGGTGGGCCGTGGAGCACCAGGGGCAGCCGACCGCAATCCTCGCCCACACGGTGAAGGGGTGGAGCCTCGGTGAGGGGTTCGAGGGAAGCAACGTCACTCACCAGAAGAAGAAGATGGGGCGGGAGGAGCTCCGCACCTTCCGCGACCTCCTCGAGCTTCCGGTTCCCGACGAGCACCTGGACGACGCGCCATTCTACCATCCCGGTCGGAAGAGCCCCGAGGTCGAGTACCTGCTCGAGCGGCGGCGCGCGCTCGGTGGCTTCCTGCCGAAGCGCCGCGATCACGCCGCAGTGGCGCTCGAACTGCCGCAACCCGGCCTCTTCGATGAGTTCCTCGTGGGCTCGGGGGATGGGGACGTTTCGACCACCATGGTGTTCGCGCGGATCCTCGCGAAGCTAATCCGAGACAAGTCGGCGGGCAAGCGGGTCGTGCCCATCGTCCCCGACGAAGCGCGCACGTTCGGGCTCGACGTGCTCTTCAGCCAGGTGGGCATCTACTCCTCTCGCGGGCAGGTCTACGAGCCAGTGGACAAGGGCAAGCTCCTTTACTACCGCGAGATCAAGAACGGGCAAGTCCTCGAGGAAGGCATCACCGAAGCCGGCAGCGTGGCGTCGTTCGTGGCCGCCGCCACGTCCTACTCCACGCACGGCCAGCCGATGATCCCCTTTTACATCTTCTACTCGATGTTCGGCTTCCAGCGGACGGGGGACCAGCTGTGGCTGGCCGGCGACCAGATGGCGCGTGGCTTCGTCCTCGGGGCAACCGCTGGTCGAACGACGCTGCACGGGGAGGGTCTGCAGCACGGCGACGGGCACAGCCATGTCTTGGCGGCGGCCGTGCCCAACGTGCAGGCATACGACGTCGCATACGCGTACGAGCTCGCAGTGGTCATCGAGGATGGCCTCCGGCGGATGCTCGTCGAGGACGAGAACGTCTACTACTACATCACCCTTCAGAACGAGAGCTACCGGATGCCTCCGATGCCCGACGGCGCGCGGTCGGGCATCCTGCGTGGGATCTACCGGTTCAGCTCCGCCCCCAAGCGCCGAACGCACCACGTGCAGCTGATGGGGAGCGGCTCGATCTTCAACGAGGTTCGGCGCGCGGAGCGGATCCTCGCCGAGCGGTTCGGCGTCTCTGCCGACCTCTGGGGGGTTACCAGCTACAAGCTCCTCCGCGAGGACGCGCTCGGTGCCGAGCGACAGAACCGCTTGTCCCCGCTCGGTCCGCCGCGGGTCCCGTACCTGACAGAGGCCTTGGCCGGGGTCGAGGGACCTTTCATCGCGGTGAGCGACTACATGAAGCTCTTGCCCGACGCGGTTGCTCGCTGGATCCCGGGCCGCTTCCTGCCGCTCGGTACTGATGGGTTCGGTTTGAGCGACACTCGCGAAGCTCTCCGTCGCCATTTCGAGGTGGACGCGGAGCACATCGTGGTCGCTGCGCTCACCGCGTTGCACCAGGAAGGGAGGCTCGAGCCCGAGGTGGTGGCGACGGCGATCCGGGAGCTCGGCCTCGACGCCGACCAGATGGACCCCATGCGCGTCTGATGGGGATCGGGGTGCGCGTTCGAGGGCCGCTTTCAGGCGAGGCGGCGGGCGAGGCGCTTCGTCTGGCCGTGGTCGCGTTGGTCACTTGGTACCGCCGAGAAGGGCGCGCGCTCCCCTGGCGTTCGGATCCCGCCCCGTACCGCGTGTGGGTGAGCGAGGTGATGCTGCAGCAGACCCAGGTCGCCACGGTCAGGCCGTACTTCGACCGGTTCCTCTGCCGATTCCCGACCGTGACCGCTCTGGCAGCGGCGTCAGAGGATGCGGTCCTCCAGGTCTGGCAGGGCCTCGGGTACTATACGCGAGCTCGGGCGCTCCACGCGGCGAGTCGCCGGCTGGTGGCCGAGCGCGGAGGTGAGCTCCCCCGTACCGTCGCCGAGCTCCGGCGGCTCCCGGGAATCGGGCCGTACACGGCGGGCGCGATCGCGTCTATTGCGTTCGGAGCACGGGAGCCGGTGGTCGACGGGAACGTGGCACGCGTGCTCACCCGATGGTTCGCTCTCGGTGGGGACCCTCGCCGGCAGCCACTCCAGGCCCAGATCTGGTCGATCGCCGAGCGCCTCGTGGGCCACGAGGATCCGGGAGACGTCAATCAGGCCTTGATGGAGCTTGGCGCCATCTTGTGCACGCCGCGATCCCCGGTCTGTGCCGCTTGTCCTATCGCGGCGCACTGCCATGCTCATCGGCTCCGCGCGGAAGTGCGGTACCCGGAGCTCGCTCCGCGCCCGCGCCCCCAGGCGTTGACGATGGCGGCGGGGGTGGCGTGGCGCTCGGGACGGGTCCTCGTGGTGCGCGCGCCGGAGGGCTCCCGGTGGTGGTCCGGGCTGTGGCATTTCCCAGTGTCGGAGGTCGCCGAGAGGGAGCGCCCGGTGGCGGTCGCGGCGGCGGCGGTAGGTCGTGCGCTCGGTCGTGACGTACCCGACGGAGCGCCGATGATGCGCCTTTGCCACGCGGTGACGCGGTACCGGATCGAGCTTCTGGTCTTCTCCCTACGGCTTGAGAAGAAGGAAGGCGCGCGGCGGTGCCGCGAGGGCTGCGCTTGGCGGCGTCCGGCCGAGCTCGAGGGTCTGGCGATGCCGGCACCGCATCGGAGAGTAGCACGGGCGATCGGCCTCGCCCCACCAGCGGAGCGCGGGGGTTCGTGCGCCCATCCTCGTCGTCGGCTGCGGATCTCCGGTGCGTGACGCCAACCCCGAAGCGAGCGATACCTGGTTCATACCTCGCCGTCGCGCGCCGTGACCGTGGGGGCGAAGCCCGAGATCTTCTCGGCGCCGACGGCTCGAGCATAGTCCGCGATCGTGGCCGGGACCGGCGCCCAGGCGGGCGGCAGCACAGGACTCGTGATCGTGAGCTGTCCCACCGCCGCGGACCATGGTGCGAGGTCCTCGGGCGCAGGCGTCACCGTGACCACGTAGTCCGCCACGAGCGCTCCAGAGCGGTCCCATCGCGGCCGCACCGCACCCACTCCGAGGTGGATAGGCTCGCTCGGAGCGTCGAGCGCGGCGTGCGCCCTCCTCAGGACCTCACGCGCCGCGGCTCGCTGCTCCATGCCGGTATCGACGGGTCGCCAGGCAGAGAGGCTGAACGCGGTGGTCTCGTGCGTCTCGTCGGGGAACGCGCCGCAGGTGTCGAGCCAGGTGTTGGTCTCGACGAGGAGCAGGTCACCGACCAAGTGCACGCCGACCACCTTGGCCTCCACACCGGTGGCGTCGGTCCGCGGCTCGAAGATGGTCACCTGCTCCTCTCGGTCGCCGGAACCATCGGGAAGGGTTCGCTTGGCGACCACGCGCTCACCGCGGCCGGTTAGGGTGTCGTCCGACGGGGTGCCCTCGAGGAGCGACGCGCAGTCCGGGAGGGTCAGGATCACGGGTTCGACCCGGATTTCCCACTGGCTGCCGTCTACCTCGATCCAGCGCCCGTGGCGCTCTTCGACCGTCCGGTGACCGCCCGCGGTTGCCTCGATCCAGTGCGTGACCGTCGCCCCGCCCTCCGTGGTCCAAGCGACGAAGCGCGAGGGAGCATCGCTCGCGCTGGGTCCCGAACCGACACCGTCGAGGATCTCGGTGTCGGACGATCCCCTGGCGCCCGGGCGCTCGGCTTCCTCGCGCGGCACGGGCGCCGACGGGGGCGTCGGGTTCGTTCGCCCGAGTTCGGCGGTGGGTGCCAGCGCGACCGACCCGGGTGCCGGTCGGGTCGGCGTTTCCGCTGACATGCGAGCATTGCAGTCGAGCAGGGTGACGAGGGCGACCAGAGCAGCCAGGCGGTCCATGTGGGGACTGCGGTACAAGGCACGTGCCAGAGCGCGATTCAGGCCTTGGAGGCTGCCCGATCATGGCGATCGCGGTGTCGATCGTGGGCGAGGCGACACGTGGCCCGTGGTTGTCTGTACACGCCCCGGTCCGCCGGATGGGACTCATCGGAGTCTTGCCCGAACTCGCTCCTTGCCTCATAAAGGGGCTTCTTATGAGCGGTACCGGGTCAGTGTCGCTCGCAGGCGTTCTCTCGGGACTGTCCACGCTGATGCTCGTCGGGTGTGCCCGGCATGCCGTGGAGGCGGCGGACACCCCGAGGCCGAACCGTGCGCCGCCTGCGGCTTCGAGTCATCAGGAGGTCCAGGCGAAGGCGGAACCGAGGCCATCCACCCCGGTCCGCGCCTTGCCCCAGCGCTGCGCCGACCAAGCTTCGCCCTGCTACCCGCCGGCGGAGTTCGTCGAGGAGCTCTGTCGCGGCAAGTACCCCGCGGTCGCGATCCTGATGTTCCGCAAGGACCAACCGTGGGCTCATGTCTATGTGAAGGTGAACGAGGTGTTTCCGAGGAACCACTTCGCAGGACCCGTCACGCACGTTCCCCTCGCCTTCTCGGAGGAGCTGGTGCTGCTCAAGCACCGACCCTACTTGGCGAGAGCAGGCTACGACATCGACTACCCGGATAGCTTCGACGTACTTCGGATGAGCGGCACCTGCGCCGTGGTCGCCGAGGACGAGATCCGGGACCACTGGGCGGGGCCGTCGTCCTATGCACCGCTGGTCTGGACCTGGCTTGAGCCGGGCTTTCGGCAGGCCCTGAGTGGCAACGACCGCATCGCGACTGCGCGCGACAAGCAGGAGGTGAGCTGCGCCGGTCGTTATATCGGCGGCGGGAGCCAGGACTGCCAGAAGGCCTCCGTCGGACTCGTGAAGGCGATCATGACGGAGGTCGACGCGGGTCTGTCGTTGCCCTCGCCGCAGACCTTGCCCGAGTGGGTCCCTCGCGCGGACTAGGAGCAGCGATCGACCTTGTCGCCGCCCTGGAGCAGCAATCAGGTTGATTGCTGCGTCAAATCAACAACCTAGAGCACCGAACCGGCAGCAGACCTCTCCAGAGGCAGCGCTG
>JAFGBI010000232.1 GCA_016933275.1 Polyangiaceae bacterium | reverse complement strand
CGACATCGAGCAGCGCTGCCAGGGCGTCTACCCCATCGACCCCTGTGAAGACGAGCTCGACGCCTGCTGGATCCGCCTCGAGGACTGCTACGCTTCGGGCCTCCCACCGGAGGAGTGCGCGCTCGTCGAGCAGGAGTGCCTCGACCTCAGGCAGAGCTGCCTTCCGCGCGTCGACTCCTGCGAGGAATCCGTCGAGGACTGCTGGCAACAGGTCGAGGAGTGCACGATGATCGCCGCCGATCCCAGCGCCGAGTGCTCCCCGCTCATGGCGCGCTGCGACGAAATCGCCGCCGGCTGCAAGCCCGCGGACTGACCCGGCCCACCCACCTCGACAAGCGGGCGCTTCGTGGAGAGGCGCCACCCACGGCCGCGATGGCCTCGCCCGGAGCGAGCGCCGTCGCGGTCGTGGCGCGTTGGCGCCCCGCCCGAAGCGCTCGGGGCGCTTTCCCCGGGCACGGCACGCTACCTGATGGTGTCGACCAGGCGGCAGTCGTCGCTGCAGGTGCTCTCGCGAACGCCGTTCATGTCATCCCCGAGGTCGCAGGTCTCGCCGTACTCGGGATCTAGTACCCCGTCACCACAGCGAGCGGGGATCTGGCAGCCGGGGGCGCACCCGTCGACCGAATCGTACGGTGACAGGTTCAACCCGTCGTCACACACTTCCCCGCCTTCGGCCTGGACGACCCCGTCGCCGCAGTACTCGCGCCCCGAGCAGTCCGGCGCGCAGGCCCCGTATTCGCCGGTGTTGAGCTCGACCCCGTCATCGCAGATCTCACCGGGCTCCAGGGTTCCGCTCCCGCAGATGGGCGTGCAAACCGAACGACTGAGGATGAAGTTCGAGAGGGTGAGCTTGAAGTTCGATTCGATGGTGTGTCGCTCGGCGTGGAAGAGGTGGATGGAGTAGAGGTTTCCCTTGGTGATCCCGAAGCGATCGTCCGTGGGATCGTCCGCCTCGGTGGCACTGATGTCTCCGTCTCCGTTCTCATCCCCGAGGACGACGAAATCGCTCTCCACTTCGTGGACGCCACCGATATCGACCGCCAGCCGCCGGTTCACGTAGATCCAGACGTCGTCGTCGCCGGAGAACTCCAAGCGCTCTCCACCCGCGTATTGGATGAAATACTGGAGCTCGGTGGTGAAGAGATAATTGTGTTCGGGCCGGCCAAAATTCCCGAAGCCAAGTCCCTCCAAGGGGAAGAACTCGTCGCTCTCGAAGCGATAGATCGTCTGTCCGCCCTCTTCCATGCGGGCGAGCTCGAGTGCGCTCGGGAACGGTAGGTTGACGCCCTCGACATCGCGGTACCACTGACCGAAATCAGCGGCCGTGTGGGTGGAGAGGAAGGTCTCGCTCTCGTTCAGGACGGGCTTCCCCTCGGCGTCGAGCGCGCCGCAGGTGGCCGCGTTCGCGACGGTGCAGGCCTCACTCGCGATCCCCAGCTCGAGGCCCGGGGTGCGATACTCGAAATCGGGGTGGTCTTGGCTAAAGTCGCGGTACATGACCGGAAGGCGCACAAACTCCGGATTCTCCGCCAGCTCGTCGCACTCGAAGCCCAGCTCGACCGTGCACCCGTTGGAGCAACCATCACCATTTAGCACGTTGCCATCGTCGCAGGCCTCCTCGAGCGTCCGGGCGCCGTCGCCGCACACCGCCGCCACCAGACCGGTCGTGTCGAAGACGGGCTCCCGCAAGCAGGCAGCGTTGCAGCCATCTCCGCTCACTTCGTTGGCATCGTCGCAACCCTCGTTCGCCTCGACGGCTCCGTTGCCGCATATCGCCTGCTGACAGCCGGCACCGAATGGTGGGCAGTTGAACCATCCCGGCTCGGTGAGGCAGCCAGCACCACAACCGTCACCCGCGACGACGTTCCCGTCGTCGCACTTCTCGCCGCCTGCGATCTGGCCGTCGCCGCACCTCGAGATGCAGGGCGAGCCCTGGGCAGGGCAAACCCACCCTGACTCGACCTGACAGGCGGCGTTGCAGCCGTCCTGGGACACCGCGTTGCCGTCGTCACAGGACTCGCTCGCCGTGCGCGAGCCATCACCGCATACCTCCGCGATGCAGAGCTCCCCGGGAACCAGACAGATATAGAGGGGCTCGCGCTTGCAATCCAGCGTGCAACCATCGGCGCCGTCGGTGTTCCCGTCGTCGCATTCTTCGCCTGGTTCCAACGAGCTATTGCCGCAGACCGCACCCTCGGGCGTCTGATCGTCGGGCGGGATGATGTATGTGCCCCCCGAGCCTTCCGTCCTCCCGCCGGAGTGTCCGACGGGAACATACCCGCCCGTGTTGGTTTCGGCGATCGGGTGTGAGTCCGGATCTGCCGTCTCGGCACACCCTACGCTCACCGCTAGTCCTGTCGCCAGTAGCAGCGCAGCATGAGAAACAACGCTCGACTTCATGGCGGATACCTCGATGGAACCGACCCTCGGTCAAGCCTGCCATGGACCTTCGGGGTTTGCTCCGGGAAATGGCGAGTTTGAGCAAGGGTCACGCGAACTTCACATTGGTCGCCGACGGGCCTACCTGGAAGGCGCGGATCATTGAGGCTGCGTCGTGCTCGGAGCACCCGGAACGCAATGCTACGTCGCCAGCGAAATACACAAGCGGCAATCAGGTTGATTGCTGGGCCAAATCAACGAGCTAGACCACCGAATTGGTAGCGGAGCTCGCCAGCGGCGTCGTTGCTGTCGGCAACCTGGTCGGTGCTCCACGGCCCGCCGCGACGTACCCCGGACAAGGGAGGAGCGAGCGCGGCTCGGCGCCGGTGATCGAGCGCACTCCTCGCTGGGAAAGGATGCGCTAGGTCGGTGCGGCTCCTGGGCCAACGCCCACGCTGGAGCTCCAACACGAGGGGGCGCGGCTCGCACCGTCGGGCTCCAGCCAACCATGAGGGCTCACGGCGCGCCCGCAGGTGATCGCGGTGCCGCGTGGAGCTGCCACCCCGCGGGCGGCCGGGGCCACTACCCACCGTCGGGCTCGAGCAGCTCGGCGTCCGCCAGATACTTGAGAACGCTGGGGGGAATGGGCAGCCCTCACCTTGGTAGACCACCGGTCACCCACCGCAAACCAGGGCAGACCCGATCCGCTCAGGTATCGAGCCACGCGACCGGCAGCGGAGCGCGGGCGGGGAGGCGACGAAACGCCAGCGCGGGGCGCCCGAGCGTGAACACCGCGTTCGCCTCCCGGTCGGGCTCGATCCCAGCCACGACCCGGACCACCCGCCGTCTTCGCATCGCGACCTCGGCGTACCCAATCCAGCAGGTGCCGAGCCCCTGGCTGGCCGCGTAGATCTGCATCTCCTCCGCCGCAATGATGGCATTCGCGCGCCCGAACCGCCGATGTCGGCGGGGGGTGGTGAGGACGACGACCGCCGGAGCATCGAAGAAGAGCCAGTCGTGCCCGGGTGAGAAGGCAGCCACCCGTTGGCTCAGCTGAGCGAGCTTGCGCGGGTGCTTGAGGTAGGGGCGCGCCGCCGTAAGCCAGAGGAGGGGCCGGAGGTACCAAGTCTCGAGCAGCCTCGCCAGACCGGCATAGTAGGCGTTTACCGCCCTGGCCAGGGTTTGCAACCGGTCACCGGTGACCACGATGGCCTGGACGTCCCTGGCGTTGGAGGCCGTGGGGGAGTAGCTGCCGAGGGACAGCAGGTCAGCGATGATCTCGGGCGGAACCCGCTCGGCACGGTAGCGACGGACCGACCGGCGGCCGACCAGGAGCGCCCGAACGGCGGCCGGCTCGAGAGGGGGCGGAGTCCAGGGCGGAAACTCGCCAACCTCTGCACGCACGGCATCGTGCGTGCAGACCACCCCGCAATGACCGCAGCCGATGCAGACCGCAGGGTCGATCGCCGCCCGCTCCCCCCGCGTGACGGCACCGGTTGGGCATTCGTCCACGCACTGAAAACAGGCGGCGCACGCGTCGGGATCGATAGCGAAGGGAGGGCGCACCGGGACCGTTGAGCGGTTCTTAGCCCAGCTCCGGAGGAAGTCGACCGACGAGATCCCTGGAGCAGCAATCAGGTTGATTGCTACGTCAAATCAACAACCTAGAGCACCGAACCGGCAGCAGACCTCTCCAGAGGCAGGGCTGGAAACGCGTCCTCGCCTCGCACAGACGCGTTTCCAGCGCTGCCGTCGCTGCCAGCAACCTGATCCAGTCAAGCTGATTGCTGCGCTGACCCCGAGCGGGCCGCCGAGCCGGCGCGAATTCCGTTGGGCGACGGAGGTCACGCTTTACCTTCGGTCCCCGACACCCTGAGGATGAATCCGATGACCACCAGTGGGTCCTCTCTCCCTCCCCGGACGAAGCTGCTCGGCGATGCGGCCCTGCGCGGCCGGCTGGTCCGCCTGATCCGGGGCAAGGTACCGAAGGGCGAGGTGGAGGACATCGTGCAGGCGACCCTGACGGAGGCCCTGGCAGCCGAAGGAGCGCCTGACGACCCGGCGCTCCTCTCCCGCTGGGTTTGTGGGATCGCGCGCCACAAGTGCGTGGACTTTTACCGGCACCGGAGTCGCGAGCTGCCGGCCGAGGATTCTCTGGCCAGAGAGCCTGCCGGCGAGGGCGAGCCGCACAGCGCCAGGGAGTGGATACAATGGGCCGAACAGGAGCTGCCCCCGGGCGAGCCGGCAGAACGCACCCTCGAGTGGATGCTCCGAGAGGCGGACGGCGACAAGCTCGAGCACATCGCTGACGAGGAGGCGGTCCCCCCGCCCCGGGTGCGCCAGCGGGTGACTCGGCTCCGGAGGCATTTCCGGGAGCGCTGGGCCGCGCAGATGGCCGCCCTGGTAGCGGCGGTCACGTTGCTCGCCATCGGGTTCGCTCTCTACCGCCAGTACCGGCGCGTGGAGGCCCCGGTCGGCGAGATCGCGAAGGAGCGGCCACGGCCGGAGCAGCAGCGAGCCACCGAGCTCCGTCGTGATGCGCTGCGACTGTGCGACGAGGACCAGTGGCAGCCCTGCCTCGACCGCCTGGACGAGGCTGCACGGCTCGATCCGGCAGGAAACGTCGGTGGGGTGGTCGAGGAGGCGCGGAGCCGCGCCAAGGCCGGACTCGAACGCGTGAAGAGCGCGCCGCCATCCACCGCGCCCTCGAGCAGCCAAGAAGACCTGAGCTCGGACCCCGACCAACCCTCGCCGATACCGGAGCCGAGCATCCACGATCTGGCTCCCCCCAAGGCGAACCCCGCGCCCAAGCCCACCTCGCTCCACGACGACGACAAGGGGCAATACGATGGCAAGGGCGAGCTCGACCAGAAGACCAAGCCCGACCAGAGAACCAAACCCGACCCACCCTCCAAGCAGCTGCCGGTCCAGGAAAAAAGGACCAACGCGCCCAACCTAGACGACAAAAAAGCCCCTCGGAGCGCCTATCCCCAGTTGCCTGGCCGCACCCGGTCCCAATCGGACTGGCAATCTGCCAAATGACCCGAGCCCCCGGGACGATGGCATGACCTCGGTTGATGGGGTCCGATCCCGATCGGCGACTTCGATGCCGGCGGACCGTGGTCCTCACCGCTGGCACTGCTCCTCGGCACAGATGAAGGAGCACTGCCACTGCCCGGTGTCGACGACGCACTCGCAGGGTTGAGCCACGCATTCTGGCAGGCAGGTACCCCCATTGGCGCAGCCGAAGGTCACGCAATCGAGATTGGTGGCGAATTCGCAACCGGAAGGGGCGCACGCATTGCCGATGCAACAGCTCGGATCGAGGCAGCCGTCCTCGCAGTTGGCCCCGGGGTAGCACGTGTATCCCTCGGAACAGTCCCCGTCGGACCGGCACGCGCTCGGACGAACGCAGTCGCACACCTGGCAGCCGTTCCGCTCGAGACGAGCTGCCACTTGACCCTCGCTGCACAACGGGCAGGGCGGTTCCGCGATCCCACATTCGGTGCAGCGCGCTCCATCACACCGCTGTCCGTAGGGACAGTCGCGATGAACCCAGCAGCTCGATGTTGGCGCCGCGCCGGTGCCCGCCGTCCCGCCGTCCGTGGTCGCGGCTCCGGCCCCACCGAGCCCACCGGCGCCGACACCACCGACACCACCGACACCACCGACACCACCGACACCACCGACACCACCCGAGCCCGGGTCGCACACGCAAGGGAGACAGCCGTTGATGGACTCGTCAACGAGCGTCCAGGCGCCGGGACAGGTCCGTTCGCAGACCTCGTAGAGGTAGCCACAGGTGAGGCACGCGCTCCCGACGCAGAGCGAGTAGCTCCCGCAATCCTCGTTGATCCTGCAGAAGCCCCCGACCGGCATACCATTGGTGGAGAGGACCTCGTACTCGGGGCCGCAGGCCGCAAGCGCGAGCAGGATGGCCACGAGCGGCGTTCGCATCCGCCCCGTTCGGGCCACTACCCTCCCCGAACAGCTCACGAAACCCACCGCCGCCGGGTCCTGGGGCTGGCCTCTCCCCGCCCGCCGGTCGAACGGGTGCCCCATTGGGGGGCGCACGATTCCATGAGCTGTCACACCCGATTCGTGGCCCACTACCACGGATGCTGGCCACGACCATCTCGACGTTGCTCGACCGGAGCGACTCCCCGCCCGGACAGGGTCGCGGGAAGGCAGCGGTCGGCCATCGGCTTGGGGTGTCCGACGACGACGAAGAGTTGGTGGACCGGCTCGTGCGGGGTGACGTCTGGGCCAAGGAGGCGCTCTATCGGCGATACTTCGGCCAAATCTGGCACCTGGCCCTCCGCTTGCTGGCCCACCGGGAGGACGCGGAGGATGTGGTCCAGGACACCTTCGTCCACGCGTTCGAGGAGGTGGCAGATCTCCGAGATCGAACGCGCTTCGGGCATTGGCTGACCCGGATCACCGTTCACCAAGTGCACCGCCGATTCCGCCGCCGCAAGCTCCACCGCCTCCTCGGGTGGACCCAGTACGACGAGGACGCGACCCTCGACCTGCTCGTCCGTTCCGGCACCGATCCGGAGCGGGCCGTGGAGCTTCGACGGATCGCCGGCGTCCTCCAACAGCTCCCCACCCGCCAACGGATCGCGTGGGTCCTCCGCCACGTCGAGGGCTTCTCTCTCGACGAGACGGCCGGGCTCGCCCAGGCGAGCATCGCCACGGTGAAGCGCGATCTCGTGGCTGCCCAGGCGCGGATCCAGCGCGCGCTCGCCCAACGAGGTGTCCGATGACCGACCCTCGACAGCTGGAGCCCATCGCTTCCGAGCTCGACGCCGCAGTCGATGAGGTAGACGTGTACCGGATCTGGCGCCGGGTGCAGGAACGGGATGCGGCGCGGAGAGGTCGTTCGTGGGCGAAGAGCCCGCTCGCCCTGGTCGCGGTCGCTGCAGCCCTGGTGGTCCTCGTTGGGTTGGGGGCGTGGATGGCACGGCGCCCGAGCGATCCGGGACCGCTCGCCGCCACCGATGGCGGTGCGGTGACCGCTTGGAGCGTGCCGGCCGGGAGCACCGAGCAGCGGGTGAGCTTCACCGATGGCTCGAGCGTCGAGCTTGGTAGGGGGAGTCGACTCGAGGTGCTGACGAACGGTAGTTCGAGCTTCGTCACCAGCCTCCGGCGCGGGACGGGATCCTTCGATGTGGAGCCGGGAGGACCGCGACGGTGGGTCATCGAGTGCGGCTTCGTCACCGTCGAGGTGGTGGGGACTCGCTTCCGCGTGGACCGACAACCCGTGGCCGTGGCCGTGGCCGTGGAGCACGGGAAGGTACGCGTCCGCGGCGAGGGATTCGAGCGGCTCCTCGTCGATGGAGAAACGGTGACCTTCACGGTGCCACGCTCCACGCCGAGTGCGGCGCCCCGACCCGAGCCAACGGGGGATCCCGACCCGGTCGTGGAGAGCATGAGCAGCTCGGAGCCGCCGGCGAGCTCGAATGCACCGAGCGCCCCGATCGCCTCTCCACCGGCCGGCTCCGCGGCGACCGCGACCGCCGACCCGTACGACGCGCTCCTGCACCGGGCGGACACGGCGCGGCAGGGGGGCGATCGCGTGGCGGCCACACGCCTGCTCGAGCGGGTGGCCCGTGAAGCCCCGGATCGCGCCCGCCGCGAGCTCGCTCGGTACACCTTGGCCCGGCTCGCGCTCGACGACGACCCCGCGCGCGCCGCGGCAGAGCTCGACCGCGCCCTCGATGGCGGGCTGCCGCGTGGGCTGGGCGAGGATGCGCTGGCGCGCCTCGTCGAAGCCCACGCCCGTGCCGGCGAGATCGAGGCGGCCCGGGCGCGGGCGCGCGAGTACGAGGCGAAGTACCCCGCGGGACGCCACCTGTCCGAGGTGCGCTATTGGACGGAAGGGCGTTGACGCCCGAACGCCGCGCGGCCACCGAAGACCGCGTCATGAGACGGCCCCTCGCGGCTCTGTGCTTGGCCGTCGCAGTAGGATCCACGGGGACAGCGCGCGCCGAGGGGGTGCCGCGCGAGCTCGCGCTCGAGCTGGTCGAGTGCGTCCCCGCTCCGCTCGCGTACGACGAGCTCCGCACCGGACTCGAGGTCGAGCTCGCGCACGCGGGGGTGGCAAGCTTCCCGACCCCGACTCCATCGTCGCTCGGTCGCGGCCAGGGGCGGCTCGAGGTCGAGGTCTCGTGCGACCCAAGCCGACCCGAGGCGCGACTGACCCTCGAGGGACCCGAGGGACGGCGCGCCGCCCAGGTCATCGAGCTCGCGGATGTCCGCCCCGCGCTCTGGGCGCGCACGATCTCACTTTTCGCCGCCGAGGTCATGCAGTCGACCTGGCCCCAGTGGATGACCCCGCCCGTGACCGAGACAGCGGAAGCCGAGGCGGAGCCCGGCAGCGCGTCCGCACCAACACCCTCCCCACCCGCAGCGCCAACCGTTATCCCAGAGAGTAGGCCTCCGCCTCCTGCTCCGGCCCCGGTGCGGCTCGGAGGCTCGAATGGCACGCTCTCGAGAAAGGCTCCGGACGGCCCAACCCACCGCACGATCACGCTCTACGCCACGCCGACCCTGGAGCATTTCCCCTCGCCTCCCACTTGGCAAAGGGGCGCTGCCAGCGGCGTGGGCGTCCGGCGCTTCGACCTCGGCCTCTCCGCGCTCGCTGGTTCCCACGAGATGGGCGCCCTCCTCTCGAGTCGCTTCTCGTTCGACCTGGGATGGCGCGTGGTCGAGCGCGCCCTCCCCTCGGTCTACCTCGCGATCGTGCCCCGCCTGCGGCTCGGGGTCGTCGCCGCGTGGGCCCGCCCGAGAGTGACCCAGTTGGGCTACGACCGGAGCGCACCCTACGCCGACGCGACGGTGGGCTTGGTGCTGGGCGTGCCCTTCGCCCGGCGCTGCACGGTGGCGCTCACGAGCCAGGTGGGGGCTGCGCGGGGATTCCTGGCCACCGCGGACGGAAGGCGGATCGCGGCCTTCGACGGCCTCCTGTTTGGAGCCGGGCTCGAGACGCGCTGCGGGATCCGATAGGGTCGGCGGGGCGCTCGCTCACCGCAGCCCGCGACAGGGTATGGTGGGATCCGTGGATCGCCAGCAGCTACGGAGCGGTGGCCGGGTGCATTTCGCAGAGGGCGCCCCGGACCGCGTGATCGGTTCAGGTCGAGCCACCGAGCTCGTGGACGCGCTCCTCGCCGCCATCGCGCCCCGTGGGCGGGTGCTGCTTGTGCCGCCCGACTTCACGCGCTTGCACTCGGGCGCTGGCGAGCTCGCGGCGCTCCTTTATCGACGACTCGTCGGGAGCGTCGAGGTCGCTGTGCTCCCTGCGCTTGGCACCCACGCCCCCATGACCCCGCGGGAGCTCGCGGTGATGTTCCCCGGCATCCCTGCCACGGCGTTCCACGTCCACGACTGGCGGCGGGAACTGACCACCCTCGGGGAGGTACCGGCGGACTTCGTCCGCGAGGTGTCGAGGGGGCGCCTGAACCAGCCGATCCGGTGCGAGCTCGCTTCCTTGGTGGTCGAGGGTGGCTGGGACCGAATCCTATCCATCGGACAGCTCGTCCCCCACGAGGTTGTGGGGATCGCGGGCCACGACAAGAACCTCTTCGTGGGGACGGGCGGCAAGGATGTCATCGACCGCACCCACTTCCTCGGCGCCGTCACCGGCATGGAGTCGATCCTCGGGCGCGCCATAACGCCCGTGCGCGATGTGCTCCTCTTCATGGCAGCCCGTTTCACCAAGAACCTCCCAGTCACGCACCTGATGACGGTCCGCACCCGCGAGCGCGACGGGACCATGCTGACGCGGGGGCTCTTCGCCGGCGAGGGCCCGGCTTGCTTCTTCGCGGGCGCCGAGCTCGCCCGGACCTGCAACGTTCGCCTCGTCAACGAGCCGATCCGGAAGGCGGTCGTCTACCTCGATCCCGAGGAATACCGCTCGACCTGGCTCGGCAACAAGGCCGTCTATCGCACCCGCATGGCGCTCGCGGACGGGGGTGAGCTGCTCATCCTGGCCCCCGGTGTCGCGCGCTTCGGCGAGGATCCGGGGATAGACCGGTTGATCCGCCGCCACGGCTATCGAGGCACCCCGCCGACGCTGCGCGCCGTGGCCACCGATCCGGAGCTCGCCGACTCCCTCTCCGCGGCCGCCCACCTGGTGCACGGCTCGTCCGAGGGCCGCTTCCGCGTCACCTATGCTGCAGGTGGGCTCACCGCCGACGAGCTTGCCAGCGTCGGCTACGAAGCTACCGACCTTGCGACCATGCTCCGTCGCTACGATCCGGAACGCCTCCTGCCGGGACCAAACCGACTCGCCGACGGCGAGGAGATCTTCTTCGTGCCGAATCCTGCGGTGGGGCTCTGGAGCACCAGGGGGAGGTGCGCGTAGGCCGGAATGGCCAGCACGAGACAGGCCATCCGAGGCAGAGAAGGTCGTTTCCGTCGCTCGATTCGTCCAGAAGCGCAGACGGCTGCCTCGCGGGCGTTTACGAGCGGCTCGTCCCGCACGACCGAACGGTTTCCCTAAAAATCACGGTCCGCCGCCCCTTGCGGATGGCGGCTCCACCCCGGAGGCGCCATGCCTCATCGCCAACGGGATCCGAGTCGTCGAGCCGGGCAGCGTGGTCTACGCGGCGGTGGGGAACGCTGGCACGTGGCAATTGGGCTGGGGTGCGAACCCCGCCAGACCAGCAATCGGGTTGGTTGCTGCGTCATATCAACGACCCAAGCCGGCGGAGCCGGAACCATAGAGGGCCCTTGGCCGTCAGCGCTCAGGTAGAGCGTGGAGACCCTGATCGCTGACGCCTGTTTGCTGATGGCCACGAGAACATCGAGAGATCTTCTGCCAGATCCGGTCAGGATCACACTGTCAAGGGACTAGAGCACCGAACGGGGAGCAGACCTCCCCAGAGGCGCCGCCGGAAACGTACCGTCGCCACGCCCGGGTGCGTTTTCAGCGGCGCCGTTGCTGTTGGCAACCTGATCGGTGCTCTAGAAGAGCTCGCCGGGGACCTGCAGGAGCATCGGTCGCGCCGCGGGCTCGAGCCAGGCGAGGAGCGCCACCATCGCGTCGCGTTCGAGGGCGGTGCAGCCGGCGGTGGTGCCCTCGGGCGACGCCCATGGATGCAGGAAGATAGCGCTGCCGGCGCCGGATAGGGGGACGTCGGTGTTGTGCTCGACGATCAGCCCCAGATCATAATGCTGGAGGCGCTCGGCGCTCGCCCAGGCCGCCGCTCGTCCCTCAAGGAGCGTCACCCACCGGTTATAGAGGGGTGATGCTGCGTCGTCGACGAGGTAGTCATCCGCGCTCGTGGTGCGCCATGGCCATGCCCGATCCCCGAGGAGCCGCGGCCGCTCGCGACCGAAGGCGGTGCCGAGCGAGAACAGGCCAGCGGGGGATCGGTGGTCTCCCTCGCGCTTGGTGGGGCCGGCCAGGCGCGTCGCAGCGACCCCGCGCCCCTGGCCGAGCCCCCGGGTCCCCAAGCGCACGGGCACCGCCTCGCCAGCCGCCCGCCACTCCCGGCCCGCCCGCTCGAAGCGGCGAAGCCTGCCGGCGGAGCTCTGCCAGGTGGGCGCGACCACGACCATGAGCTGGCGCGTGGCGCTTGGCACCACGATCCCGCTTCGACGCAACAGCCCCGCGACGCCGCGTTCCTCGGCAGCAACGACGAGGGGCCGCCGCGGGGCGCGAAATCGGTGGGTGACCGGCACCCAGGCCAGCAGGTCCATCGGCTGCGTGCGGTACCCGTCCGTCCAGTTGTTCACGAGCAGGGGCAACCCCGAGGCTCCCAGGGTGTCCGAGACGATACCGATGTGGTCCGGGCCTGCGGCGGGCAGCGTATCGAGCAGACACACGTCACCCGGGAGCCATGGCACGGCCTGATCTCCCGGATCGGCCGGCAGCGACTCCCAGTGAGCAGCGAAGTACGAGACCAGGTTGCGCACCCGCCGGTGATCGATGTTGCGGTCGGGGCGCTCCACGAGCGGATAGCCGCCGGGGCGTGCGCGGAGATCCTCCTGCACCAGCCGCTGCAGGTCGAACCCCGCGTTGCGCAGGCTGCGGATCACGACGTCGGTGCACACCCCTTCGTCGCGTGGCAGATCACCGCCCGGGTAGTCGAGGACGCGGTAGGTGTTGCGGTAATGGGCGCCGTTCAAGGCGGTCTTCTTGGCGCCGAGGAGGACGTCGAGCGCGTCGGGGATGCCGTCCCCGTCCCGGTCATTCGGATCGGCGGCAGCGATGGCGAGCGTGGGCGTGGCGCCAGGCGACGCGAAGCCCACGGCCTGTCCGGCGATGTAGAGCAGCAGAGCGTCCCCGGATCGCGCCGCCAGGACCGGCCCCATGACGAGCCAGGGTGGGGCTCGCGTCCGCACCTGCAGATCCAGATCGGGAAAGATACCGCGGTCAGCGATCGGCGGGGCGAGCGGAGCCGCCGCCCAGATCAGGTTGGCGCCGTGCGTCGCCGACAGCGCGACGACCGGACCGTCCGCGGCGGTGAGCCTTGGCGCTCGTGGCGTCTCGGCGGCGCTCGGCGGCTCAGCGGACGGCGCGGGATCGCGTGTCGGGGTCACGCGTGAGCAGGCTGCGAGCGCGAGCAGCCAAGGGAGAAGACCACGTCGGGGACGAGCCACGGGTTTCCTTCGCAGGATCAGCGCCGAGTGTGACGAGAAGGACGCGGGGCGTCGCTCATCGACCAGCAGCACCCCCTCGACCGAGCGCTCGAAGAACGCGAAGAGCATGCCCGTGAGCCCGTGACCCGCGCAAGGGTCGACGATCACCGAAGGTCGCACCCGTCGCCGAACTCGCGCGAAGAGCTCGAGGGACTCGAGGGTCTCCTTGAGCGGAATGCGGCGCCGGTCGACCAGAGCGCGCCCGAGCCGCTCCGGCCGGGTCTCGTCAGGAAATACCGCACGGCTCTCCTCGAGGTAGCGCGGGTGCAGGTTCGCCATGCATTGCAGGGCCGGCTGGTCGAAGCGGCGGAGGACGTGAAAGCTCGGGTCGGAAGCCAAGGGCCTTTTCCTACAGCAAAGACCGCTCGGGTTGAGGGAGGTTACCGGCCTACGAGCGAGGATCTCCGGACCCAATCCAGAGCAGCGGCTGGGGAGGTGAACGGCGGATGCACCAGGTTGGACGAATGGGAGTCCATGTCGGTGGCCACCGATCCACCAGACCGCCGTTCGGGTAGCGCACCACCTCGTCCGCGTCGCTGAACGTCCAGAAGAGATGCCCACACCCGCAACCCGACACCACTCGACGATCGACGCAAGATCTTGATCCGACCGGCATACGCGGTCCGGCACCAGCTTCAGCGCGAGCACCTGCTGGTTCTGCTCGAGCATCAGCCTGGTGAGATCCGCTACGTCGCTCGATCGTTCGACCCTGTGGTGGCTTTCGGTGGCCGGGTCGGTGAGGCGAACTGCCGATCGGCCATCGGATAGCGGCCATCAGCCAGGACCGGTCGTCGCGGATCCCAATGCCGACGTCAACTGCCCGAACCGCGCCGAGCCACGCCGGGGCGGAGTTGACGCCGGTCGGACGGCGTGATTCCGTACGCGGCGAGCTGGAGTGGGAATGAACGGGCGATGCGCTTGGGTCGGTGGGGTGGGTCTAGTCCTGGGTTGTGCGGGTCCCCCGCGCCCGGTGCCGGTCGTGCTACCCCCGCCGAGCGAGCCGGAATTGCCGGCTGATCCCACCCCGCGCTTGCCGCGTGGCGCGAAGCTCGTCCCGTCTGAAGGGCATTGGGACGAGGTGAGCTGCCTCGCGTTCTCGCCCGACGGACGACGGTTGGTCTCGGGGTCCAAGGACCGAACGCTGCTGGTGTGGGACATGGAACGGGGGCGGGTCGCCGCGCGCCTGATGGGCCATCAGGGCTGGGTGGGTGCGTGCGAGTTCCTCCCTGATGGCCGCCACCTGGTGAGCGCGGGGTGGGGCGGTCAGGTGTTCGTCTGGGACGTGGAGACGGGCCGACCCCTTCCGGTCGAGGGGCTCTTCGGAACGGATGATGTCTATTCGCTTGGCACCGGATCCAACGGGGTGAAGCTTCTGGTGGGGACGGCTCACGGTGACCTCTGGGGCTGGGATCTGGCCACGGGTGAGGTGTCGCTCGAGAAGACGTTCTGGTCCGAAGGGTCCGAGCGGATCGTCCGCGCGCTCGGGCCCACGATGGGAGGCGGGTGGATCGCGAGTGGACAGCTCGGCACCGTGATCGTCGGCGGCGAAGAGGAGGCTGAACCGCAATCATGGTCGTCCGTGGCCAGCACCTCCAGCCTCGGCCTAGATGATGGTCGGGTCCTCGTCGGGCGCCAGGATGGTGTCTACGTCATCGGCGATCCGAAAGCGGAGCTGCGGCTGTTCGCCCACGACGATTGGGTCCGCTGCCTCGTGGTGACCCCTCACGAGGACGCCGTACTCGCGGGCGACCAGGCTGGATGGGCGCGGATCTGGGACCTCACGGCGGGAACCGAGCGCTGCGCGCTCAAGCTTCCGGGCGGCATCGCGGCGGGGGCGATCGATCCCAGGGGGCGAAGGTTCGCGGTAGCGGGATCGGATGCCACCGTCCGTGTCTATTCCCTGGCGGGCTGCGCCGATGGCAAGGCCCCCCCCGCGGAACATGAGCTTGCGCCCAGGCGAACCCGGATGTCGTCGCTGGCGGTCGCGGGAACCGAGCTCGGCGTCGGTGACGACACGGGGCAGCTCAGCGTGTGGGACATCACCACCCACCGTCGGATCGCGAGCGTCGCGGCCCATCGCCGCGAGATCACGGCGGTGGCGGCGCTGGGCAACCATGAGTGGGTGACGAGCGGGGCGGATCTCGCGGTCCTCCTCCACACCGTCCCGCCCGACGCGACGGCGGCGACTCGCGAGCTCGGTCGGGTGAAAGGCGTCGTCGCAACCCTCCAGCCGATGGCCGGTGGCCGCGAAGTGCTGGCGGGCGACGCTGCGGGCGACCTCACTCGATTCCTCCTCGAGAGCGGGAAGCACCAGGTCCTGTTCGAAGCCGGCGGGAGGATCGAAACCGTGACCGTCGACCCGCAGGGCTCGCGGGTAGTCGTCGGGGGGCTCTTCAACGAGCTCGGGCGTCTCGACGTCGCCAATTGGGACGAGGAAGGGTCTCCGTGGCCCGAGGCGTTCCCCGACCGCGCGCTGTCCACCACCGTCCTCGCCTTCGGACCGACCGGCGACCGCGTCGCCCAGGGCGGCACCGAGGGTGCGCTGCAGCTCCGAGCGGCCGTGGACGGCGCCGTGATGCAACGCCTCACGGGGCTGCGGCGCGAGATCCGCGGCCTAGTCTTCACGAGCCCCACCGACCTCTGGGCTGCCGACGGCTCGGGCGCCTTGGCTCATTTCGGCCTTGATCACCCCGAGGACGCGACCCCTTCGGGCACCCACCTCGACAGCCCCGCCGCGAGCCTCGTCCAGGATCCCGAGCACCAGCGTCTCTACGCGGCACTCGAGGACGGACGCGTGGTCGAGCTCGCCACGCCGACGGCCGAGCGCACGGCCGAGCTGGTCACGTTCCGTGACGGGAGTTGGGCGACGTTGCTTGCCGACGGGCGGTTCGTCGTGGAGGGGGCTTCCGCCAAGCAGCTCGAGTTCGAGCTGCCGGATCGGCGCGTGGTCACGACCGCGGGCACCTCGCCACCACCTCACTGGGGCACGACGGTGAGCGATCGCGTCGCGCCGCGGCTGGCGCGGGTGAGAGCCACCGTCTTCTCACCGGGCGGTCTGCCGCAGCTCGAGCTCGATGGGCAGTGGGCGATCCGCGCCGTCGTGCCCAACCACACCGTCAAGAGCGCGTACGAGATCGAGCTATTTTGCCTGAACGAGGGCGGGGGTGAGCATGTCCTCACCGCCACCGATCCGAGCGGACGGGCCGCGGAAACCCGCATCGAGATGGCACCGGACCCATCGCGCACCGTGGCGGGCGTGGTGGCTGGCGTGCCTGGCATGCGGGCGCTCCTCGTCGGAAACAGCGCCTATTTCGCCCACGACCACCTCCCCGGGTCCAGCGAGGACGTCGGCAGAGTCAAGCAGCTTCTCACCGAGGAGCCCCACGGGCTTGAGCTCCCACCCGGTGCCGTTGGGTCGCGGTACGACCTCGACGCCAGGACCCTCCGCGCCGAGGTGCGCGCCTTCTTCGCGAGCGCCACGCCGGAGCAGACCCTGCTCTTCTACTTCAGCGGGCATGGGAGCTGCGATGCCGAGCAGGCCTACCTCTTGCCCGTCGACGACTCGCCCACTCGCCGCGCCGAAGCCCTGTCGGCCGCGGAGCTGTGGGAGGCCACCCAGAGCTCCCCCGCCAAGCGGATCCTGGTCCTCCTCGACGCGAGCCGGCGGGGGGCGTTCGTCCTCCCAAACGAGATCGCGAGCGCGATCCACCGCTCCGAGCGCGTGCTCTTCATGATGGCCACGGGCCCCGCCAAGGCCACGACCGGGTCCGGCGGCGCCTACACTCGCGCTCTGCTTGAGGCGCTGCGCGACGGGACCGCCATCGACCGCGAGCTGGGAGCGGTGACACTGCGCCGCCTCCACGACACGGCCATGCTGGCGCTGGAGGCCCAACCGCCTCGACTCCTCGGTGCCCCCGGGTGGGGGCGGATGGTAGTCTTCTCGCCGGCGCTCGAGGTCGAGCGACGCGCCGAGCTCGTGGCCGGTGCCGCGGCGTTTACCTTCCGCACGGCGCCCGAGGTCCGGCGGCCACCCGAGGGCGAGAGCGGCGCAGCGAGCCGCTTCGCCGCCGGCAACGATCATAGGCTCCGCTTCGCGGTGTTCGTGACCGAGCCTGTGAACGCCTTGCAGGCCAGAGTGGTCCGCCACTACGAGGACGCCGCGGCCGACGCGCCGCCACGCCCCCTCTACCTGCACGGCCAACCCATCCCCGCGCAGACCCAGCTCGGTCCCGTGGATCTCCCGCTCGATGGGCTCGTAGCGGGCACCTACGACCTCATCGTGGAGCCCTGCGAACGCGACACCACGGGACATCGCGTCTGCGGGGGCGGAGCGACCTTTCGGTTCGAGCTGAAGTAGGCCAGGGTATCCCGCGTGGTCTCACGCGCGGAGGCGCCTGGCCACGGGGTGGCGAGGGGGCAACCCACCCTCATTGGTCGAGGATCGCCGTCGATGGATCCTTCGGGTCGACTCGGACGTTGAGCACGGCGCCGGGGACGAGCGCGTGCATCTCGGCGGGATGAACCACCCGGCGAAGGGCGCTCTTCACCGGTGGGTCGAGCGCCACTTCGAGCTCGATCAACATCTCGGGGATGTCGTTGATGGTGACGCCGGTGGGGCGGGCACCGAGCACCCGCGCCGTCGTGCGGACGCCACTCCGGAAGGCACGGCGTTCGCGGAGCCCGGCGAGGACGGATTTGATCCCCCAGACGCCGAAGGCGAGAAAGAAGACGAAGCTCATCCCGATCGGCATCACGACCGGCATCAGCTCGACGCCGAGCGGGATGTCTTCGCCGGACAGCAGCATGGCAATCCCGAAGCCGACGCCAATCAATGCGGGGATGAACGGCACGCCGATGAGGAAGAGACCGAGCAAGATCTTGCCGAGCCCCGCTGTGGCCGCCCCCGCCTTCTCCCGCTGGGCAACGACCTCGTTCATCGTGCCCGCGCAGAGCGCGAGCGGCCCGTAGAAGGCGACCATGCGCTCGAAGCCGGCGCGGACGGTGGGGCCGCCGCTGGCGAGGATCTGCTGGAGCTGGGCCTTGGCCGCGGCGAGCTGCCCGGTCTTCTCCAGGGCGTTGGCTCGGAAGAGCACCGCCTGTGGGTCGAGCGCGTCCTGGATGGCGTACTGCTCGAAATTTGCGCCAAGCGCAGTGAGCGCGGTCATGTAGTCGCCGCGCGCGGTAGCCACCACGGCCGTCGAGACGCGCCATTCGCTGTCGGATTCGAGATCCGGTGCCCCACCGTCGAAGTGCTGCCACCAACGAAAGGCGGAGTCCACATCGCCAGCGCGCACCGCCCCGCGAGCGAGGGCGCCGAGGAGGGTGGCCCGATGCCGCGGAAACGGGGCCACCTCGAGCGAGCTCTCGAGCACCGCCCGGGCGCGCAAGCGGTCGCCACCCTGTTCGGCTGCGTTGGCGAGCTCCCTCGCCAGCATGACGATCTCCTCGCCAGCTGAGCCGTCGCCGTTCGCGGCGCGGCGGCGGGCGCCTTGCCACGCCATCAGCGCCTCGTGCTGTCGGTGCGCAGGGATCGACCCACCCTCGAAGAGGAATGCGATGCCCGGTGGAGCCGTGAGAGGACGGCCATCCTGAGCGCGAAGCATCGGATCCTGTGGTCCCGGGCTGCGGCCCTGGGGCGAGGGAAGCACCTGATTCCGCGGGCGCGTGGGGGCGGCGCCGCCGCAGGCCGAACAGGCCCCGTTGCTCCCCGCGGGGGTCGCCGTCACGGGTGCCCCGCACGACCAGCAGAGCACTACGGTCGAGTCATAGGCGAAGGGTCTTGCCGCACTCATCCTCGTCCTCCTCCCTCCGATGAGGGCGAGGCGCCCCCACTTCGACGCCAGCGTATCGCGGTTCTGAGCGTCTAGAGAAGGGCCTTCGCTGGCTTCGTGGCTTTGGCGCGATGCGTCTCCCGGGAGCGCCACAGCCTTCGGGCTCGGAACGCCCTCGTAATACGAACACGGTTGCCCTCGATCGATCCCGGCTCGTGAACGATCGCGCGCCCATGGCTGGGCGGTGGGTCGAGTGGCGGGGACGCCTGGTTACGGCCACCTGGCGCGGCCAGCCTCGGCGCGTGATCACCCGGGCCGTCGCCGCCGGTTTGTTCTCGGCGGGGCCCGTCGCGGCGGGACCGGAGGAAAGAACCCTCTCGTCCGCGCTGGCTCGCGCAGCGCCCGACGGCTGTCCATCCGGGAAACGGTGGAACGCGCTGCTCCTCCGCGTCGAGGGGGCCGCGAGGCTCCTGTCAGAGCGGCGGGTTCGCCGCCTTCATCATTGCGATGAGGTGATCCGGGAACCACTGCCCCGCCTCGGGAGCGTCGGTTCGAGCGTCGGGGGAGCGGCAGTTTTCGTCGAAGCGAGTCGCCGAGGGATCGGCCACGCCATCCGAGTCCCCCGGGGGCTTGATCCAGAAGAAGGCGTCGAGCAGCGGCCGCGGCGCGACCTTGGGCCGCTCGCCGATCCCGGCCTTGGCGATGTTGCACCAGTTGCCCCATTTCGTCCGCGTCTCCGCCACCCCGTTGCGGCTGGTGTCGATGACGTAGCCCTTATCCTTGATCCCGTGCTCGGCCAGGGTCTCGGCGAGCCCCTTGACGTACGAGTATTCGCTCGGCGTCGGGGAGGAGGACTCGAGCTTCAAGCCCCAGTCGCCATCGAGCGCGTTGTAGTTCGAGGTGTTGGTGGCAAACCCGCGGATCCGATCGGGACCGCCCGCCATGTCCAGTACCTCCTTCATCACCTTGGCGAACCCGGTCCGGTTCCGCAGCCACCCGAGCCAACCGGCATGCGCCGCGTCAACGTAGATGTAGACGTTCGGCAGCGAGAGCTGGGCGATGGCGTACGCCGCCGAGTGCTTGTAGATGAACTCCGACTTGGCGCACTTCTCGATCGGGATGTTCGTCACCACGTTCGGCAGCGAGTCCGGCTCGAGGACCACGGCGATCCGCAGATCGGGGTGTTTCTTGAATTCGGCGGCGATAGGATCGATGAATTCCTTGCGATAGCGCTCCTCGCCCTCCTGTTCGACGTCGAGCTCGCCGGCGGAGGCCTTGGCCGAGCAGTCGCGGTTCGGGAAGTCGTAGACGACGATCACGGGCACGACGGGCTTCTTCGCCTTCTTGGACTGCGCCTCGGCCTCACCGAGCCACTTCGGGAGCTCGGACAGGGCCTCGATCTTGTCGAGCCAGAGCCCCGTCGGGTACTTCTTCATCTTCTCGAGCATCGCCTTGATGGCAGGGTCGTTCGTCTTGGTGGACGCGATCTTCGCGGCGTAATTGGGATCGAGGTAGAAATCGGCACCCTCGAACGGGTTCTTGGCAGGTGCTGGCTTGCCGGTCGCCGCCGTCACGGGCATGGCAGGGAGCGGCTCCACCTCTGGCGGCGCTGCTTCGTTGCCAAGCAGTACGGTCCCGCCCCCGGGTTGGCCCGCGGGTGCGGACTCGGCCGGTGGGGGCTGCGATCCACCGCACGCAACCAGGAACGCCGCGCCGACGAGCAACGACCAGTGGTTCTGGGTCCAAATTCCTCGCTTGGTAGTCATCTTGAGCCTCATCCTGCCACCATCCGGCGAAAGTCTCTTTGCGTTTCGAATCGATCACATCTCATGGGTCAATGCCGGCCGTCCCTCGGGCCGAATCGGTTCGCGCCTTCGGGCCGGGTGGGCAGGAACCGAGATGGCCGGAATTCGATCCTTCCTCCCCAACCAAGGGATCACCAAACGAATGCCGGGAGGTTACCTGCGCCGCGCACGATGACTGCCCCCCAGAGCTCCTGTGCGCGGAGGGGCGCTGCGGAGTCTACGAGTGCAGCCGCGACGCGGACTGCTTCGCACCCACTTTCTGCGTCGGCGGTCCGTGCAAGACCGTCCCCATCGCGGTTGGCTGAAGGGGGGTCCTGGGAGCCTTCCCGGGTCCAGACCCCTCGCCCAGCGAAGCCGGATCCAAATGCCACACCGCCGTGGCGAACGACACCGCCCGGTGACCTTGCCCGTTCCAGTGGCACCCCCGTTGAACGATTCGGGAGCCGGTGGCGACTCCTCTCCGCCGTCACGTCGCCGGCTCGGTTTCGACCGGGTTTGTGAGGGTGCCGATGCGCTCGACGGTCACGGACACGGTGTCACCCGGGCGGAGCCAGCGTGGCGGGCTGGCGGCCATTCCCACGCCGTGCGGGGTGCCGGTGAGGATCACCGTCCCCGGCAGGAGCGTGGTGCTGCCGCTGAGGAAGGCGATGAGCGCCGGGACGTCGAAGATCATGTCCCGCGTGCTCGATTCTTGAACGCGTTCGCCGTTGAGGTCCGTGGCGAGCGTGAGCGAGTTCGGATCGGGGATGTCATCGGGGGTGACCAGGACGGGGCCGAGCGGCGCGAAGGTATCGAAGGTCTTGCCACGGCACCACTGCCCCGACCCGTAGCGTTTCTGCCAGTCACGGGCGGAGACGTCGTTGGCGCAGGTGTACCCGAGGACATGGTCGAGGGCCCGCTCTCGACCAACGTTCTTGCACGGCTTGCCGATGACGACGGCGAGCTCCCCCTCGTAGTCCACCTCTTCGCTCATGAGGTGACGAGGGAGCAGGATCGGCGCTCCCGGATCGTGCGTGGCGCTGATGCTCTTCATGAACACCACGGGGTGCTCCGGGATCGGTGCCCGCGTCTCCGCCGCGTGACGCCGGTAGTTCAGGCCGATCCCGATGATCGCCACGGGAAGGATCGGCGCCAGCACCTGGGCCACTTCAGCGAGGTCGCCGGTGACCCGGTGGTCCCCGAAGGGGTCGCCGTCGAGGCGTCGCCGGACGCCGTCGCTGCCTTCGCTCGCGTAGTGGGACTGTCCGGCTCGGTCGCGGTAGCGGAGGATCTTCACCGGTCGCGGTCCTCGGGGGTGAGGCGGGGCAGGAGGATCATTCGATCCGCGGGGTATGGGGAGCGGGCGCAGGCGCCACGGGCGCGCCCCGGGCGAGGGACGCGAGCGCCCCGACCACCGCCGCCAGCCCGAACGCGGTGAACGCGGTGCGCAGCGCGGCGACGAGTCCCTCGGCGGTTTCTGGACCAAGCTTCACGGGCCCGACGTGCTCGGAGATGAGGAGGAGCGCGAAGGCCATCGAGAGAGCCATCCCGACGTTGCGCATCGTCGCCAGCGTGGCGTTGGCGAGGCCGAGCTCCGAGCGAGCCACGGAGCTTACGACCGCATTGGTGTTCGGAGACGAGAAGAGCGCGAAGCCCACGCCAAGGAGCATGAGCGATCCGATCACGACCTCGAGCGGCGTCTCGGCGTCGAGCCGCAGCAGGATCCCAAGACCCAACGCCGTCAGGACCATCCCCGCCGACGCCAGCCACCGCGCCTCGATGCGGTCCGAGAGGCGCCCGGCGAGGGGCGAGAGCAGGGCCATGCACAGGGGCTGAGGCACCAGCACGAGCCCAGCCGTGCGCGGGCCGAGCCCCCGCACGCTCTGCAGGTAGAGGCTGAGGAAGAAGCCGATGGCGAAGGTCGCGGCGTAATGGATCATGGCCGCTAGGTTGGAGAAGACGAAGACGCGGTTATGCAGCAGCCGGTGCAGATCGAGCAAGGGCGCGGGGATCCTCTGCTCCAGCGCCACGAAGCCGACGAGACCAAGTGCCCCGAGAACGAAACACCCGACCCCCTCGGGGTGGGTCAGTCGAGTGCACCCGTAGAGCAGCGTGGCGAGCGACAGCGAGTACACGACGGAACCCCGGAGGTCGAAGGGGCGGTGGCCCGCCGAGCGGGCATCCTTGGGGACGACCGTGAGCGTGAGCACGAGGGCGGGCAGCGCCCCGAGCGCGGTTAGGAGAAACACGCTAGGCCAGCCGAGCGACTCGGTGAGCAACCCGCCGAGAAACGGACCGACCGCGAGCCCCACGTAGACCGAGGCGACGGAGATCCCGATCGCTGCGCCGCGACGCGTCGGTGGGGTATTGGTGACGACGAGCGCGACCGAGGTGCTAAACTGGAGTGCTCCCCCGACCCCCTGCACCGCACGCAAGGCGATCAGCACGGCTGGATTCGGCGCGAACGCGGAGGCCGCCCCGGCGGCGATGAAGATCCCGAGCCCGAGCGAGAACAGCCGCCGGCATCCGATCCGGTCGGCGAGGCCGCCGACCGGCAACAACAGCGACGCCGAGACGAGCAAGAAGGCCGTGACCACCCAGTTTAGCGTGATCGCGTCTGCGCCGAGCGATTGTCCGACGGCCGGCAGCGCGACGTTGACCGCCGACCCCATGAGGGAGCCGAGGAACCCCGCGATCGACGCGGCGATCAGGGTGGCCGCGGCTCCCCGCGGCTCCCCACCGTGACCGGGGACGGGAGACGCAACCGTCGGTTGGGTAGCGGGAATGGGCATCGGCCGGGGAACCTAGCACGGGCGCGGCGTGATCGATGGGAGACCGCAGCGCCCGCCCCCTGATCGCTGCTCTGGCGTCCTTGGGGAGAAAAACTCGTCCATCATGGGTCGAGTCTCTCCGACTTCGACGGCTTGGGGACGACGGTGGACGAGGCCAAGTTCGGCGCTGCGCGCGGGGGAACTTGGGTCAACCATCTCGGAACGGGAACCCGAGAAGCTTCCGCCGCCCGGCACTAGTCGATCAGAGCAGGCGGTGACGCCGCAGGAAGACGACTAGGCCGCCCACGATGACCAGCACGGCGAGCCAGAAATACGCGTAGCCGTAGTCCCAATGGAGCTCGGGCAAGCGGTCGAAGTTCATCCCGTAGAGCCCCACGAGGAAGGTGAGTGGGAGGAAGATCACGCTCACCACCGTGAGCCGCTTCATCACCTCGTTCGTGCGGTGGCTAACGAGCGACATGTAAAGGTCCAACGATTCGCTCAGAATGTCGCGATCCACCAGCATGTCCTGGAGGACATGCTCGACCGTGCCCACCATATTGGCAAGGAAGGGCTGGGTCGCCTCGCTGACGAAGATGGACTTCCGGGTCGCCAGATCCGTGAGGACCGCCCGGGCGGGGAGGAGGATCTTGCGGAAGTGGAGGAGATCCGCGCCGAGCTCGGAGATGGCGGCGAAGACGCCATCGTCGATCTGCTCGCGGCGGAGCGCGGTCTGGAGCCGCTCCACCCGTTCCTCCATCAGCTTCTGCACCTCAAGGTAGTTCTCGACCAAGTGATCCCAGAGCTCGAACACCAGAAAGCTCAAGCTCTGCGCATGGCGCTCGAAATCGGCGAGGTAGTCGCGACGCACCGCGGAGACGAAGAGCACGGACCCGCGATGCAGCGTGAGCAGGTAACCCTTGCCCATCACCACGTCCAACCGTTCGAGATCGAACGCCTGTCCCCGGGGGCGACAGCCCGAGACGACGAGGTGGATGCAGTCCGGAAAGCGCGCGATCCGCGTTAGCGGCTCAGTGTGGAGCGCGTCCTGGAGGATGTCGTCAGACACCAAGCCCAGCCGCTGCAACTCGGCGAGGGCCCCCTCGACTCGGTCCACACGCGCGTCGACCCAGATCGACTCCCCTCGGGCGACCGCTGCGCTGGCATCGTCCGCCACGAGTTCGCGCTCCGTCTTGGTCGCGAAATCGAGCGCGACCACACGGAGCGCTACCGGTGAGTCCGCCGAGGGCGGAAGCGAGGCCTCCACGGGGGGAAGCTAGCAGACGCCCTCGGGATGGGGAACTGGGTGAACGCGAGCGCACCCGGTTGGAATCGGCGCAGACGTCTCACCAGTGTCCGCCCCGAGGATCGCGAGGACTGCTAGAATTCGCGCCCATGCGTCCGTTCATCCACGATGCCTTCCTCCTCGAAACGGAGACGGCCCGCGACCTCTATCACCGCTTCGCCAGGTCCCTTCCAATCGTCGACTACCACAGCCACCTGGATCCGCTGGCGATAGCGGAGGATCGCCGTTTCGCGACGGTCACCGAGCTCTGGCTCGACGGCGATCATTACAAGTGGCGGGCGATGCGCGCCAACGGCGTTCCCGAGCACCTCGTCACGGGCGATGGCGGTGCCTGGGAGCGCTTCGAGGCCTGGGCCGCGACCGTTCCGTACACGCTCCGCAACCCGCTCTACCACTGGACCCACATGGAGCTCGCCTTCCCGTTCGGGATCACGGACCGCCTCGAGCCCGCGACGGCACGCCGGATCTTTGACGCGGCGAACGCGCGGCTCAGCGAACCGGCGTTCTCGGCACAGGGACTGCTCGCCCAGTACCGCGTCGCCCTCGTCGCCTCGACGGACGACCCGGCGGACGATCTCGGGCCCCACCTCGCGCATCGCGCCGCTGGAAATGGGCGAACTCGACTGGTACCAACGTGGCGACCAGGTGCCATCTTCCTGGTCGACGAGCCCACGCGCTTCACCGCTTGGCTCGCGCGCCTGGAAGAGGCGGCAGGAGTGGCGGTGGTCTCATACGACACCCTCCTCGAGGCGCTCGACCTCCGCCACCAGGCGTTTCACGCCGCGGGGTGCCGCTGCTCCGACTGCGGGCTCGAGACGCTCGACGCCGGACCCTACACCCTCGCCGACGTGCGACAGTCCTTCGCCCGCGCGCGCTCTGGGAGCCCCGTGATCGGCGACGACGCCGCCACCTATTGCTCGGCGGTGCTCCACGAGCTCTCCCGCATGGATCATCGGCGCGGCTGGGTCCAGCAATACCACCTCGGTCCAGTCCGGAATGTGAACCTCCGGCGGTACGCGGAGCTCGGGCCCAACACGGGCTTCGACACCATCGGAGAGGCTCCCTTGGCGGCCGGTATCGCCGCCCACCTCAACCGCCTGGACGCCAAGCACGAACTCACGAAGACCATCTTGTACAACTCCAACCCCCGCGACAACGACCTCCTCGCGACGCTGGCCCAGTGCTTCCCGGGCGACACCCCGGGCAAGATCCAGCTCGGGGCCGCCTGGTGGTTCCTCGATCAACTAGACGGGATGGAGCGCCACCTCGAGGCCGTCTCGAACCACGGACTCCTCCGCCGCTTCGTCGGCATGCTCACCGACTCCCGGAGCTTCCTCTCCTTTTCCCGCCACGATTACTTCCGCCGGCTCTTCTGCAACCTCCTCGGTCGGGACGTGGCTCGGGGCCGCCTCCCCGACGATCGCGACCTGCTCGGTTCCCTCGTCACCGCCGTCTGTTTCGAGAACGCGCGGGACTACTTCGGTTTCGAGCTCGGCAATATTGAGACGTTCGGAGCGGGAAGTGAGAGATGAACGAAGGGAAGGTGTCGGTCGTGACAATTGCAAACAGAAAAGCAAGAACGAGACAGGCAGCTGCTGCTCGAGAATTTCGAGCGATTTCGACGAGCGGCCGCTCGAAAGGTTGCTAGCCGATCCCGCCGCCCACCCCCCGAATTGGCACTATTGGGCGACCAGAGGCAACCATAGCCAATTCGACTCGACCGCGACCAACCAATGACCTTGTCGCTCGTCATCACTTCGTGATAGGCGTATCCCTCGCGAGGGCGGCTCCCATGTTGGGAGCCACCTGTCGTCGTGCTGTGTTGGCGGCATGGGGGTCGGCAACGAGGAGGAACGAGATGAACTCGAACCAATGGTCATTGGGTGGGGCAGTAGGGATGGTCGTGACGATGGGGATGGCGGGATGTGGTGCGGACGAGGCGCCGACACCAGCCGGGATCGGCTTGGTCGGACAGGCATGCCACCGCACCGAGCTCTACACGCCACCCGCGAATCCCGGGGCGCTCGCTCAGATTCGAAGCCTGCACGCCGCCCGCGACCACGCGAACGCGAGGTCGATCCGGAAGATGGTCGAGACGCCGCAGGCCGTGTGGCTCACACAGGGGACGGCCGACAGCGTGAGACGGGACGTCCATCGGGTCGTGAAGCGGGCCAATGGCCACGGGACGCCGGTCCTCGTGGCCTACAACCTCCCCTTCCGCGACTGCGCGCAGTACTCGGCCGGAGGCGCCACGACGGCCGCGGAGTACGCCGAGTGGATCGACGGCTTCGCGGCGGGCATCGGCGATTCGCCGGCCATCGTGATCCTCGAGCCGGACGGGCTCGGCATCATCCCGTACTTCGTGCCCTACTATGCGACCGACTACGAGTGGTGTCAGCCGCCAGAGGCCGACCCCGCGACGGCCGCCAACGAGCGCTTCGCCATGCTCAACGCTGCCGTGGATCGTCTGAACCAGCAGCCCAATGTCTCCGTCTACCTTGACGGCACGCACGCCGCTTGGCTCGGCGTCGGTGAAGCGGCGCATCGGCTCGATCTGGCCGGGGTCGAACGCGCAGCCGGGTTCTTCCTCAACGTGTCGAACTACCGAACGACGAGCGACTCGGTCCATTTCGGCCGCTGGGTTTCCTCCTGCTTGGCGCTCACGCAGGGCATCTCTTGGTGGGATGCGTCCTGGTGTCCGGGTCAGTACGTGCAGGACCCGGAGACCGGCGCGTACTACGCGGACTACAGCGACGCGACCGTCGCGGCGGTAGAGGCGGCGTTCGCCAGCAACCTCGCCGACAACACCCCCGAGCCACTCCTGCCAGCGACCTCGTACGTCATCGACACGAGCCGCAACGGGCAGGGGCCCTGGACCGCTCCCGCCGACCATCCCGAGGGCGATCCCCAGGATTGGTGCAATCCTCCCGCCCGGGGGCTGGGCCTTCGACCCACCCTGTTGACGGACCTGCCCCTCGTCGACGCGTATCTATGGGTGAAGATCCCTGGCGAATCGGATGGCCAGTGCACGCGGTGGGACCCCGCCAGCGGGCAGGACCCCGTTCGCGGCCTAGCCGATCCCGCGGCCGGGGAATGGTTCCCGGACATGGCGCTCGAGCTCGCGCACAATGCGGAGCCGGCGCTCACGAGGAGGTGACGGCCCCTGCCGCGCGGGCTCGAGCTCTCGGGTGCGAGTTCGCGCGGCCCCTTTCGCAGTCCCTTGCCGGGCCGGAGCCTACCGGGCTCGGTCGTAGGAGGGTGCCATTCGCTGGAGCTCATCGCGGAGCGGACCGCGCGATCGCAGGTTCTGGCGTCGTGGCAGCCGCGTTGGCTTCGCTCCACGTGGACGGCAAGCGGCGGGTGGCCGCGATCCTCGAGGAATTCGGCTTGGGGTCGGGACCCGACCTCGGCGACCTCGAGACGCCACGCAACCCCGAAACCGGGTGCATGGTCTGGGTCGTGTCAGCTCTCCGTAGCGGCGATTGGGTTCGGGCATTCCAGCTCCTGCAGCCATGTGTCGACCCACGCGGCTCAGGCGATGACGGCGGCCGGCGCGGCGCGCCAATCACCCTGCACGCGCCGCCGGAACCGAAGTGGTGGAGGTACCCGGGCGAGGCGACGCGACGAAAACGCCGATCAGTCCTCGTCGCTTTCGTCCGGGAAGTAGACCGGGAGGCACTGAGGGCAAAGACCGTGGCTGAACACCGCCTCGGAGTGGGCGGAAATGTAGTCTTCGAGTTGGCGCCAATAGCCCGCATCGTCTCGGATCCGCTTGCAGTGGCCGCACACGGGCAGGATGCCACGGAGCACCTTCACCTCCGCGATACTCCGCTCGAGGGCCCCGTTCTTCGCTTCCAGCTCACGAACGAGGGTCAGCAGGGCGAGCTGCGACTCGATGAGGTCACGGAACTCCAAGAGGACAGCGTCGTACCGTCGCCCGAATTCGTTCTTCCGGTTGTCGAGCACGCAGATGGTCCCGAAGACTTCGCCCTGCGGCCAGTGGAGCGGGTAGCCGAGGTAGGCGAGCATTCCATACTCGATCTCGGGAGCTTCGCTCCAGAGCGGGTCCGTCGGGGCGTGGTTCACCACCAGCCGCCGGTTCTCGCGAATGACGGTCTCACAGTAGTGACCCGCCATGCCCACGCGGATGCCCGCGTCATAGGGATTCCCCTCGACACGAGCGGCGCGGAGGACCTCGATGAACGGGAACTCGACCCGGGTGATGATCGCGGAAGGGACCTGGAGTAGTTCCGCCATGACGTCCACCACGCTCTGCCAGCGGGCCAGCGTTTGTTCCGGGACCTCGACGATGGAGCCAATCGCTACCTTGCCCGTATCTTCTATACCCACGTCCCGGGCCTCCCGGGGTTCGGGGTCAAGGCTCGCGCCTCCCACCTGACCTTGCGGGGAGGAGGGGCCACGGCGATGAGGGACGAACCCAACCTTGCGACCACCCGGATCCTCTCGGCGCCCCCCGGCGAAGTCAAGTCCTCGAACGGTCCTCCCCCCTACCCGCAGGCGTCACCCGTACTCGTGTTGGCGAAGTTGATGCACGCATCGATGCAATCGTTCCCGGTGTCGTCCACGTCCTGAGTGCAGTTCGCCAGCTCGTTGGTTTCCGGGAGAACATCCCCGCCATAGTCCACGAGGGCGGCACCGGCGCCACAATCCGCCTGGAGGTAGTCCTCGCAGTCGTTCACCCAAGCCGCCTCGAAGCACCGCTGGAACGCCACGTACTCGTCGATGCAGTCGGGAAGGCCATTCGGGTCGACGAAGGGTACACCGTCGAAGTCGACGCTGACGGCATCGTCGGTGGCGCGACATGCGGCGAACTCGTCCGCACAGACGATCTGGAGGCACTCGACACAGGACTCGCCGGTGTATCCACCCCTCCCTCCCGTAGCGGCTCCGCCACCCGGACCACTTCCTCCGTTGGTGGCCCCGCCGTTGGTGGCCCCGCCGTTGGCGGCCCCGCCGTTGGCGGCCCCTCCGGCCCCGCCCCCACCGTTGGCAGCCCCGCCGTTGGCAGCCCCCCCCGGGCTCGTCCCGCCGTTGCTCGTCCCGCCCGTGCTTCGTCCGCCCGAGGGGTCCCCCCCTTCGTTGTCTCTGCCGCCCGATTGGGTGGTGCCCGCGTTGCCCGTGTTCGCCACTTCCGACTCATCCTTGTCGCGGTCGCCAATCCTGATGGTGCAAGCGACGGAGATCGACCCAACCGCACAACCCAAGCCAACGACCTTCAACCAAGCCTTCATGACCGTCTCCCTTTGGTGTCCCGTCTCACGGGTCACGGTTGCTCTCATCCTCGAACGTCCCCGCAACGCCACCTTGGTGTGGGCTCCTGTCTCCGCCGCACCATCCGCCGGCTAGGCCACCACCCTGCTGGCCAGCGAGCGCGACGCGGGATGGCCACCAGGGCGACATGGACCGAGAAACCTCGAAGCTTGGGAGAGCTTACGTCAATTCGATCGCCAAGGAACCGCCGTCCGGGCTCCCTCCGTCGCCCGCCTCGGGATCGTTGAGGAATTCGTGCCCGACCGCCGTGGAGACGTGCGCACGTTGTTCTGACCGCCCGCCGTGCTCGCCTCGGAACTCGCCTTCGGACCGCCGCCCAGCGATTGCCGATCTCGGTTGGCCGCTGCCGCCGAGAGGGAATTGGCCCCGCGCCGCTGGTTGGAGGACTCGGCGAGGATCCGGAGATCGGCGCGAATGACACGGTCGGGGTCGACTCCCGGAGGGGGAACAACGCGCGTCTGCTGCTAGACTCCGACAGGTGAGCGGGCGATCGACCACGCGGTGCGGGAAAACCCGCGGGTCTCTCGTGGTGTTGGCGATGGCAAGCTGCGGCGGGAGCATCGAGTCCGATGGCGTGCGCGGCGGGCTGGGGTCGACGACCGCCGGTGGCCAAGGACCAGGGGAGATGGGCGTCGGAGCCGTCGCCGGCCTCGCCGGTGCGGGTCAGACCGGCGATTGCAGGCGCGCGGAGCTGCCCGCCTGCGCGTTCCTCGAAGCCTGCCGCGTCCCTGGGTCTTCGTTCGAGGAATGCGAGCCCAGCGGCGAGTGCACCTTCGTCTTCCAGGAGTCCCTGAGTGGCCCCCTGCTCGAGGTGCACCTCGACTGCCAGCAGATCGCAGCCGCGGCCGCGGGCGGTGACAACGGGTCCTGGGAGCTCAGCGAGGACGGCCTGACCTTGCTCCTCGGCGCGGGAGCCTGCGATCGCTGGCGCGCGGAAGGTGACCACCAACTCGTCGTCCAGTCGATACACTCTTGTCTGCGCTGAGCGGGCGGCAGGGCATTCCTGGCGGGGTCACCGTCCCGCCCCCCCCCGGGACCGGCCGCGGAGAGAGGCTCCGGGGCCTCCACCGGGTCAGGCGAACGGGAGGCGGGTCCGGGCCCGCCGGGCGGCGTCGCTCGCCAGGCTCTCGAGCTCTTCGAGCTGGCGTCGCACGGGCAACTTCTCCAAAAGATCGACACGCTCCCCCTCTCCGAGCCGGATCAGCACCACGTAGATCTCCTTGAGGGTCACGCTGCGATCGCGACGAAGACGCCGTTTGTCCAGGACATCTTCCTTCGACCAGCCCGCGCGCGCCCGTTCGAACGCGGTGTCCTGCTCGCGTAGCTGCGCCACGAGACGTGCCAGGGCCGCGTGCTCTTCTTGGGGCTCGAGTTGGGTGATCAGCGACCGAAAACGGCTGGCGTAGTCACGAAACTTCTCCGTGATTCGCGTGGCTAGCACGAGATCGATGTCGGCCACGGCCGCGATCTCGTCCGGCGTTCCGTAGAGGAACGCGTCGAGGTGGTGCACCCCAGCCCGAGTGAGCTTCTCCACGGTACGTTTGTGCACACCCGGAACTTGGAGCAGGATGAGCTGGACGATGAGCGGCTCCCGCCCGCCACCGACCTCCAACGCCTCCGGCAGCAGCTCGGTCAGGCGCGAGAAGCGGGCCAGCAGCTCCGCCCGGAGCTCACCGGCGATGCGTTCATGCGCGACGGTCTTGGCGGTCGCGAACAGCTCCAGGCAGCCATCGATGGCAAGGCAGAGATCGGGCATGTCGAGCTGACGTGAGGTTGCCCGCAGCGCCTCGAGCGCTGGCTCGCAAGCCTCGAGCCACGAAATGGAGGAGTCCGTGTGAGAGAGCTCCAGCATGAAGTCGCGGACGGGACGCATGTACGGGACCGCCATCTCGGCGAACAGCTGGCGGATCCCGTCGAGGTCACCCGTCGTCGTCACGACGTCGGCACCCGCTGGCGGCAGCGAGACGGGGAGGTCGCTCGGTTGGCGCGCAGCGTCGAAGAAAGCGTCGAGCTCGTCGGCGAGATCGCCCGGCAGGGGCTCACTTGCGGCTGCGATCTGGAGCGGTTGCTCGGTAGCCGGCGCCGCTCCCACCAGGAAGGAGAGCTCCATTTCGAGGTCTGCATCCGAGAACGTGGCGGGCAGTGGGGCGCCGGTCGCGTCAGTGCCTCTCGATGGGGCGGCCTCCGCCAAGGGACGCGGCTGGGAGGCGTCCATCCGGTGCGGTGCGGTCGAAGGAGGCGAGCCAGCAGGAGACTCTGCGGGAGGGTTCGGTAGCGGTGGGACGCTGGTGTTCGCAGCAACAAATGGCGTCGACGGGTCCTGCGGTGGGAAGAAGGAGTCCGAGAGCTCGAGCGGCTCGAGCGGCTCGGGCGGTGGTTGCTTCGACCTGTGCTTCCGCGGTTCCCCGGTCGGCTTGCCAGGCCGAGGTTCCGGGGCCGCTGGCAAGCCACTCCGCCTCGTCAGCGGCTTCGAGCCGGACCCTTCGGCGAGCGTCGGTCGTCGGGTTTGGGCCTCGCTGGACGGCGGTTTCGCACCCCCCCCCTTGGACGCCGAGGGACGCCCGGAGCCCCGCTCGCGGGGGCTCAACGGCGCGCGCCGGCTCGGTCGCTTGCCCGTCGGGACCTGAACTGCGGGGATCGCGGCGACCTCGGGTTCGGGCCCCGCGTCACGAGCGGCAGGCACCATGATCCGCTCGCTTCGCTTCGCTGGCGGCTTACTGGCGGATACCCCCTCGCGGCTTCCGTTCTCCTCCGAACCGCGAGCGTCGTCACCATGGGAGTGGCGTCTAGGACTTCCCATTGGATCGGTCCCGTCGACGATGGCACGGAACCGGACGGGCGTCGACCTTGGCGGCCGGGCCGGGCAGTCTGCTCGCGACAAAGCCAGTTCGTGGCCGCCCGCCACGGTGCTGCTCCCTCCTCGGCGTGCGACCATGCCGTCCGTCCGAACGCGACTGCCACAACCAGCGCTGGTCCCCCGAAACGTACCGCTCGGTGACCAACCCGGTCACACGCATCCTACCCGGAGCGCGGGACCGCACTGCCCAGCCAGGGCTGCCTGATGACGGGTCGCGCCGAACACATCTGGTCGGGTAGCCAGAGAGAGGGGCGGGGGTGCCCGCGCGCGCTGCGCCAGCCCGTCCAGAAGACCTCTGGATCGACTAGGTCCGAAAATCCTCGCGTCGCGCGCGGATCTTCAGCGGCGCGGTGGATCGGCGCCGGGGTTATTTGCGCGACGATGGTGCCGGTCCCGGTCGGCGTCGCGCTCGTGAAGCCCTCGCCTTCAGGCGAGGGAGCGGCGCTCACTTGCGGATCCGAACCAACGTCTTCGGGGCATCCTTGGGGCGCTCGTTGACACCATGCCAGCCGTCGGGGACGTCGGGCGTCGCCCAGGTCCATACGCGCTGCGCGTCGGCAGGGGATAGCTGCACGCTCCCTGGGCTGTGCTCGATACCGAAGCGGTCGTGCCAGTAGGCGCCATGCATCAGCTGTCCAGAGCTTAGCTCCACGACCCAGGGCACGTCGTAAAACTCGCCGTGGTCTCCGAGTCTCGCCGGGTCGAGCCCCTTGGCGGTCAGGTGCTTGGAGGTGACCTCGAAATCGCCCAGGGCGGTCGAGGCCGTCGTCTTCGGATCGCCGAGCCGGTCACGCCCCGCGCTGACCAGCGTGGCGAACACGGGCTTCTTGCCTTCGTAGAGCACCGCCGTCCCGGTCACGACACTGATGTCGATCCACCGCTGGTCACCGGCGGCAAACTCCGGGAACACGCTCCGCCGCCGGATGACGGTAACGTCACGGTGACGGACCCAGGTGTCCTCGTCCACCGCCCAGTACTGCACGCTTCCGGAAGAGCGGTACCTCCCCGTGAGACGGAGCAACTGGTGGAATTCGAGGGGGGGACCCTTCTCCCATTCTTGCGGGTCCTTCGTGGGCTTGAAGCCCCGCACGCCTTGTTTGACGTTGAACGCGATGGGGAGATCCTCGAGCCCCTGCGGCAGTTCGACGCCGCGGAAGTCGCTCGGCCTCGCCGCCTCGAGGTCCTCGGCGGGGACGAAGAGCCCGCTGGTGAGCAGGCCTAGCCGCAACGGTTCGCCCCCTTCGTCCGTGGCCTCCCAGGAGCCGACGACCGCGAGCCCACTCCGCGAGGGCAGCCTGCGGACGGTGGCGACTCGATCGTCTGCGTCGGCGGCCCGCTTGAGGATTCGGGTTGCCTGCCGGGTACGCGCGTAGGTGTACGGCAGCGGCTGATCGCGGCGCGGGCGGAGGGACATCGCCACCAGCGTGGGGTGGCCGAGGTCGAGGGTGGCGGTCGGACCCACGCACGCGAAGCCACGTGGCCGAAGCGGGTACCATCCCTCGGGGCACCCCTCGATCGAGAGCGCCTCCTCGGCCCGTGCCACCTGCGCCCCCGCATGCAGATAGCCGATTTGCTTTCCCCCCGGCTCCGGACGCTCCAAAACCGGGGTGAGATCGGCGAGGGCGCCGAGCTTGGGGCCGTTAGCGGGTGGGATAGGGATGGGCGGGAGCTCCTCACCCAAGACTGGTTTGGACAGCGTGGCGGCCTCTTCAGTCCCCTTACAGGCCCCGAGGAGCGCGACGCTGATGGTCACGAGGAGCACCACTTGGTGGGTTCCCGGGATGCGAGCGTGGCGGGCCATGGCTACGCCGTGGCACAGGCCCGGTGCACTGGCCCAGTTCTTGGCGAACCCAAGGGGCCGGTGGGGCAAGGCACGCCAACTTGACCCTGGCTACAGGCGTGATCTGATTCCTTCGCGATGCGTCGTGCATGGTTGCTTGGATGGATGAGTGGCCTGGTGACGATCGCCGGCGGCGCTGCTGCCCAGACCGAGCCAGAGGCGACGTGGGATGGTGGGTACGACGTGCGCAATGTACGGCGCTCCGATCTAGCGGTCGGGGTAAGCCTCGGTTGGGTGGTCGGGAACACCACGGGGACGCTCAACGAAACCGAACAGCTCAACGACGACTCGTATCGGCGCTCGACCGAGGCCGCGGTCGGTGGTGGGGCCACCGTCTGGCTCGGTGGCGCGCTTCGCGACTGGTTTTCCGTCGGGGTCGGCGCGGCCTTCGCGGGCGAAGCCGGCCATGGGCTGTTTGTCGATCAGGAGGCCTTCCACCTCCGCTTCGATCTGTACCCCCTCTACTCTCTGGGTCGCGGCTTCCGCGATCTAGGGGTGGCTGCCGATTTCGGCCTCGGACTCCTCCGCGGCATCGACCAGGAAGCTCATGACACCGCCATCGAAGGCGGCAGCCTTTCGAGCATCGGCACCGGCGTGTTCTGGGAGGGGCTGCGCCTCTCGCGGGGCTGCGGTTCGGGACCGCTCCTTCACTTCTGGCACCTCGACAGCCTGGCGGCGACCTCGAACACGGTGCTGCTCGGCTTCCGAGTGACCGCGTACTCGGGGCCGCGCCGAAGGCGTGCGCGCGAAGCCGCACTGGTGAGGCGCCCCATGACCGACCACGCGACGGCGACCACCGGCGGACTCGAAGGGTCCACCGTCTCGACGAATCAACAACCTAGGTGGGCACCATCGTGCACCTGCTCGACCACACCGTACAGATCCTCGTTCTTACCGTGGGTGGGCTACTCACGGTAAACCTGATGCTGCACCGGTACGAACCGAGGGGGCGGGCGGAGCGGTTCACTCTGGGTGTGCTCGGCTTCCTCGCTGTCCTCTCCGTCATCGGCTACGCCCGTTTCGGGCGGTTCCACGAGTACGGGCGGTTCGGGCACCACACGTACCACTATCACGATGTGTACCACTACGCGTTCGGAGCCAAGTACTTCCGTGAGCTCGGGTACTACGGGATCTACGAGGCGACCTACGTCGCGCTCGACGAGCTTGCGCAGTCTGGGGCTCGCGAGACGCCGGCCCGCTTCATCCCCTCGGTGCGCTCGCTCGAAGCCCCCCTGACATACCAGCCCGTCGCTCGAGTGCGGGAGGCGGCGCCCGAGATCCGCGGGCACTTCACGCCCGAGCGATGGGCGTCCTTCCGCGACGATCTCGGGACCCTGCTCGACCTGGGATGGGAGGTGCCGTGGTGGCGCGCGATGTTCTTCGACCTCGGTTTCAACCCGCCGCCTTCCTGGGTCGTAGCGAGCGGGACCTTGGCCAACCTGATCCCGTTCACGCCGACCACCTTCGAGCTATTCCCGTTCATCGACCTCCTTCTGGTGATAGGGGCCGGGGGATGGCTCCTCTGGCGGGCTTTCGGTCCGGCCCCCGCGCTCGGGTACCTGATCCTCTTCGGGAACAACTACATCGCGAGCTACGTGTGGACCGGCGGCTCCTTCTGCCGCCAGCCGTGGCTCTTTCTTCTCGTCGGCGGGCTCGCCTGCCTCAGGCTAGAACGACCACGATGGGCGGGGGCCCTGCTCGGCATGTCCGCCGCCTTCCGGGTGTTTCCTCTCCTGTTTCTTGCCGGAGGAGCTGTCGCCCTCGTGGCGCGGGCGGTCAACGATCGAACGCGTTGGCGGGCCCTCGTCGAGTACCTGGCGGCCGCGGCCGCGATCGGATCCATCCTCGTGGGGGCGAGCCTCGTGCTCTACGGGGTCGAGCCATGGCGGGACTTCCTGGCGAAGATCTCGCTGCACAACCGCATCTACTGGGTCATGCACATCGGCTTCCCGCGGCTCGCCGCCTACGCGCCCGAGATCGCGAAGCGGGACTTCTGGTACGAGACCGGGCTGGCCCGGTTCACGGCGTGGCAAGAGCAGCTCCAGGCGGTCCGGGCCGCGCGCGAGCCGTGGATCTCCCTCGTGCAGGGGATGGCGGTGGTCGCCGGCTTCGGGCTCGCGACCCGCTTGCGCCCCTGTCAGGCGGCGTTGGTAGCCGGGGGGACGGCGCTCTTCTTCACGGCGATGCCCGCGAACTACTACTACATCTACCTCGCGCTCTTCCCCGTCGTGTTCTTCACGTCCGAGGCGCGGGCCACCGACGCCGTCCGGGTGCTCGGAGCGTTCGCGCTCTTGGTCTTGATCGCCCTCTGCCCACTCGCGAGCCGGGACGACATCGTCCAGAACGCCGGTATCAACGCCTCCGTCGGAGCCTACTTCGTCCTTCTGCTCCTTACTATCAGCTGGGATGAGCGCACCCTCTTCTCCTGGTGGTGGCGTCGGCGGAGCACCCCGCTGCTCTCGACACCCGAAGAGCCGGATTGCGGCCCAACAGTCCGGCCTCGTGAGAGGGGTTTTCGGCCGCAAACGGGGGGCCCCTACTGGACGGGGGAGACCGCGTGTCGCGGCCAATGCGGGGAAGGGCTCGCTTCCCCCGCCCAGAAGAAGTCCAACGTCGGCACCATCCGCGGCCGCGCTTGCGTTGCGGGCCTGTCCCGCGCTGTATGGGTTCACGCCCCAGCCGCTCTGGCCGGAAGCCGCTTCGTTGGTTAGGCGCGACGAGCACCCCACGCCCTCACCCACACAGCTTCGCAGTGCGGGGCCCGGAAGACGCGGGTCCCGGGAGCGGAGCGTACTTGGGACCGTGAGCACCCCACGCCGCCACCCACGTTGCCATGGCAACGTGGGACTCGTGGCGATGCGGGTCCCGGGAGCGCAGGAATAGCCCCCACGCTCTCCTTGACGCGCCCAGGCCCGCGTTGGGTCCCGGAGCGCGGGGCGCCGCCAGCGGAGCGGATCTCGGCCGTCCGTTCCAGGTCGGGATTCCGTGAACGGATACCCCGCGCTGGAGCACCGATCACGTTGCCGACAGCAACGGCGCTACTGGAAACGCATCCGTGCATGGCGAGGATGCGTTTCCAGCGGCGCCTCTGGCGAGATCTGCTGCATGTTCGGTGCTCTAGGTTGTTGATTTTGCGCAGCAATCAACCTGATTGCTGCTCTAGCCTCAAGGCATCATCGCGTCGATCACCCCGCTCACGACCCGCTCCCGTTGGCCGAGGTCGCGGTCGACCTCGACGGCGACGAAGCCATGCGCACGGAAGAGGGCGCGCGTCGCGGCGCCTTGGTCGCAGCCGATCTCGAGGGCGAGCACACCGCCCGGATTGAGGAACGACGGTGCCTGCGCGACGATCCGGCGGATGAGCTCGAGGCCATCCGCTCCGCCCGCGAGCGCGCGTCTGGGCTCGTGGTCGCGCACGTCGCTGGGGAGGCGAGAGATCTCGCCATCGGGGATGTAGGGCGGGTTGCCGACGATGAGATCGAAGCGCTCGTTCGGCTCCAGGGGCGCGAAGAGGTCGCCCTCGACCACACGCAGCGCGTTCCAGGCACCGAGACGGAGGGCGTTCTCGCGGGCGAGCGCCGCGGCGCCCGGCTCGATCTCGGTGCCGGTGACTTCCCAGGTCGGGCGCAGTCGAGCGAACGCCACCGCGACGCACCCCGAACCCGTGCAAAGATCGAGCGCCGCTCCGCTCATGAACCGCGGTCGAGTCTGCCTGAGCGCCACGTCGACCAGGGCTTCCGTGTCCGGGCGGGGCACGAGGACGCGCGCATCGACCCGGAACGACAGGCCATAGAACTCACGCTGCCCGAGGATGTAGGCGGTGGGCTCGCCAGTGCGGCGGCGCCTGATGACCGCGCGGAAGCGCCCGAGCTCCTCGGTCGCCAAGGGACGCTGGCGTTCGAGGACGAGGCGCAATCGGTCCCAGCCGAGCACGTGAGCGAGCAGCAGCTCGGCCTCGAGGCGTGGGCTGTCCGTGCCACGGTTGCGGAAATCCTCCGTTGCCCAGGCGAGCACGCGCGCTACCGTCCAGGGCGCGTCGGTGGGCTCGCTGCCGTCGGGCGTGCGGTTCATCGTCAGTTGGCCTTCGCTCGGGATGGGGAGCGCTCCTCCTGCGCCGCGGGCGCTCTGCGATCCAGGCACGGCGCAGCGGTACATTTCGACCCATCGCGATGGGAAAAGAAGCCCGGGTAGAGCACGCAGAGCTTGCCGTGCTCCGTCCTCCCCGAGGTCCAGTAGGCCGCCGCTGCGGCGTAGTGGCATCCTACCGGGGGACGCACCCACCCCCCCGCGATCCAGGTCCAACGCCCTGCTCCCCACACGTAGTGGCCATCCACCCACACGCAACCGGCGGCGGGCTGCGAGGTGGGGTCGATGATTTCGATCCGCGCCGCCGGTGCCGGGAACTCCGCTTCGAAGTCACAGGGCGCCCCGGGCGCTCGCTTGCCTTGCGGCCCCAGCTCAGGCCGCGGGAGCTGCTGCCGGTGACAGGACGAGCCGAGAGCGGCGGCCGCGACGAAGAGCCAACGGAATCGTTGCACGGGGGTTCTCGATCTCGTCACGGCAGCGCCCAGTCGAGGTAGCGGGCGACCAGCGCGGGCCCGAAGAAGAGGTACTCGAGGATCGCGAGGACCAGGAACGGCCCGAAGGGGATCCGCGTCTGCAGGGCGCCCGGATCAGGCTCCGTCCCCAGAGGATCCCCGTCGAGCTCCGCCTGAAGTGCGGCCCGTTCCTCGCCGTCGGCGGCCTCGATTGCGGCTCGGAGCGCGGCGCGCTCTTCGCGAACGGCGGGTGGTTCCTCGATGCGCCCGCGCGTGAGGAGCAGAGCGGCGCTGCCGAGCGTGCCCTGTACCGCGCCGGCGACGAGCGCGAAGAGCGCGCCGGGCCAACCGAACCAGGCTCCGGCCAGCATCACGAGCTTGGCGTCACCCTGCGCCATCCCCGTGCGGCCGCGGAGGTGCCGGTAGAGCAGGTCGAAGGGGAGCCAGATCCCGAGGAAGCCCACCAAGGCACCGAAGACCGAGTCACCCCAGGCAACGGCGGCAGCTCCCAGCGGCGCGAGGGTGCCAGCCCAGGGTGCGGACGCGACCGCAGCGAGATCCGAGCGGAGCGGTGCGGTCACGACGCCGAGCAGGGCGCCGCCCATGGTGATCTCGTCGGGCAGGACCATGTGCTCGACATCGATGAACGCCGCCGCGATGAGACCGAGGCCGAGCGCGAGGTACGCGGCGAAGAGCGCGGCCCCGATGCCGAACGGGGTGTCTCCCGCGCGATCGAGCAGCAGGAGGTCGAGGAGGGACCAAGCGAACAGGCCCCCCGCCAGCTCCACCAGGGGGTAGCGGATCGAGATCCGGGCCCGGCAGCAGCGCGCTCGTCCCCGAAGGAGGATGAAGCTTAGCACGGGGACGTTGTCGTAGCCGCGGATGGGGGACCCACAGGCCGGGCAGCGGGAGCCCGGAAACGCGACATTCTCCCCGCGTGGGAGGCGGTAGATGACCACGTTCAGGAAACTCCCGAACACGAGGCCAAGCGATACCGCCGTCGTGACCAGGAACCATTCGGGGAAATCCGATACGAGCAGCACCGGGCACGGAGCATAGCAGCCGCCACCGACGATCGGTGCCCTGGGTCTCGCCCCATGGGCCCCGGGGGACCGGGGAGACGGTCACGCTCGTCGGGACCGCGGGTTCCCGGGAGCGTGACCGCACCTACCTTGGTTCACTCTCCAGTTGCGGGTACCGTTCGCTCAGGATGACTCGCGACGATGGCAACACGCTCTCCCTCGACCGCTACGCGCCTGACGCGAAGGCGCTCGTGGCCGGGGCTCAGACGCTGGCTGACGAGCGAAAGCATGTCGAGGTCCAGCCCCTGCACCTCCTCGTGCGCGGGCTCACGCGGGATCCCGGGGTGGCGGCGGTGTTCGAGCACGCCGGGGTGGCCGCCCTGCCCCTGCAGTCCGCGGCTGAGAAGGCGTTGGCCGAGCTCCCGCGCGGGCGCGAACCCGCCTACCTCTCAGCGGCCATGATCGATCTCCTGGAGCGCGCGGAGCGTGAGGCCAAGCGTGAACGGGCGAAGGTGGTTGGGGTCGAGCACCTGCTCAACGCTCTCTCCCAGGAGATCCGTGGTCCCGCCGGCGAGGTGTTGTTCGCTTTTGGGGTCACCCCAGGGGCGCTCCGGGCGCACGTCCGTGTGCTCCGCGATGTCCCGCGGCCGACTCGCGGTGGCGGTCCGGACGCGAGCGTGCTCGGTGAGGTTACCCGCGACCTCGTCGCAGCTGCTCGCGCTGACCGACTCGATCCCGTCGTGGGACGGGACGGCGAGGTGCGTCGTCTGCTCACCATCCTCGAACGCCGCCAGAAGCAGCACCCGCTGCTCGTCGGCGAAGCCGGCGTCGGTCGGGGGGCGATCATCTCCGCGCTCGCTCGTCGGCTCGCGGGTGGCGACGTGCCCACCAGTCTCGCGGGGGCCCGGTTGCTCGAGCTGGACATCGGCGCCATCATCGCGGGGGCTCGGCTTCGCGGCGAGGTGGAGGAGCGGGTCCGCAAGCTCTTGGGAATGGTCACCCGTGAGGGAGAGAACGCCATCCTGGTGGTTCGTGGCGTCGAGCAGCTCTTCGGCTCTGGTGCGGCTGGCAACGGGGTCGGCGATGTGCTTCGACCGGCCCTGCAGCGGGGCGAGCTCAGGCTGCTTGGCACGACCACCCCGGAAGGGGTCCGGCGGCTCGCCGATCGGGATCCCAACGTCCTCCGCGCCTTCACTCGTCTCGACATCGACGAGCCCTCCGTTGACGCTGCCGTCGAGATCCTACGCGGGATCGCGACCCGGTACGAGCGTCACCATGGGGTGCGTGTCAGCGAGGGGGCGATCGTGACCGCGGTCCGGCTCGCCAAGCGTTACCTCCAGGATCGCTTCCTGCCCGACTCGGCCATCGACCTCCTGGACGAGGCCGCGGCCGCCAAGCGCGTCGAGCTCGACGGCACGCCAGCGAGCGTCGACGAGGTCATCCGGCGGCTGGAGTCGCTCGAGGCGCAGCTAGCGAGCCTCGAACCTGCCGGAGACGAAGCGACCGCAGAAGTGCGGGAGCGGCTCGCCCGCGAAGTGACCGAACTCCGACCGCGCGTCGCCGAGCTCCGGCAGCAGATCGAGGCGCGGCGAGGGATCGTGGCTGCGGTGCGCGCGCTTCGCGGCGAGCTCGCCGAGACGCGGCGTCAGTGTGACCAGGCCCGGGACGAGAAGGCGTTCGGCCGTGTCGGTGAGCTCGAGCACGTGACCATCCCCGAGCTCGAGCAGCGCCTCGCGCGGGCCGAGGAGGCGGCCCGCGGTGCGGGCGCGACCGAGGGCGCGGCCGTCCTCGGGGAGGCCGACGTGGCGCTCACGCTCGCTGGCTTCACGGGGATCCCGGTCCAGAAGATGCTCGAGGCCGAAGCAGCGAAGCTCCTCGAGATGGAAGAGCGCCTCGGTGCTCGCGTCGTGGGTCAGGGGGAGGCGCTCCGCGCCGTCGCGCGGGCGGTGCGGCGCGGCCGCGTCGGGCTCCGGGATCCCGGCAAACCCATCGGGAGCTTTCTCTTTCTCGGCCCGAGCGGGGTGGGGAAGACGGAGCTTGCCAAGGCGCTGGCCGAATTCCTCTTCGACGACGAGCAGGCCCTCACTCGTCTCGACATGAGCGAGTTCATGGAGCGGCACATGGCGCAGCGCTTGATCGGCGCCCCGCCGGGCTACGCGGACAGCGAGCAGGGTGGCTTCCTCACCGAGGCCGTCCGGCGCCGACCCTACTCGGTGCTGCTCTTCGACGAAGTGGAGAAGGCGCACCAGGACGTGTTCAACCTGCTGCTCCAGGTCCTCGACGACGGCCGGCTCACGGATGGTCGTGGCCGCCTCGCCGACTTCTCGAACACGGTGGTCGTCATGACCAGCAACACCGGTTCGGGAAGGATCCTCGAGACGGAGCCGAAGCTCTTCGAGTCGGAGGACGGGCGGGAGGCCTTGCGCGACGTCCTGCTCGACGAGCTTCACCGGTTCTTCCGGCCCGAGTTTCTGAACCGTGTCGACGACGTCGTCGTCTTCCGTCCGCTCACTCGCGACCACCTACGCTCCATCGTGAGCATCCAACTCGCGCGCCTCGAGGGATTGCTCGAGGATCGCCGAATCCGGCTGATCTTGACCGAATCGGCGAAGGATCGGTTGGTCGAGCTCGGCTACGATCCGGCGCTCGGGGCGCGGCCGCTCCGCCGTGAGCTCTCGCGCCGGGTGCAGGACCCGCTCGCCGAAGCCCTCCTTGCCGGCCGCGTCGCCAACGGAGCGACGGTGACGGTCGAATTGAGCGGTGAGGAGTTCGTGCTCAGCGCTTGATGGGCAGGGGCAAGTTGAGGTTGACCGTGGCGGCGTCCGGGTCGAGGTGTCCGACCTGCCACTCCTCCTCCGTCAGGCCCACTTCGCGCAGTCGTAGGCCGGGATCGAACTCTCTTAGCAGGTCGAGGAGGCAGACGGCCGCAGTGGTGGCTCCGACCAGGGCTGCCGCCGGGAAGAACTCGCCGGCGGTCGTCGAGACGTGCCCCTGCCAGAGGACCATGCTCTTCGGTACCTCGATCGCCCAATCGATCTCCACGGCGCCGGTGGCCGTTTCCGCGTGAAGATCGAAGGTGGTGCTCGCCGCGCGAGCCGCCCGCACGCCCGCCGCGCGTGCCAAAATCAGTCCGCGGCCGTTGAGCAGGCGTCCCCCGACGAGCAGCGCCATCACGTCGGCGCGGATGTGCTCGGGGGCGGACACGACGACCTCCGCGTGGGCGACCGGGCCGCGCCAGCCATCGTACCGTCGCGTCGGGACGCCGTTGATCTCGGCGAACGCGCGCCAGAGGAGGCGCTTGTTGTTCCTGAGCACGTTGAGGACGTAGCGGGCGAACGGCGAGAGGTGCTGCCAGTTCGATCGCCCCCAGGCCTCCGGCAAGCCCAGGCAGTCGAGGACGCCGGGGAGCGGGTGGTCGTCGGTCGTCGTGTGCTCGCCGACGAGCTCGACGTACCGCATCGGGATGTGGCGAAGCAGCGCGCGAGCAGCGTGTGGATTGATCACATCAGCGGCCCCCTCGGTCGCGATCGCCCACCTTACGTCGACCGGGAGCTCCGTCCAGGCGCGGAGAGGGATCTTGACGCCCGCGGCGCGGAGGAGGCGCGTGGCCGCCAGCGGGGGGCGCTCGAGGTCCTGTCCTACGTCCTCGCAGTTGAGTACTGCTCGCGTTCGGCGGGGGGGGTATGCATTCATGGGGTCCGAGCTCCGAGCCTTAGACTAGCCCGCGGATGAATTTGTAGGGCACCCGCGCGCAGTACCCAGGGTATTCGGGGTTCGAGGCGGACATGAAGACGTCCTCGCGTTCGGAACGCAGCCAGTACTGGAGGAACGGCATCGCCGCCCCCACCCACATCAGCCCCGAGCCGAGCGATTTTGCGGCGACCAGAAAGAGCATGGGGCCCTCGAGCGTGTAGCTCGGGTGGCGAATGACGGAGTAAAACCCGGTATCCACCAGCCCCTTGTCCACCATCACGCCGAACTTCGTCCCCATGTTGAAGATGCTTGCCGCGTAGGCCACGTTGATCGCGAGCTCGGCGACGCCGAGGATGGCGTGCAAAGGTCCTGCTGCCACCGTCGGAACCGGGCCATAGAGCCAGGGGACCACCGCCCACAGGAGACCAGCGAGGAGTGGCCCGTAGCAGATCGCGTTGGTGAACCAGCCGAGCAGTGTGAAATCGATATTGCGAATGGTGGTCAGGTGGAGCGCGTGGAGGAATGAGTGGACGTAACCCACGAGGCAGCCGATGACGGTCACTCCCCACACGAAGTAGCGGAGCACACTCAACCACTGGTCGAAGGTGAGCGGAGCAATCCCCGTGGCGAAGAGGAGGCGGACGTTGTGGATGGTCGCGCGGATCCAGACCGCGATGGAGGTGGGGCGGGCCAGGGTCGCCTCCACCAAGCGGAGGCGCTCATCGGCCGGACACATGAACTCGAAGGCCCGGTTGAAATCCGCCGCGAGGAAGCCGACGAGCGTGTAGGCGAAGGCGTAGAGAACGGCGAGGTGCAGGACCCACACCAGCGCGAGTTGGGCCTTTGCGTTCTTGGTGATCCTTCGTTCGATCCAGCGTGGCTCGTAGCGGAGCGTGTGCCATAGGACGAGGGGGAGGTGACGTCGCGCGAAGAGGAGGCAGGCGAGGTGCGCGGCGAGCAGCAGCCCCGCCACCACCCACTGGGTGGACGCGGGAACGCGGTGGGCAGGAGCGGCCAGCCACTCGCCCGCGTTCGCGACCCAGCGGGTCATCGTAGGCGGGCCCCCCCAGGCGAGCCAGGTCGCGACGTTGGCGGCCTTCGTCCCCAGCCAGCGTGGGAAGTGGACGACCGCGCCGCCGATGAAGGCATAGAGCGCGCCCGAAGCAGCGACCGAGAAGAGCAGGCCGATTCCTCGGCGCCCGACCTGCGGCAAGCGCCGGAACGCACGCTGACCGCTTCGCCCGAGGGCAGCGACGAAGCCATGGCCCCGCCGGAAGAACAGATGGAGCTCGAGTGCGAGCACGATCGCGAACGCCCCGATCTCGAGCGCGACGAGCCAAGGAGCTCCCGAGAAGAGCACCAGGGTGGTAGGCACGGTGTATTCGCTCGCCACGAGCCCCGTGACATTCTCGGGCGGCCCGTAGAGGATCGGCTGGAGCTTCGCCTCGTGGTGGCGGCCCAGGCGGGTGAGCGTCGGGTTTCCGTCAACGGCCGGCATCACCACCACCAGCTCGCCCACTCGTTCCCAGTCCTTGAAGAGCGCGAGCTTCTCGCCCGGCTGGAGGCCGTGGCCGATCCCCATGTCCACCGAGAACAGATCGCCGATGCGCTGGACGACCAGTCCGTGACGTCCCGGAGCGAAGAGCGTCGTCCCTGCGGTCACCTCGCAGCGCAGCCGGGTGGCGTCGGCCTCGATCACCCGTGCTCGGGCGAGCTCCGGATGCAGCTCCTCGTGGAAGCGGTAGAGTGGGATCTCGTCGCCGACGCCGAGGCGGAAGCTCGCAGGCTTCGGGATCTCGAAGAAGCGGCCTTGCTCCAGGAAGGGTAGGGGGACGATGCGCGTGTGAGCGACGTGGAGCGGGATCAGGCAAGCGATCACGAGCGTGCTCGAGATGAGCAGGTTCATCACGAGGTGCATCGCCGAGGCGAACGGGGTGAGCGGTGCGGGACGCGGCCACGCCGCAGCGGCACCTCCCGTCTGCGAGGGTTCCTCGAGCGAGGACGAGGGGGCTATCCGGTCATTCGACTCTGTCATCGCGGTGCGGATCCTGGCATGGGCACACGCGGCACCACGGGCTGTCCTGGTCCGTGCACGCATCTTAGGCGACCCGACGCGCCAGGTCAGCGAAGGGGATCCCGAGGACACACCGTGGGGGTCTCAGGGTCCGCCTGCCGCACAAAAGGCGACGGGCCGGCACGGTCGTGCCAGCCCGTGGGCTCGTCTGGGCGCCACCTCGCCGGCCTGGCGAACGCAAGCTGCGCGCCGCGCGTCGGAATCGTTGGCGCGGTTGTCGAGCCTTCGCCCGTTTCCGTCAGAACGGCTGGACGCTTGTGATGCAGATCTGCCCAGAACCCGCCTTGTCGCCGCCCGGGATCTGGACCTGAAGGTCAAACGAGGTCGAGGCCGTCGCGTCGGCAGTACAACCCTGGTCCGCGCCCCAGCTGGGGCAGGTCGCATCCGTGAACAAGATCGCGTACGTGCCGGGCCCGTCCACCGTCTTGAACGGGGACACGGTGTCCGTGGTGTCCGCCGTCTGCGTGAAGCCGATGCGGATCTTGTTCGGATCGGAGGTGCCGGTGATCGTGATATTGAAGCCCGTCGCCGTCCCGGTGTACGCGTTCTTCACGGGCGTGTCGCCGCCAGAGGAGTTGAGCTCCATGCCGATGCCGCAGCCCCAGGCCAAGTAGCTCGAGTCGACGATCGTATTCCAGTTGAGGCAGCAGCCGCTCGCCGTGCAGGGATTCCCCTCGGCCACGACGCAGCCTCCCTCGACGTTGTCGCCATAGGCGTACCAGGAACCCTGAATGCCCATCGGATTGTCCTCGGTCAAGGTCGGTTCCCCGCCGATCCAGCCCTCGATGTTGACCAGCTCGCTGCCGCCTCCGGTGCCCGTGCCCGTGCCCGTGCCGGCGCCGGTTCCCGCGCCCGTGCCGGCACCGGTTCCCGCGCCCGTGCCGGCGCCGGTTCCCGCGCCCGTGCCGGCGCCGGTTCCCGCGCCCGTGCCGGCGCCGGTTCCCGCGCCCGTGCCCGTGCCGGTTCCTGCGCCCGTACCCGTGCCCGCGCCACCGCCCGTACCTGGGAAGGTCGTCCCTTCCTCTTCACTACAAGCTACGACGGCCGTGGCCGTCGCGCCCGCGAGGACCGCAATCCAAACGAGACTAGTCTTCATTTGCTGACCAGGACCTTTCAAAAAAAACCAAACCAAGTGAGCGCTCAACCGCTTGGCCCCTCGGGCGCCACCCGAAGCAGCCCTAGGAGGATAGCCCCCGAATCTTCACCCGACAAACGCAAACGTCGGTAGGATTCTGCTCTTTCTACGTAGACAACAAACTTTGTTCCAGCTAAAAAACGCGGCCCTCGCGGGTGGCGTCTCGCCACGTCGGGAAGCACCGGGACGCGACCGTGCCGCTCTCACGCTTGGTCCTTCCGAGGCGATGGCTCAGCGGCGGCGGAGATCGGCACGAGACCTGGCAGATCCGGCCAAGATCGGGTCGGTCGAGGCTTGGCAGCCTCCTCGGCCTCTCCCGCGGCTGGATGGGCGTAGCGGCCATCTGCGACGGAGGAGGAGGCACCAAGGTTAGAGCATCAGACCGAGACCGACCAGGAACGTGGACGAAGCGCCAACGGATGGGAATCCGGTCAATCGGTGGAGCGACCCGGCAGCAATCGCCTGCTGCGAAGCGTAGAGCGTACCCGATTGTGCGAGCACCGCACCCAGTCCGGTCGACACGTTCAGCGCCAGCCATCGTGGCACGAGCTCTACCGTCGCACCCAACGTGGCGTCGAGCTCCGTGCCAAGGCCCGTGCGGGAGCCGGTGGCGAGGCGGCAGCTCACCTCCGTGTCCGCCACCATCCAGGGGGTACAACCGGGGAGCGTACCTTCCGTGGGCGGCGCCAGGATTCGGAGCCATCCCGCCCCCAGCCCGAGCCAGAGCCGGAGCCTTGGGGCCAGCACCCAGGTGGGCTCGAGGCGCGCTGCCATGAGCCACGCCTCGATGGGCGGTTGGTCGAAGGCCATGGCGCCGAGCGCCGCCACCTCCGACGGCGCCGCGAGCCCACCCCGCTCCACCTCGACGGGGTGGTTGCTGTGGCGTACGAGAAAGCGTAGCCCCATCCACGACGAGATCGGTATCCGCGCAGAACCCACCCAGGCGAAGCCCGGCGAGTATTCGGCAGGGCCTTCACGCGCCACGAGGGACTGCATCCCCACATCGAACCCCAGCTCGACGCGGGTCAGTCGCGAGAGCCTCGGAAGGTCTCGCCCACGGGGCCTCTCCTGTGCGGCAGGTCGAGGGTTTCCCTCCCGCCCCTGGTCCGCCCCCCCCGGTTCCGACTCAGGGCCAGCAAACGCAGGGGCCGACCCGTCCGCACCGAGCGCCTGCCCGGGCGCAACGGCAAGGAGGACGGCAGGGACCCACGCCGCGGTTCGCATGATCATGTCCGGAGCCGTGCGCCGAGGCGAGCGGCGGCCTCGTGGACGCGGGCTTGTGCCTGGTCTACCTCCCGGTCGGTCAGAGTCCGCGCGCGATCGGGTTCGGTAGCCGTCTTGGGATCGCGATAGGTGAGGCGGTAGGTTAGAGAACGACGCCCAGGCGGCACCGGCGCCCCCGCGAACACGTCGAGCAGCTCCACCGCTTCGCAGAGCTCGCCCGCGGCTCCACGGATGGCATCGAACAGCTCGCCCGCGAGCAGCTCCTCTGGCACCTCCACCGACAGGTCACGCGTCGTGGCGGGCAGGCGCGGCAGTGGTCGGTAGTGCGGCACCCTGGGCTCGATGGCCTCGAGCGCCGAAAGGCTCAGCTCGACGGTGAACGCAGGACCGTCCAGATCCAGCGCATCGATGACCTCGGGGTGCACGGGACCGAGCGATCCGAGGCGCACCCCGTCCACCAAGATCGCGGCAGCGCCCCGCGGGTGGAGGTGCGCGAACCCCACCTCGCCGCGCCGGTGCTGCACCTCGGCGGACCGCCCCGTCAGCCGCGCCACGAGCTCGGTGGCGAGCCCCGTGGCGTCGTAGATGTCGACCTCTCTCCGATCAAGATAGGCCGGCCGGGATCCGGCGAGGACCGCCGCGAACGCCGGGACCTGCTCGGGGAGTACGCCGCGGTCCTCCGCGAGCTCGGGGCGCGCCGCCTGGGCACGGCCAACGCGGGCCTCCGTGGCGGCGGGTAGGAACAAGGTCCCAATGGAGAAGAGCCGCACGCTCCGCTCTCCATGACGTCGCGCGCGGCGAAGCGCGTCGAAGAGGCCAGGGAGCAGGCTCGTCCGCATTACGCCGCGCTCCTCGCTCAGAGGGTTGAGGAGGCTTACCACCGGGGCAGGGGCGCGGACCTTGGCCAGTTCCTCGGCCGAGGTGAACGCATAGGTCAGCGCTTCACTCAAGCCGAGCTCGACCGCGATCTGCCCGAGCTCTCGCTCGAGCTTGCCCGAGGCCCGCGGCGGCTGGGGCAGGATGGCGGGCAGGACCGTGGGGATCGCGTCGAAGCCACGGATCCGCGCGACCTCCTCGATGAGATCGTGCTCGCCCTTCACGTCAGGGCGGAAGCTTACCCCACGTACCCGCGCGACGCGCTCGCCGTCGGTCTCCGCCACGGACTCGACGGCCAGCCCGAGGCGATCCAGGATGGCCGTGGCCTCGTCGAACGGTACCTTCGTCCCGAGGAGCGCGTCGAGCCGGCGCGACCGCAGACGGAGGACCGGGATCTCGGGGAGGCCCGAACGGGCATGGATCGCCCCCCGCACGGCGGCGCCTCCGCCGAGCTCCGCGGTCAGGCTCGTCGCCCGATCGAGGACGCGCTCGAGCGCTCCGAAATCCACGCCGCGCTCGAAGCGATAGCTCGAGTCGCTCGATAGGCCTTGGCGGCGGCTGGTCCGTCGGATCCCGCGCGGTGCGAAATACGCACACTCGAGCAGCACGCGCGTGGTCCCTTCGTGGATCTCGCTGACCGCGCCTCCCATCACCCCAGCGAGCGCGCTCGGCCCTTTGGTATCGGCGATCACCAGATCGTCCGGGTCCAGGGTCCGCGCGACCCCATCGAGCGTCCTGAATGGTTCATCGGCACGAGCGCGGCGCACGATGATCCGGGCGCCGCGCACGCGGTCGAGGTCGAAGGAGTGCAGCGGCTGTCCAGCCTCGAACAGGATGAGATTGGTGACGTCAACGACGTTGGAGATCGGACGCAGGCCGAGGCTGGTCAGGCGATGGCGCAGCCAGAGCGGCGAGGGGCCGACGGTGACCCCGACGACCACGCGGGCGCCGTAGTGGGGGCAGCGCTCGAAGTCACGGTTCTCCACGGCGACGAGCGCAGCGAGCTCCGCGTCGGCGACCCGTGGCAACGGTGGCACCTCGGGGAGCCGGAGCGCGATGCGGTACAGCGCGGCGAGGTCTCGGGCGATACCGACATGCGAGAGCGCGTCGGCGCGGTTCGGAGTGATCCCGACCTCGAAGATCGTGTCCGTCACGCTCGGTAGCGCGACCGGGAGCGGGGTGCCCGGGGTTGCGGTGCCCGGGGGGAGGATCAGGATCCCGGGTGCGGCATCGGCGACCCCGAGCTCCTTCTCGCTGCAGAGCATCCCCTCGCTGACCACACCGGCGATGTCACGGGGATTGAGCGTCATCCCCACCGCGGGCAGGGTCGTTCCGAGCGGCGCCAACGCGACCAGGCCGCCGGGGTCCGGCACGTTCGGGGCACCGCACACCACTCGTTGCTCTTCGCCGCTGCCTCGATCGACGGTCACCAGGCGGAGCTTGTCCCGGCGCGGGTGGGGCTCGATCCTGCGGACCATGGCCACGACGACGGGGTCGAGGCCCGCGCCAAACGGGGTCGACGCCTCGACCTCGAGCCCAGCCCCCGTCAGCCGCTCGGACACCTCCGAGGGGGAGGCCATGAGATCCGGCAAGAGCTCGCGAAGCCACCGATAGGAGACGCGCATCGTTCGGCGCCGCTCATAGCACGGACCCACCCATCTAGTAATCGTGGCTCAGGATCTCGTCAGCGCGGCGGATGATTTCGAGCCCGTAGTCGGTCCACACGCCCTGGCCCCAATACCGGTAGCAGCTCGTCTGGGCCGTGAGCAGGTGGAAGAGGGCGTTGCGGTATCGCGTCTCGCTCGGTGACGAACCCGCCGTCACCTGTGCGAAGCGCGCCGACAGCCGATCCATTGGACCGAGCAGGTTCTCGTAGCCCCTCACCCATGAGAGGTTGTTGGTCCAACTCCCCCCCTCCATGTGGAAGCGCCCATCGGTCCGGCGGAGCTCCTCGATGGTCCGTTCTAGCCGCTCCGGACCATCGCCGGGCGCGAAGCGCTCCCAGATCCGGCATTGAAAGAGCGGCTGGACCACCGGGAAGTCCCGCTCCGTGACGCCGAGCGCGGCCAAGTGATCGAGGTACTCGGTGCCGTTGAGCGCGGGTGTCTCCGAGCCGGAGCACTCCCGCATCACCTCGTGGAACTTGGGCGGAAACTCGTTCATCATCACGCCCCCGTTCTCGCCGTCGGCGATCTGGACGACGAGGGGCGGCACCGTCCGGTCGCTGAGATCGACGCGACCGACGCTTCTTGCCTCGTAGTATGGCTGCATCTGCGCGACGAGCTTGGTGTCGCTGCCCTGCGTCTTGACGAGGGCGACGATGCTGACCTCTTCACCCGCGCTGTTCCGGCACACCAGGCGGTGCGGGATGTGCTTCCGCCGCGGGGTGTGCCCCGTGTCGGGCTCCTCGACCGTGTGCTCTTGCACGAGCAGCCATTCGAACCCGCATTCCTTGAGCGTGCGCACGTATTCGTAGGCGACGTCGGGGTGGTTCGGCAAGGCCATCTCGGCGGGCGAGAAGCCGCGCACCCGTCCGAGCGCCTCCAGCCCGAACAGGGCCGCGAAATGGTGTTGCCAGGCGCGGACGTGCAATCGGTAGTCCTGTGCAGGTGTCGAGGGCGCGACGGCATGTCCCCAGGGGCATCCGAGCCACTCCACCGCGTGGGCGTACTCGGGGTCCACCGTGATCCCGCGGAGGGAATCGAGGACGTCATGGGCACCCATCTGACGCAGCCCGTAGAGAAGCGTGCCCGAATACTCGAGCATGACCCGAGGGTTCTTCCCCTCCCGGATCAGCGCTGGGACAAACTCACCCATTCGCTGGTAGCACCAGCGAAAGACCGGGGCGTTGTGGTTGTCCCCGATCCCCGGGTTGTCATCCATGTGCTTCAGGTTGCTGATGAGCGCCGCCGTTCGAAGGTTGCTACCTCCAGCGGGGATGAGGGGCTGGTGCATGTGGAGGGCGATGGCGAACGCGCTCTTCGCCTGGCCGAGCTCGATCCTGCCCCGTGACGGGTGGACCGCCCCGCGGCGGGGTGCCGTGGCCGCCGCAACTTCGGACTCGAAACCCGAGAGGTTCAGGACACCGTCGACGTACTCGTTGAGCTCGTTCATGCTCACCCCCTAACCCGGCGGAGCCGGAGTCAAACAGGCCAGGCCGTCAGTGGTCAGCGGTCAGGTAGAACGCGGAGACCCTGATCGCTGACGCCTGATTGCTGATGGCCACGAGAACATTGAAAGACTTTCTGCCAGATCCGGTCAAGATCCCACCGCCAAAGGACTGACCCGGCGGAGCCGGAGTCAAAGTGGCCATCTACAGCCAGCGGTCAGCTGTCAGGCAAGGTGCGAAGGAGCTCGCTGCTGATGGCTGATGGCTGACAGCAACGAAAGTCCCGAGAAATCTCCTGCTAGAGCAGCAATCAGGTTGATTGCTGCGTCAAATCAACAACCTAGAGCACCGAACCGGCAGCAGACCTCTCCAGAGGCAGCGCTG
>JAFGBI010000231.1 GCA_016933275.1 Polyangiaceae bacterium | reverse complement strand
TGTACCACCTACGACTCCGTTGCCAGAAAGAGACGCCGAATGAGTAGAGAAACGTGCCTCCTCCGGTACTCGAGAAGGCCGCACGCACCGAGCGCGCGGATGATCGCTTTTCGTTCGACCGCTGCCAGGGCTCGAGCGCCGAGCCCGCCCTGGTTCTCTTCGAGGTGGTGAGCCTGGAGCTCCTCCCAGGAGCTCGCGTAGGTCTGGAGAAAGAAGAGTCGGTCGCCCGGCGTAGGGGGTGTCCGTCCATCCCAAGCCTCCTGGGGCGTGAGACCGCCGAGGCGCCTGGGCCGCCTCCTGGTGTTGGCTTCTCGGCGAGCGGCCTTGCAGTCGTCGCTCGTCCATGCCTCCGGCCTTCCGTGCTGGGCAGCCTGCTCGCCGGTCCATGTCTTTCCCCAACGGATGCCCGCCTCGATGGCGCCATTGTACCCCGGGTACCTCGGGGGAGAGAGGAATTTCATCACCCCCCAGTCGCCGAGGAAGACGTCGGTCTCCGCGGCTTTGCCCCAGGGACCGCCGTCCGCCTTCAGCACCAGGGGAGCTCCATGCATCAGGAAGAGCTCGGCGAGGACCGCGTTCGTGGTGGCCGCCGTCATGTCCCGTACCGGCAACCACGCGAGCGTGAAGCCACTCGCAAGGTCTCGGACCGACAGGATGTACGGGTACACCCCATCGATGGGTTCCGGCGGCTCCGTATGATCCAGAGCCCAGACCGTTCCCGGGACCTTCCAGATCAAGCGCATGAGCCCGCGCCGCTCCGCGAAGCGGTCCAGCCTCTTCCACCTCCGGACGAGGTCCTGAAGCTCGCGGTGGCCCATGTGCTGCACCAGGGGATGGAGCGAGGGCACGCCGATGTGCGGGCCCAGGAGCGCGAGGAGCAGCAGGGCGTCCTCGCGCAGCTCGAGCGGTGACCGGATCGTCCTTCGACCCCGAATCACGAAGGGGAACAGCCTCGTCCGAGACTGGAGGTCCCAGTGACGCAGCGTACGGTCCGGGACGCCGAGCGCCTCGCCCCGCGCCTTCCAGGTCAGGCCCGCGAGATCCGCGTTCCGCCAGGACTGGACCGCTGCCATCTTCACGGCCCACTCCGCGGCCCGCCGATCTTCCTGAGACGCAGGTCCGCGCCGCTCCCAGCCGAAGCGTGCGCGCATCCCGCTCCCGGGCCCATCACCCAGGAACGCCTGGAAGCCGGCTCGGAGACGTTCCGCGTGCTCGTGCTCCTGTCGCTCAATGGCCGGATCCGGTAGCGCCGCCGCCACCTGGATCGTCTCGACGCGGACGATCCCCTTCTCACCCGACCCGGCCGACATGGACCCTATCTCCCCTTCGCTCTGCGCGGCCGCCTGGGCGATCTCGTTTTTTTTTCCGCCGATCGTCTTCGCCCTACGGTCGGCATCGTCATCGCGATCTCCTCGCGAAGCTGCGACGCTTCGAGATCCCTCTTGAGCTCGTCGATCTTGGCCCGCAGCGCGGCGATCTCCATCTCCTCGGGCGTCACCACCTTCCGGCGGCGACCCACGGGCCGAGGCTCCAGACTCGCCACAGCATCCTGAAGCGTCCGCCACCGAAGCTTGTGAAACGCCGCCTCGTTCATCCCGAGCCGCTCACAGGCCGACCCGACGGGACAGTCGCCTGCCAGCGTCTCCAGGATCACCCGGAGGCGGGCCTTCGCGTGCCCGGATCCTTCCAACCCTTCGACCAAGCTCGCCCCTTTCGGTGGCCGTGCCATCGCGCACCTCCTCCGGGGCTCGCCAGGAGGTTCGTCGCCCCCTGGCGGGCCCCCACGTGAAGACGGCTACGCTTCACCCGGTCCTTGCGGAGCGGGCTCCGCGCTCGCGGCGGATTGTAGCCGCTCCGCGAGCTTCAAGGCACGGACCACGGCCTTGCGGCGACGACGCCTCTTCCCGGTCGCCCGGGCCTCGAGCTTCGCCGGAGCGACCAGCCCGACCGTCCGCTGCGCCGCCCGCGCCAATGCTTGATGCCTCAACACATCTCCTTGGAGTTGCTTGAGTTGCCTCTTGAGTCGATCCACCTCCCTCGTCGGTGAGTCCGCCCGCCCACGCGGCCGCGGCTCGCACGCCGCGACCATCGCGTCGAGCGCCCGCTCCTCGAGCTGGTAGTACCGGTTCGCCGAGACCGAGATCGCCCGCGCCGCCTCGCGCGGACTCCGGACCCCGGCCAGCACCTCCAGGATCACCGCTGCCGTGCGCTTGGCCTGGGTGCTCCCTCGCGGCACCGGTTTCCGCGTCCCCTTCGGCCTCGATGGCCTACTGGGCGGACTCGTCGATGTGGCCTGCGTCATCATCGATCGCCTCCTCGCCATCGGCCTCCTCCCCATCGAATGCGCCGTCGAGGACCGACACGCCGGGCGCCGCAGGCTCCTCGTTGCCATCGCCGGAGAGCGACGACGTCACCTGACCCTGCGGGCAGAGGGGCGCCGGCATGGACTCGCGCGCGGATCCGGACTCCGGCGGTACGAGATCGACCTCCTGGCGCGTGCCGTCGCGGCGCGTCAGGATCACGCGCTCGCCCTCTGCATGGACGCTGAACGGCGTCCCGCCCACCTTCCCGGTCAGGTAGAAGGGCTCCTTCGGCATGCCGTGGCGGGCGATCTCGGCCGCGTTCGCCGCCACGCGTTCCTTGAGCGTGCGGAGCACCTCGGGCGCGGCCTGGAAGTAGCGGTCCGCGGGCACGAGGCCGCCGATGCCTTGATGAGGGCGGCGGAAATTGTAGTGGTCGATGTAGAGACCGATGCGCATCTGGGCGTCCGCGAGGTCGATGAAGATCGCCGACTCCAGGCACTCGCGCCAGAGGCTGCCCCAGAAGCGTTCGACCTTTCCAAGCGTCTGCGGCCGGCGGGGGGTGGCGACGATCTGCTTGATCCCGAGCTTCTCGCACTCCTTGGTGAACGCGCTCTTGCCCCGCCACGTGACATACTGGCTCCCGTTGTCCGTGAGGACCTCGGCGGGCGCGCCGTACGACGCGATCCCGGCGCGGAGCGCCTCGAGCACCAGGGCCGAGGATTGCGTGGCCCAGAGGCCGTAGCTGACGATGAACCGGGCGTGGTCGTCAAGGTAGACAACGAGGTACACGCGGCGGTTCTGGCGCTTCAGCACGAAGGTGAAGAGGTCGGTCTGCCAGAGCTGATTCGGGCGGGCGCGCTCGAATTCTCGCGGCTTGTCGGGATGGGGATGCGTCCGGACCTCCTCGAACACATACCCCGCCTCCTTCAGGACCCGCGCCACAGCGCCGGGGCTGGCGGGCAGGGCGGGGCCGCGGACGAGCATGTCGCTTATGGTCTGGCATCCCATGTCCGGATTGGACTCCTTCAGCATCAGGATCGCCCGCTTGGTCACCTCGGGGACGCGGGAGCCCTTGGGTCCGCCCCGGGCCTGGTCCATGAGGCCGGCGGGTCCGTGCGCCTCAAACTTCCGCTGCCAGCGGTACAGGGTGTACGTCGACGCCCCCACGAGCGGCGCGAAGTCTCCGGCCGGCAGCCCGCTCCTCCGCCAGAGGTCGAGGATCATCAGGCGCTCCTCGGGCGAGAAGAAGCGGTCGTCCTTCTCCTGCGGCTTCACGAGCCGCCGCCCCTTGTGAGCCGCGCCGCCCCGCGGGCTCGGGAGCGCCGGCCGCCTCGCCCCGACGCCGGCGTCGGGGCGCTCCTCCTCATCGGAGGCCAAGGGTACCTCGACCGGCTCGTCCTCCGTCGGATGGTCCTCGCGGGGGCTGGGGGAGGCTTCGGAGATGCCATCCGACCCCCTCGGGGGGTAGGGTCCAGGAGGCGAAGATGCCTCCGGAACGGACTGGGTAGGACCCATCGCAGGCGGCGCCCCCGGTAGAGCATCGCTCTGGGGTACCGCTGCGCTGGGGGGCTCGGTCGGCCTACGGCCTCCCTCACCCCCCAGCGCCGCCCGATCGTCGACCCGGCTTTCCATGACTCCTCCGGTCTGGCGGTTTCCACCGCCTTGGGGAGGAGGCTCATTGCTCTACCCTTTTCTCGTCAACTCCCGGCAAAGATTTCGCGAAGGGGCACAGG
>JAFGBI010000230.1 GCA_016933275.1 Polyangiaceae bacterium | reverse complement strand
CTTGCCGCCATGCTCGCCGCCGCCGATGCCACCACCGCCCAGCTCGCGCGCCTCGCCGCCTGACCTACAGCCTACAGCCTACAGCCTACAGCCTGCGGCCTACAGCCTACAGCCTACAGCCTACAGCCTTCAGCCTTTAGCCTACGGTCTACAGCCTCAGCTCAGAAAATCTTGCTCTCCCGCGACGACTCTCGACGTTAGTAGCAGACGCCACCCAGGCGTGGACCCGGTGAAGACGGAGCCGTGCTCGGTCCCTCTCGACTCGACCGCCGGAAGCGAGCCGAGAACCGCGCCAAGGCGACGCCGAGCAGGACGACCGTGACGAGCAGGAGGAACGCCAAGAAGAGCGAACCAGCGTCTGGCACCCGAAGCGGACGCTCGGCCTGGCGAGGCGGCGGCAAGCGAGAACGAGGGCGAACGTCGTGGTCCTCGTGACGAGGAGTCACGGGAACGATGGGCCAATCCCCCTGGTTCCCCCGTGCCACGCCCCCATCGCCGGAGCCGTCGTCAGCCCAGCCATCCTCGCGCCAGCCGTCCGCCACGCCATCGTCACCCGGGTCGCCCGCCCACTCGCCCTCGCCGAATTTGCCCGGAGCGAGCGCGCCGCGGGGAAACGGCAGCCCTCCGGCGCGGTCGCCGTGGCCATTCTCCGGCAAACCCTCGCGCCCGAGGCCCGGTCCGGGAGAACCACGGGGGAATCGCGCCCTGGCTCACCGCGTTCAAGACGACGGAGAGAACGACCACGGCGACCGTGCCGCCCCCGAGCCCAATGAGGACCCGGTTCATGTCCGTTTCCCCGCCTCCCCCGACCGAGAGCGGCTCGGCGTACTCGGCGAGAAGCCCCACGAAGAGGCCGAACAGCAGCACTGGTGATTGGAAGAGCGCAGCAATGACGACCAGAGCTCCACTGTTGGTCCCGATCACCTTGGCGCCGGTAGAGAGCACATCGCCGAGCTCGACCGGACGGAATGGATTGGTGGCCGCAATTCCCATCGCGCGATGATACCGGCCGGCGCGCCGCGAGACCACGCCTCGATGGTCCATTGCCGAAACCCGGCGGAACGGCGCGCGAGGGCACCGATTGGGACCTGCACCACGCCTCCATCGCGTTGATGGCGGTTTCGCTCCGCCGAGGCACAGCCGAGTGAGAGCACGCGGGGCGGAGCCGCCACACCGATCTGCACCCGGCGGCCTATGCTGGTCGGGTGAAGACCGCGCTCGGACTGGGCCGTGCGTCAACGGTGTCCCAAACCCATCAAGGCTCTCGCGCCCGGAGGTGTACCTCGCCCGCGACACGCCGATCAGGGGTCATCGAGGCGAACACCCGGGTGGGCTGCTCACCCACCTCCGCGCCTCCCGGAAGGGGCGGCCGATTCGTCCATCCATCGGGCGGGAGCCAAGGAGCCGCGCGATACGGCACACGCGATGCTTGGTGCGCGGTGATATGATCCCCGGCGCCGATCGGGGCGAGAGGACGAGCGGCCCATTCGGCCGCGGAAGGAGCGAACGTGGATCGGAGAAGAGAAGGGGGACAGCGTTGGTGGAGGATGGCTTCCGGGCTGCTCGGCGCCCTGATCGCGGTGAGCGGCTGTGAGGCCGATCTCCTCGCCGAAGGCGACACCCTCGGCAGCGGCGGCATCTCCGGCGATGGCGACGTGACCGTCGAGGTGACGGTGCACAGCATCCTCTCCGTGCTCTTCCCGGACCTCACCGAAGAGGAGCTCGAGCAGCTCGCGGCGTCGCTCACCATCGAGGCCGCCCTCGAGCTCGAGGCCGAGATCGAGGGGATCCGCGCGGCAGCAGAGGAGTTCGGGCGCGAGCTCTTCACGACCGCCGAGGAGCGGGTGGCGGAACGGGAGGAGGCCCTCGCCGACGTCAACGACGGGTTCCCGGAGACGCTCGCACCAATCGCCGCCACTGCGTTTCAGAACGGAGCGACAGGCGAGGCGTTCATCGAGCTCGCTGGCGTGTTCTCCAACCGCGACGCCGCGTTGCTGACGAGCGGTGACCTCACGGTGACGGTGGACGGCGAGATGACGACTCACGAGCTTGCCTGCTTTCACGACGGCACGCCGGTAGACATCGTGTTCCTCGTCGACGTGACGGGCAGCATGGCGCCCGTGATCGGCTCGGTGCGCCGCTCTCTGAACGCGTTCGTGGACGCCATCGTGGCGAGCAACGTCACCGGCACCATCGGCCTGGTGACGTTCCAGGACACGGTGGGCGTCAACGTGAGCTTTCAGGAGCCGAGCGCGGGCATCGAGCGAAGCCCGTTCTTCCGCCCAGTGGCGCTCGACGACGCGGAGGCCATCGCGGAGCTCCAGCACTTCATTTCGCGCCTCGAGGCGGACTCCGGCGCCGACGCACCCGAAAACCTCGGCGCCGCCCTCGACTTCACCAATAATGGGGTGATCGGGTACCAGGCCAACGGTGAGCCGAACGTCATCGGTGACAGCGTCGAGGACCCGCCGGGGACCCTGCCCTGGCGTTCGCTCGGCAACGAGCGCCGTGTCTTCGTCGCCTTCACGGACTCGACCTTCCACTCGGACAGCCGGACCCCCGGGAATTCCTCGCTGGCGCGTGGGTTCAAGCCCCGCTCGATCGCGGACATCATGGCGAGCCTGCACGAGACAGGAACCGTGGTGCACATCTCCGATCCGAGCTACCAAGACAAGACCACCGAACCCACCGGGGCGTCCTCCGAGGTAGAGGTTGACGCGGACTATTGGGCGATCGCCACGGGCGGGGTCGGCGAGGACCGCGTCCTCGGCTATTCCCTCACCGACCTGGAGCTGGTGGTGGTCGCGGAGTCGACGGGCCTGCTGGACATCGCCCTCCAGTCGATCGTCGCTTCGAGTTGCCGCGTGACCCTCCCCATGGTGACGCTCGACGCCAGCTCGACGGTCAGCCTCGAGCTGGCGAAGGACGGCGAGACGTCGGCGCACGACCTCGTGCCGGTCATCTTCTAAAGAGTGGATGGCGCGGCGGCGATGGGGGCGAGTGGGCGCCCACTCGCCGCATACCCTCTCGGTGAGCTCCTTGCCGAATTGACCGTTCGAGTCGCAGGCCCGGATAGGGCAGATCGGCGGGAGCAGATCTCATCCGCCCTCCACGGCCGCAGCGAACCGCCGCACGGTGGCCGCGAGATCGGCGCCGTGTCGGTGCAGATCCCCGCCCACGAGCAGCATCGACTCGGGACCGTAGAAGCGAACGAACTCGGCGACGCGGGCGAGCGTGAGCCCGCCCGCTGGCATGGGGAGGCACGGGGCGATCCCGAGGAGCTCGCGCGCGGTAGCGGTGACGATCTCGCGGCAATCAGCCGATGAAATCGAGAAGCGACCGCCGAAGCTCGGAAAGACCACGGCGTCCGCTCCGGCCAGACGCGCGAGGAGACCATAGACGACGCCGGGCGCGATCCCGTGGTTCGGGTCCAGGTGGAGCGGGCCGAGCAGGGCCGGATGCAGGACGATGGGCAGCGCGACCTCGTCGGCGGCGGCGAGTGCCCGCACCGTGTCCCACCCGCAGAGGCCGGGCGCGACGAGGAGCGCCCCCGCTCCGATTGCCTTGGCGAACCGCGCGCGCGCCAGGGCCGTGGCGGGACTGGCGGTCACGTTCGGAGCATAAAGGCAGCGACGGCCCGACTCGACGGACCCCCGCGCCACAGCCGCCGCCACCGCGGTGACCCGCGCCTCGAAGCGGCAGAAGGGCTGGTCGGCCAGACCGTGGTCGTCCTTGACCAGATCGATGCCACCGCGCGCGAACGCGAGCGCGAGCGCCGCGAGCTCGGCGGGGTCGAGCCCCATCGGCTTCACCGCGGTCGCTAGCAGGGGTCGGTCGAAGACGCCGACGAGCCCGCGCAAACCTGCCCTGCCGAACCGCGGCCCGCGAAATGCCTCGAGCAAGCCGGGACCGAGCGCCACTTCGACGAGCCGGATCCCCGGCTTCAGACTCGAGTTGCCGTAGAGCACGTTCACGAGTTGCGTGAGCTCGCCGCCCGCACTCTCCGCAGCGTACGACAGGGTGACCTCGGCCCGGCCGTCGCCAAGCGGACGCACCATCTCGACCCTGCCGAGGATCTCGCGAATGATGTCGGGCCGACCCACGAGATCGGGAGAAAACTCCAAGGTCTGCTCGATCGCGATCGCGTCGGCGCACGCCCGGGCGGCCTGCTCATCGCCAGCCACGACGTAGGTGGCCCGAAACCGCTCGCCCGAGAGGCGGAGCTCGGGGCGACCAGTAGCGGTCACAGATCCTCGGGTTTCGCGGCCCTGACGTCCAGATTGGGCACCTCGCCCTCAGCGAGCACCGCGGCAGCGAGGTCCTCCGCCGCGATGCCGAGATCGACGCCGAGGACCTGCTCGATCCCATCGACCAGCCCGAGCGCGTCGATCCCATACTCGCGCGTGAGGTAGCCACGGCTCGCTCCGTGCGCGTACTCGTCGCGAAGCCCGAGGCGAACGAGCCGCACCCCGATCCCGGCCTCCGCCATGACCTCCGCCACGGCCGAGCCGAGACCGCCGACGATCGAGTGGTTCTCGATGGTGACGACGCCCCGCCGCACGCGGTGGAGCGCCTCGAGCAAGCTGGGATCGGCGAACGGCTTCAGGGTCGAGACGTGGAGGAGTCCCACGGCGAGCCCGCGCGCCCGGAGCAGTGGCACCACACGCAGCGCCGCCTCCGTGCAAATTCCGCTCGACACCAGCAGTAGGTCGTCCCCATCCGCCAGGGTGCGGGCACGCCCTAGCACCATGCGCTCCCGCGCGGGAAAGAGCCGCGGCACCTCACCCCGAAGCATGCGCGCGTACACCGGACCGCCGATCCCGTCGGCGACATCGAGCACGCTCTCGACCTCGGTCGCGTCACCGCACTCGAGCACGGTCATGTTCGGGATAGCACGCATGAGCGCCACATCGTCGATGGCCTGATGGGTGACCCCGCCGGGCGTGGTGAGACCGGGGAGGAAGCCGAGCAGGCGTACCGGGAGGTTCGGGTAGCCGATCGACATCGCTACCTGATCGAAGGGACGCCGGGTAGCGAACACGGCGAACGTGTGCACGAGCGGGAGGAAGCCCTCCCGCGCCAACCCACCCGCGAACCCCATCAGATTCTGTTCGGCCATCCCGAGGGAAACGAACCGGCCGGGATAGGCCTCCCGGAACCCGTCCGCTTCGCAGCTGCTGGTGAGATCCGCCGAGAGCACGAGCGCCCGCGGGTGGTCCTTCGCCCAGGCGACGAGGTTCTGGGCGTGCGGCCGCTTGACGATCTCCATGGTGACCGGACGGTAGCGAAGCGCCGCCGCAAACTACACCCATCGGGACGAGCGTCAACGGCCTCGCTCGGGTACCCGCCCTCGATCGTCGGCAGCCCGCTCGGATCGCGTGCAGATGGTATTCCAGGTTCTCGCTCTGCCAGATAGAATCGAGGAACTCCACGCGTCGATGACGCGAGCTCACTCGGATGCGCATCGCCCTCGTCTATCCGCCACCCTGGAAGATCCCACGGCCGGGCGAGCCACCGGATACCGTGGATGGACCGCCCCCCGGGTATCGCGAGGGGGATCTCGACGCCGACTTCTGGCAGACCCCGTACGGGCTCTACTCGCTGGGCGCCCAGGCGCAACGAGCCGGCCACCAAGTGAAGGTCCTGAACCTCTCATCGTATGACTGGCCCCGCGCCGAGGCGGTGCTCGCCGCCCTCGACGCGGACCTCTACGGGTTCTCCTGTTGGACGGCGAACCGCCGCGGCGTCGCCCTCGCGGCTGCCGCGGTGAAGAGGCATCGTCCGCGCGCGCACGTCGTGGTGGGCGGTCCGCACGCGACCCCGCTCGCACGGGAGCTGCTCGCTCACCACTCGGCGATCGACACGGTAACGCTCGGCGAGTCCGAGGACCAGTTCCTCGAGGTCGTCGGACGGCTCGCGCGCGAGGCGCCGCCAACGGGCGTCGCCGGGACCATGTACCGGGAGGGCGGGGTGATCGTGGAGGGGCCGCCGCGAGCCGCCATCGAGCCCCTCGACCGGCTCGCCTCGCCGCACGACGAGTATCCCACCCACATCGTGATGACCTCGCGGGGCTGCCCGTGGCAGTGTACCTTCTGCGGCGCCGAGGCGACCTGGGGGCGAGGGTTCCGGAGCTTCTCGGAGGCCCGTGTGCTCGACATGCTGGAGGCGACGCTCCGGCGGCTGCCGGTGCGCATGATCCAGATCAAGGACGACACCTTCACCACCGACAAGAAGCGCGTCGTCTCACTGTGCCGCAGCATCCGAGAGCGGGGGCTCCGCTTCGCCTGGAGCTGCGACACCCGAGTCGACGTCCTCTCCGACGAGCTGGTGCGCGAGATGCGCCTCGCCGGCTGCCAACGGCTGAGCCTTGGCGTCGAGTCGGGGTCGCCGCGGGTCCTCGCGAACATCGACAAGCGGATCACCATCGAGAAGATCCGCGCGGGCACGGAGCTGGCACGCTCCGTCGGGCTTCAGGTCCGCTACTACATGATGCTCGGGAATCGGGGGGAGACGGCGGAGACCTTCCGCGAGACGCTCGCGTTCCTCGAGCAGGCCCGCCCGCACCAGTACATCTTCTCCTGCCTCTCAATCTACCCGGGGACTCGCGACGCCGCCGACGCCGAGGCGGCGGGATGGCTCGAACGCGAGGTGTTCTTCCGCGAACGATTCCAGGAGCTCAAGGTGCCCTTCGATGCCTCACCGGAGGACGTGCAGCTGATGAACGATTGGTTCTTCGCCCACCAGGGCGTGCGCAACCTCTATCGACCGAGCCTCGCGGACACGACGGCGGTCCTCGAGCGCCTCGGCGACCACGCGCCGGCGCACCTCGACGTCGCCAACGCCGCGTATGACGCGGGGGAGCTCGACCTCGCCGAACGCCACGCGCGCCGCGCGCTCGCACTCGCCCACCCCCTGCCCGGGCTGGTCCATAACACGCTAGGGTGCGTTGCCTTCGCGCGAGGCGACGTCGAGGGAATGCAGGCGGAGCTGCTGGTCGCCGCGCGGCAGGATCCCCAGCACCCGGCCCTCATCCGCAACGCGCAGGCCGCACGGCGATGGTTCGCCGCGGGTGGGCCCACGCGCGGCAAACCCCTCGAGCTCGTTGCCGAGCAGGGCTTCCAGCTCCTCGAACGTACCCTGCAGCCCGCGCTCCCAGGGCCGCTGCCGGAGGATTTCGCGAGCTGGGACCCGCTGGCGCAGGACCCGAGTCGGGCTCACTCGAGCTCGAGGCCGGGGGGGTCCTTGTAGTCGTCGGCGCAAACGCAAGCCGGACACTGCATCTCGATGGTCGCGAGATCGGCCGCGTCCTGGTTGCACTTCGCCGCGGTTTCGCCCTCGAGCAGGGTCGGCCGAAGCTTGCCCTTCCAGATGCAGCGGGTGACCCACTTCTTCGCCTTGCAGGGCTTGGGCTCGAGCGCGGCCTTCTTCGCGCGTTCCTTCTCCGCGACCTCGCGTAGGGCCGCGAGCTTGGCGGCGGCGGCCTTGCCAGCGGTGCTGTTCGGATCGGCCTGAACCGCCGCCTCGCAGGCCGCCTGCGCGGCGATGGGATCCCACTTGGCCTCGAGCTTGAGACACTCGTCGTAGCTCGGCTGGGCCTTGTCACGGCACCCGACGAGCGGCAAAGCAAAAACGAGGGCGATGGCCATCCACGGGGTCACGGCCCGTGGTGGCCGGCGGTGGTGAGGATGTTCGTACATCTGGGGTTGTCTCCGCCGATTCGGGCTCGACCGCTAGGGCGTTTCGGCCCGGCCCGCAGGCTAGGCCAGGATCCCTGCCTTCGGCAACGCCCGAGCCGTCAGGGCGGTTCCGCGGGCCGTTGAGGCCGCGGTGCACGAGGTCTCGCGATCCGCGCATTTCGGCGGTAAGAGAACCTTGGCGCGCCTCCGAGGCGTGCCGGCGCAACCGGCCGCGGCCAAAGCGAGGGAAGTACCGTGCCCCCTATTCCTCCCCCTCCCCCTCCCCCGCCCTCGGGCGGTGCTTCGACACCGCTCCCGTCCTTCGACGAGGCGTTGCCGTCTTTCGACAACGGGACCCCCATCCCGAATGTCGACGCCCCGGCGGCGCCCGCGGCACCCGGCGTGATAACGTCGCGTCCACCACCTCCCGCGCCAATCCCAGTGGCGCGGGCAGCGTCCGTGCCCCCGCCCGCACGGACCGCCTCCCCCTATCCAGGACCGTCGACGCCGCCCGCTTCGTCGAGGCCGCCACCGGCCGGACCGACACCGGCCGCGATGGCGCCGAGCGGTCCACCGGCCATGTCGGGAACCGCGCTGTCACCAGTTTCGTCGATCCCCACTCAACCGATGCCACCCACCGCGACGGCGAGCCCGACGCCGGCGGTCTGGAGGCCGCCGGCGGAGCAGGAAGAAGAGCCGTCGCGACCCTATGGGGGCACCAACTCCGTACCGCCGGTGAGCCCGTCCACGATTCCGGACATCGCGCTGGGTGTCGCCAAACGCCTCATTCCCACCTGGATCGCCGCGGCCGCGGGCGTCGTCGGCTTGGTCTTCGGTCTCATCGTCCCCCGTTGTGGGAGCGCCCCACCAACGAGGAGCGCCGCCTCGGCGGTCCCCTCGACGGCCCGCCCGGACGGGGCGGACCCTGCCGCCGATGAGGGCGGCGCCACGACCGGCAACCTCACCCTGGAGCAACGAGCGGCGCTCGGCGAGGAAGATGCGCGGGCCTCCCTCAATGGCATTCCCACCAACGAGCTCACCGTCACGCAGTCCATCGCCATGGCGCGTGGCGATGTCGCCGCCCGCCTCGCCGAACTCAAGGCGCTGGGGGAGCGATTGAAGGAGGAGCCGACGCTCGCCGACCAGCCGGAGACGCTGCGCAAGCTGCTGGGATTCGCACGGGACCCCCACACTACCTTCCGCGCGCAGGAGCTCATCGCGGTACAGCAGCGCCCCACCACGACCGACCTGCTCTTCGAGGTCTGGACGGGAGTGCCCGGTCGCAACCCCACGACGGTCCTCGCGGAACGGCTCGTGACCAGCGCGGCAGTGCGCAAGCACGCCTCGCCCGCGCTCGCGGTCGCGCTAGAGCTTCGCGACGTGCAAGACTGCAACGCTGCGGCCGAGCTCGTCGCCAGGGCGACCGAGGTGGGGGATCGCCGAGCCCTCCGGAGCCTGCAACGACTAGCCAACAAGCGCGATTGCGGACCGGACGGTCGCGATGACTGCTATCCCTGCCTCCGCGACCCCAAGCAGCGCCGGGCCCTCGGCACGGCCCTGACGACCGTACAGAAGCGCAACCCCCCGAGTTTCTAGCCAGAGTCCTCGCCGGTTCCCGGGGTCGAACCGAGACCCGCCGCATCACGGTCCCGCTGGCGTCAGTGGCGGTGTTGGTGGTTCTCACCGTGCGACGGGTCCCAGAGTGCCGGATCCCGCGGTAGCTCTCCGACCACTGGCCACCCGCCAGGCCTTCAGCTAGCTTGCGCGCCGCTGCGGTGCACCCCCCGGCCCGTGGCTCCACCCTTCCCCGCGCACGCGCGCAGCGGCGAGAGGTCAGCGTACTCGTACCTTCTCGGGGGTAGGAGCACCCATGGTTGCGTTCAGCCAAGCAAAGCCTGCTCTCACGATCGCGGTCGGGCCCCTCGCGTCGGTCACCGCCCGCGAACCCTTCTGCCCCGACGGCGAGCCCTTCGTGGTCGGCGCCGACGGTGCGGTGGACGCGATCGCCACCACCTTCGCGCGCCCCGTGTTCGAGCACACCGTGTCCTGGGCCGAGATCGGGAAGGATCCGAACCGCTACGGCGCCCAGTTCTTCATCGGCAACGGCAACTTCTGCGACACGGGGATCACCTTCAGCGCCCCGCCGATGAAGGAGAGGAACCGAGAAGGCTACGCGAACGTGTACGACCAGATCGAGTACGCCGCGACCTTCAAGGCGGGGGTCTCCGTCTTCCGCACCACAGACGTCGAGGGCGGACGTACGGTCGCCAACAGCTGCTGTCCCCACCTCCCGTACCTCACCTACCACCGGGTGAGGGAGCCCGGGCAACCCGTGTACCACAACGCGCTCGACGCCCAGGCAAGCTTCGAGATAGTGAACCTGAACGACGCCGCCGCGGTGCGAAACGCCGTGGAGGAGGGCACGGTCACCTACACGCTGGTGCTCCGCGACCGCCACTCCGGCCACACGCTGACCCAGCGCGCGGAGAAGCTCGCGAGCCTCGCAGATCCGATGCTCGCCGTATCGCGGCTCGAGCTCACCACGGATTTCGAGGGGGACCTAGTGATCACCTCGGGCTTCGATGGAACGCTCATCAACAACCTCGCCGAGGGCTACAACAAGTTCCAGCAGGTTCACACCGAGGCGAGCCCGGACCGCGTCCAGGCGTTCGCGCCCACGCTGGTCGGTCTCGCGCTGCAGACCGTGAAGGAGCAAGAGGAGAACCTGCAGAAGCTCGAGAAGAGCGAGTGGGCGGACAACCCCACGTCGACGACGCCCACCGAGGTGCGAAACCAGACCCAGTACCACTTCGGGTTCGCCAAGCGGTTGCGCTACTTCGTCGCGGAAGGCACCGCCGAGCCGATCGAGATCCAGCCGGAGCTCTTGGCCGACGACAAGGCGGGGACCCCCGTCGGGGATGCGGAGCGCGAGATCTACGTGAACGCGCTGGTGCACCTCAAGCCCGGCCAGCGCCTGATCATCGAGGACCGCACCGCGCTCTCGTCGTCGATCGACCGGGGTCTCCGCGACCAGCGGCCGCTCGAAGCCGCGCGCGCCAAGGCCGCGTCGGACGAGCGCTTCGCGGCCGCCAAGGCCGCCCACGTCGCCGCGTGGCGCACCCAGTTCTCGAACGGCAGGATCGCGCTCTTCGGCGGACCGCGCGCGATGGAATTTCAGGCACCGATCGATCTCTGCCGTTCGGCACTGCTCAAGACGGTGTCCGATCACAACCGCGACATCGCCGCGGACATGGGCGCCAAGGGCCTCCACGACGGCCGCTACCGCACCCACAACTTCTGGGAGATGGCGATCCTGTTCTGGAAGGTGAAGGCCATCCAGAGCCCGGAGGCCGCCAAGGGTCTGGCCGAGCTCTACATCAAGAACCTCGATTCGGCGCGCGCCTACGCGCGCTCGATGGGACGGCGCAAGGGCGCCCAGTTCGGGTGGCAGACGACCGCCGACGGCAAGCCCGACACCCAAGTCGTGAAATGGAACGGCGTCGCCCAGCAGTGGGATCCCGACTTCAGCAAGTACCAACCCCACAACAATTGGGCGTTCTTCTACGGGATCGACCAGATCTATCGCGTCGGCGGCGACCGCGTGTTCCTCGCGCACGCGATGCCGCTGCTGATCGAGCTGGTGCGGTTCGGCGCCGACTCCTGCGTGAAGCAGGCTGACGGCAAGTACCACACCGTCGGCATGATGGACCCGAACGAGTACAACGAGAAACTGCCAGGCTCCACGCTCCCGAACCTCCCGGACAGCTTCTATAACAACTTCATGATCGCGAAGATGGCCTCCCGCGTCTTCGAGCTGCTCGACGAGCTCGAGGCCGAGAACAGGACCCAGGTCCTGCGGGAGCTGGGGGTGGACGCGGCCGAGATCGCGCAGATCAAGGAGCTTGCCACCAACATGTTCTTCCCGATCACCAGCGCGGCGAAGAAGGCCAGCCTGGTCGACCTCTCCGGGAGCGTGAAGGGCGAAGTGGACGTCCCCGCCGGCACCATCGAGAACTACGCGGGGTTCACCGACATGCCGCTCGTGCACTGGCCCTCGATGCGCGAATGGCTCACCGAGGAGAACGTCCAGCGGGTCGCCCAGGGCAAGAAGGAGATCAAGCCCCACTTCACCCCCGCCGGCGTAATCCCGCGTGCGGACCAGGTGCTGAAGGCGGTGGAGCTCCGCGCCAAGCTCGCCGGCATCATTGCCGACGTACAGGTGAGGGCAGGACGCTGGCTGAAGGCAGCGGATCCGAGCGACGCCCAGATCACCTTGGTGAAGGATGCCAGGAGCGGGCAGGTCGTATGGAAGCTCGATTCGGAGAGCGATCGCGTGTTCCCGGGCACGACCACGAGCGCCGACGTCCGCGCCTTCGCCCAGGGCAAGCACGCCGAGGGCAAGCAGGGGTCCGTCAAGCCGGTCCTCAACACACCGGACAACTTCCAGATCGGAAAGCAGGCGGGCTCGCTCCAGACCGTCGCCAACTTCGCTGCGGGCGAGGTGGTGCAGCTCCTCAAGGACAACGGCTACGCCGTCGACCTCGGCACCATCGCCCGAAACGTCGAGTATTACGACAAGCTCGTGAACACCAACGGGTCGTCGCTCGCCAACGTGGGCACCGGCGTCGGTAAGATCGGCCTCGGAGAGCTCAAGGCAAGTGTGGAAAACTACGACGCCGTCGTGCACCTGGACGCGAAGGACCTCGAGGCGGGCACCGCCCGCCAGGGCTTCCGCGCCGGGAACATGGCGGCGAGCGAGCTGATGCCGCTCATCTACCTCGGCATCGATCTGAAGGCCTCGAACCAGTACCTCGCCTTCGACCCCAGGCTCCCCGCAGACATCGGTGGGATCGAGCTTTTTGCCGCTGCCTACGGCCAGCGCCGGATCTTCGCGCGCGCCGACGGCCTCGCCGGCAAGCTCACCCTGCGCGCCAACGGACTCTCCGCCGGCGAGCAGCTCACGGTCATGGTGTGCGGCAGGCCGGGCGTGCTCACCGCGGGCGATTCCGTCACCTTCGACATCCCCCGCGCGCGCGACTGATCCCAACGCGACGCGCGCCGCCGCCACCCGGCGCGGCGCGCGTGTATCTCGGCCCGCTCGGGCACCTGACGCATTCACGAGAACCCGAGCCGCGCCTCGAACCGGCCGGTGGCGACCAGTGCCGTTCTCGAGGGCCGGCGCGATGGGGTGGCCGCGCGCGGAGCGATGGGTCACCTGGGAGCGGTACGCGAATTGCTCCTCCTCCGGTGTTCCAATGCCCGGAGGTAATTTGAATGTCGAAGTCAGAATGCCATCGCATCACGATGCTTGCTCGGTTTCTCTCGGCTGCCGCGCTCGCGCTAGCGCTCGGTTGCGGTGAGCACGGGTCGCCGGTTCGGCCCGTCGCGGGTGGCGGCGCCACCGCCTCGCCTGGCGACTCGCCAGGTGGGTACGGTGGGTCGGCGTGGGCGTCACCCATCGCGGACGGACCAGCGAACACCCGCGATCACGGGCACGACCAAGGGGAGGCGCCTGTCGGCGCGGCCAGCGCGGGCGGGACGATGGCGCTCGGGAATGGGATGGCGAACGGAACCGCGGGCGGCGCTCCGCACGTGGAGACCGGCGGGGGCGTCGACGCCGATCCCACGGCGAGCAGCGCCGGAGCGATGCACGATGGCGACCCGTCGAATGGCGGCCCTCCCGCGCCTGGCGGAGCGGCGAACGCAGACGAGGGAGCGGCGTCGACGCTCGAGTCCGGATCCGGGGGGCAGTCCGCTCGGGGCGGCGGCCTCACCGAGACTGGCACGAGCCCCGCGGGAGGGAACGGCTCGGACGCGGGAGGCGCGCCGACCGCCTCGCCCGGGTCGAGCATGGCCGGCGAGCCCGGATCCGGCGCCGCAACCGAGATCGGTGGCACGATCGCCGCTGGCGGGGTCGGGGGCACCGCGGACGCCAGCGGCGCGATGGGCACCGGCGGCACCGGCGTCCCGACGGGCTCCGGGGGCAACGCGGGCAATGGCGCCGCTACGGGCTCCGGCGGCGTCAACGCGACGGGGGGCGGGGCCGTGACGGACCCAAGCGGCGGAGGGAGCGCCGGCCACGGTGGAAACGGCGGAGGCGCGGCTGGAGCCGGGGCTGCCCCGAGCTGCGCCGACCTATTGGTCAGCGAGGTCCAGATGGCAGCGGAGAGCGACGCGAACGCCGAGTTCGTGGAGCTCTTCAATCGCTCGGCGACACCCTTGCACCCCGAGGGCTGCTCTGTCCGGTATCGCGCCGCGGCGGGCACCAAGGACATGGTCATCTACGAGTTTGGGGCCGGCGAGGCCATCCCTGCCCTCGGGCACTACCTCCTGGTCCGGGAGGAAGCATCCGTTGGCTCGGCGCCAGATGCGACCTTCACCAGGAGCATCGCCTCGGCCGGCGGTGGGGTCGCGCTGGTGGACGCGGCGGACAACGTGATCGATTCCGTAGGTTGGGGAACGGCGACGAACGACTTCGTCGAAGGCACGGCAGCGGCGGCGCCCCCGGCGGGAAGCAGCATCGAGAGGCTCCCCGGCGGCTCGCTCGGCAACGGTCGAGACACGGACGACAACGCCGCCGATTTCGCGATCGTCGCCAGCCCCATCCCGGACAATACGGGGAGCTGACTCCGAGCCAGCTCAGCGCGGACCTCGCGCCATCCTCCACCGGAAGCCGCCCGGTTTCGGGGTGGTCTACGACCGACCAGCGAAGACCGCCAAACGCAGATCAGGACAACGGCTTCGCACCGCCGGCCTCCAGCCGGGTGACTCCCGGAGGTGCGAGGCCGCAATCAACGTGATCGCGCTGCGGCGGAGGAGCGAGCCCATTCTTGAGTCAGGGAGCCGGCTTCGACCGCGACAATTCCGCCAGCAGCACGCCAGCAGCCACGGAGACATTGAGGGAATCCATCGCTCCCCACCTCCGCACGCACACCAAGGCATCGCACTCCGCGCGCACCCGCTCCGAGAGGCCCTCGCGCTCATGTCCGAGCACCACCAGCGTGGGACGACGGAATGGGTACCGCTGCACATCTTGCCCGCCCCCACTCTCGCCGCCGACGATGGCCACCCCGCGCTCGCGGAACTGCCGCAGCGTCGCCACGAGATCCGTAGTACGGGCGATGAGGAGGTGTTCGGCCCCGCCCTCGGCGACGCGAACCGCGTCGGGGTGAAGCGCGGGGTGGGGAGCAGGAGCGCCGAGGACACCGCCGTCGATCCCGAAGAAGGCCGCGGTCCGGAGGATCGCCCCAACGTTGTAGGGATTCCGCACGCGATCCAGCGCCACCGCGGTTCCGCGCCGCGCGAAGACCAGGTCGGCGAGCTCCGCGACCGGGAGGAAGCGTCGCGCCTTCACCGTGACCACGAGTCCCTCGTGGTGCTTGCTCGCGGCGGCCTCGGCGAGGCAGGCGTCGTCACCGACCGTCAGGGACAGCTCGGATCGCCGGGCGCGCGCGAGCACAGACGCGACCTCCGCCCGCGCGCTCGCGCTGCAGGTTACCGAGAGGAGATCACTGGGTCGACGCTCCATCACGGCGAAGCCCGCGTGCCATCCGTACACCACATCACTCGCCGATCGCCCCGCGGCTGGCGCTGACTTCGGAATGGGAACGCGGCGTGCCGGCGATGCCACCGCCCGTAACGGTTTCTCTCCGCGATCGCGTCGCGCACCCTGACGCTGGCGTTTCGGCGGACGGTGGCGGTCTTCGCGCTCGGTCACGCTTCACCCCGTCAACGTAGGAGGCGACCCTCGGAGTCGGTCGAGTCCTGGACGAGCAGGAGGATCCCGTCGATCAGGGGCCAGAGCATGGCCGCGTACGAGAAGACGCCAATTCCGCAAGTCACCATGGTAATGACGGTGGGAAGCACCATGCACACGACGAGTTGGGCGACCGCGAGCCCCGTGTGGCCCGTGTAGAATCGTCCAATCCCGAAATACCCTAGGAAGAGCTGGAGGAGCCCGGCGATGGCCTTCTGCTTGTCCGAATAGGGGATGCCGAGCCGTGGATGCACGCCGTAGGGCGCGCCAGGAGTCTGGATGGCGGTGCCAGGTGGCGGAACGAAGCCGCCACCATTGGGGTAGCTGGGCATGGGCGGGGCAGCGGGTGGGAAGCCGGCAGGGTTCGCCGGCAGGCCATGACCGCCACCGATCGGGGGACCGTAGCCGGCCGGCTCCTGGGCAGTGGGTGACCCTTGCCCCGGTGGGGCGCCATACGGGTTTTGGCCCCCAGAGCCGCCGAAGGGGCCGCCGCCTCCGGGAGGGAATCCACCTTGCATCGTCCTCGCCTCCTCACTCTCGCGCGGCACCGAGCATAACACCCTCGAGACCGCGTTCGCGACAGGGCGTTGATGATCCGGCCATGTAGTCACCTTCCGCGGAACCTCCTCGAAGAGAGAAACCGCGGATCCAAGACGGAGAAACCGGGGAAATCCCGGGAACGCCTTGAAACCTGAGAACAAAGCGGCAGTCTCCGGACCGAGGCCCCCCGGGCACGACCCTCGCAGAGGAAACCATGAGAAAGTCCAAAGTCGCCATCCTGCGCACTACCCCGGCCACCGTCCTGGAGGACTACCACCGATTGATGAATCTGGCCGGGTACCAGGACGTCATCGCGAAGGACGCGGACACCGGGCTCAAGATCAACATCTCCTGGCACTTCTTCTTTCCGGGATCCTCGACGACTCCGTGGCAGCTGGATGGAGTCATCCGGGCAATGAAGCGTGACGGGTACGATCCCGACCTCATCCACGGCTGCCACAACCGGACTGTCGTCATCGACGCCCACCTCGGCGAGCGCGAGAATAAGCAGATCGATGTCGTGCGAGCGCACGGTCTGCGCAACGTGCACCTCTACGAAGGTGAGGACTGGATTGACATCCGCGAGGCGGTCGGCGATTTGACGAAGAAGTTCCTCTGCCTCAATGACGTCTACCCGAAGGGCTTCTCGATCCCGAAGCGATTCATCGGCGAGAACATCGTCCACCTGCCGACCATCAAGACGCACATCTTCACGACGACCACCGGCGCCATGAAGAACGCCTTCGGCGGGCTGCTGAACGAGCACCGGCATTGGACCCACCCCGTAATCCACGAGACGCTGGTGGATCTCTTGATGATCCAGAAGAAGATCCATCGCGGCGTCTTCGCGGTCATGGACGGCACCTTCGCGGGGGATGGTCCGGGGCCGCGCTGCATGATCCCGCACGTGAAGAACGTGCTGCTGGCGTCCGCCGATCAGGTGGCGATCGATGCCGTAGCAGCCAAGCTCATGGGATTCGATCCGATGCGCGACCTCAAGTTCGTCCGGCTCGCCCAGGAACAGGGGCTCGGCGTCGGTGACCCTCGGGACATCGAGCTCGTCGGCGACACCGACGCGGGGAACGAGAACTGGCAGTTCGAGGGTCCGTTCAAGAACATGACCTTCGCCTCGAGGAATCAGCACCGCATCTACTGGGGTCCGCTGAAGAAGCCGCTGGAGTGGTCGCTCAAGACGTGGCTCGCGCCGTGGTCCTACGTGGCCAGCGTGGCCTACCACGACATGTTCTGGTATCCCCGCTACGGCGTGGAGCGCGTCAACACGGCGCTCGGTAGCGATTGGGGGCGGCTCTTCGCCAACTGGGAGCAGGCCCCGGCGGACGCCGATGGTCGAGGGTTCCCCAAGGTCGGCGCTGCCCAGCCCGAACTCGTGCGGGCAGGCGTGAAGCACCTGCTCGAAGGGATGCGACTAGTGGGCATGGCCGTCGCGGAGTCACCCGAGGTGACGGCACGAAAGCGCCGCCATGCCCACGGCGCGTGAACGACCCCGTGGGGGTGGCCGCGGCGGGCGTACCCGCCGCCGTGCGGTGCCCGCGGGGAGCCTCGCCCCTACGCCTTGAGACGAGCCAGGAACTCCTCGGCGGCCTTCAGACTGGGGTCCTCCGCGAAGGCCTTCTTGGCCAGGAAGGCCGCCTTGCGTGAGTCCTCCTGGATCTCGGCGATCTCGGCCTGGCGGAAGAGCGCGAGCGGACGAGAGATCGGCGCGGGCGTTCGCATCGCGGCCAGCGCCCGGAGCGCCTTCAAGGCAAGATCCCAGTTCTTGAGCTCCATCGCGCGCTCGGCGAGTTCACTCGCCATCTCGCCACTCTGGGGGTAGCTCTCCCAGGCTGCCTGCAGCCACTTCAGCTCACCCTCGCTGTCGCCAGTGGCGGCCAGCGCCCGAGCCATGCGGTGTTGGAGGGCCCCGAGATCCTTCGAGCGCTTGTCACCGTGCCGTTCAACGGCGGTCCGGAGCAATTGTACCGCATCGTCGGCGAAGCCCGCGATGGTGTACGCCTCCGATAGGAGAACGATGAGGCTCTCGTCGTTCGGCCGCATGTCGAGCGCCTCCATCAGGGGACCGATGGCCGTCGCCGCCGCGTTGAGCTGGTACATGCGAAGCTCACCGGCTTGGCGCAGGAGGTTATACCGCAGGTCATCATCGCTGGTCTGGTTTGCCTCGACGATGATCAGGTTCGACAGATCGCGGAACGCCTCGGTCTTCTCGTAGAGCCGCCGGAGGCGGGCGCGGATCCGCGCGTTGGTGGTGTCGATCTTGTAGAGGGACTCGAGTGTCCCTCGGGCGGCCTCCGGCGTGCCAGCCTTCTCGAAGGCATCGGCCATGAACACGGCCGCGTCGGTCTGAGCCTCGCCCTCCTCCAGCTTCACCAACCGCGAGTAGCCGAGCGCCACGTCCTCCCAACGCCCCGCCGCCGAATCGAGATCGAGGAGCGCGTAGATCGCGTCGTGGTCGAGCGGATTGGCGTTCACCCAGCTCGCCACCACCTCGCGAGCTTGCTCCTCTGCCCCGAGGTGCGTCCGCAGCGCCTTGGCGAGCCGCATCGTGAACGACCTGGCCAGGAGCTGGTCACCGGAGCCCGCGGCCGCCGCCTGGGCGAGGCGCAGGGCATCGCAGAGCTCCTGGCCGAGCCCGTCGCCGCCAAGTGAGATCGCCTCCTCCAGATCCTCCACCGTTCCTGCATGCTGACCGGCGGTAGCCCGCACGTTGGCTCGGAGCCGTAGCAGGCGGACGCGCTGCGCGTCACCAGCTGGGTGCCGCTCCAACGTCTCCGTCACTGTGTCAATCGCGGCCGGGACCTTGCCCGTTTCGACCAGGCACCGAACGAGCTTCGACACGAGCCCGACGTTGCTCGGCTGCATCGAGTGCGCCTCGCGGAGGATGCCCGCCGCGGCCGTCATGTCGTCCAGACGAGTCCAGTGGATGCTGGCGGCCTTCTGCAGCAGCTCGACGGCGTCGTCCTTCTGTTCGATCCGGAAGGCCTCCTCGAACAGCCGCTCGGCGAGGCGCCGATATTCGCCGATGATCTCCGAATTGCGGGGGTTGATCCGAAAGGCGTGTTCGAGGGCACGCTCCATCCCCGCCGGATCGCCCTGTCGATCACGAGCGTGGACGAGAGCAATGGCAAGCTCCATCGACGGGCCAGCGCTCAATGGGTCCTCGAGCACCTTCTTCACGTGCTGCTCTACCAGGCGTTCGAGCACGTCCGCCCGCTCCTGGCTGTCGGAGTCCGGATCGAGCAACGCAAGGAGCGCCTCGAGCACGCGCGAGCTGTCGGGGACCCACTCGAGCACCGAGCGGTAGGCGGTGCGCGCCTCGTCCCGGCGGTCGCGCGCGAGGAGGGCGCCGAGCCGTAACGTCAGACGAACCCCCGCGTCGGCGTTGCGCTTCTCGCACGCCATGTCGATCTGGCGCTCCAGGAGCGTGGCGAGATCCTCCTCACGCCCGCTCTTCTCCAAGAGGTCAGCGAGCAGCTCACCCGCGACGAGGTGCTCGGGATCGTCATCGAGGACCTGTTCGAGGGTCGCGATCGCTGCGTCCATGCGATCAGCGCCGGCGAGGAGGAGGCGCGCCTTGGCGATCCGGAGCTGGTTTCTGACCTGGGGATCGGTGACCGCCTCCGACACCTTGGTCAGTAGCCGTTCGTGGCGGTCGCGATCCCCAAGACGACGTACGATCTCCAGCGCGGGATGCCACACGTTCTGATCGCCGGGGGTATCGTCCAGCAGGGCCTCGTAGGTGTCGGCCGCGAGCTCCAGGTTCCCCAGCGACCCGGCGGCGATGGCCGCGAGGTCCATCAAGAGCTGTCGCGCCTCGGTGGGCGGCGCCACGTCCGCCGCCTCGCGCATCCAGTGGATCGCGTCATCCAGCTCGAAGTCGTCGCGACGTCGCTGGATCAGGTGCCTCATTGCCCACAACGCTTGACCGAGATCCCCGGCCTCGTCGCGAGCGACCTCCACGGCTCGCAGCAGAAGCGACTCGGCGACGGCATCCTGCCCGCGACGCACGGCGAGGTTGAAGGCCTCCTCCATGGTGTCCTGCGGCACCCCACCGACCTCGCTGCGCCGTGCCAGCGCGTCGAGCAAGAGGTCGCCGTCGCCGGAGTTCCGGGCCACGCGTTCGTAGAGCTCGATCAGCGACTCGTCACGGGGGGCGACGTCGAACGCCCCGCGCAGCGCCCGAGCCGCGCGCGTGTGGTCGGGGGCGCTCGCGAGCGCCGCGGTCAGCGATGCGACCCCGGCGAAGAGGGTGTCGGGGAAGACGAGTTCGAGCTCCGCGAGACGGTAGCGGAGCTCCACACGATCCCCGGGTTCGAGGTCACCCGGCGGCAATTCCGCGAGCTTGCGCAGGGTGCTGAGCTCACCCGGTCGATCGCCGCGCTGCGCGGCGACACGGGCCATCGCCCGCCACACGGTGGGCAGTCGCTGCCCGGTCGCCTCGGCGCGAGCGTAGTGCTCGGCGGCCGAGTCGAACTCGCCGAGGTCGTGCTCTTCGAGCTCGCCGATTCGAACCAAGAGGTCACAGGTCAGGTCCCAATCGTCCCCGTCGGACGCCCGCTTCACGGCGCCAGCCAGGGTCTCTCGATAGCGGGTGAGGCCGCCGCCCCGAGCAGCAAGCTCCCGCGCCTTGTCATGGAGCTCCGAAGCGGCCGGACGGATGGCGACGGCCTCGAGGATCGCGTCGAACGCAGCCTCGGGCTGGTTCAGGAGCTCGGCGAGCCCGGACGCCAGCCGGGCGAAGAGGTCAGCCCGTTCCATGGGGTCGGTGGCGAAAGACAGGCGGTGCCGGAGGGCTCGCATCCAGAGCTCCCCTTCGCCGCTCTCCCGTAGCATCTCCTCGAAGCGCCGCGACTCCACCGCGCTCTGCGCGGCGGCGTCGAAGGCGGATTCGAGGTTCTCTTGCGCGCGCGCCTGGTCGCCGAGCTCGCGAGCGACCCGATGGATCTCGTAGAGCGCTTCGGCCACGCCGATCGACCCCTCGGCCTCCGCCGCCCCCGCGGCCCGCTGGCGGCGCAGGATGAGCAGCAAGGCATGGAAGGCCCGCTCCGCCTTCTCGAGCTCACCCGCCTTTCGATAGGCGACGCCGAGGCAACGCTGCACCTCCGCGTTGGAGACGTCCACGCTCGCCGCCAGGCGCAGCTGTTCCAGGGATCCCTCGATATTACCGGTGGCGTCCGCGATCTGCGCGAGCATCAGGTGGAGCCCTGCGCGCTCGGGGGCCCGCCGGCGACCGAGCTCGACGATCACGCCCTCGGCGAGCTCCCGCGCTTCGTCGAATCGACCGGCGACGCGGAACGCCTCGGCGAGCTGCGTGCGGATACTCCGGTCTTCGGGGTTGATCGCCCGGGCGCTCTCGAGAACCTTGATCGCCCGTTCCGGAGCGGCCAGGCGCTGGATGTAGATCCGCGCGGCCTCGGTCAGGAGCTCGAAGCGGGCTGCCTCCTCGGGGATCAGCTCGGCGCCGTCCTCCAGCACGGCCACCAGGGCCTCCCAGTCGCCCGACTGCCGATACAGCCCCACCAGGAGCTGCCGCATGTCGAGGTTGGCCGGATCTTCCTCGAGGCCATCGCGGAGCCGACGTACGGCCTGCTCGGTTTGACCGGCGCCGATCTGGGCCGAGGCCAGTCGGAGGATCGTGTCCGCGCGGTCACCCGGACCCGCGACCGCAAGCCGCTTCTCGAGCCATTCGACGGCGATGGCATACTCACTGCGCTGAGTGTGGATCCGAGCCAAGGCGTCGAGTACGGGCGGGTCCTCGCGTAGGACGACGGCACGGCGGTAGCAAGCCAGCGCCTGCTCGGCCCCCTCAGCGATCCGGTGCTCGGCGACGTCGGCTGCCTTCACCCAGAGGTCCGCGGCCGTGCTGGGACGTTCGGTCTCGATCGCCTCGGCTTGCTCGGCGAGCAGATTGGCGAGCTCACCGAAAGCCTCGAGCTGCTCCAGAGCGGCGACGATCGCTCGCACGGACGGTCCGTGACCCGCCTTCTCCCTGAGGTTGTCCGCGAGCACTGTCACACTCGATCGGAGGTCGTCCGCGTCGCGAAGCAGGCGGGCAATCTCGATGCGGAGGCTGAGTCGCTCTTCAACCGATGCCGCTTGACCGAGCTCACGCCGCCGGAGATCGAGCAGGTCGCCCGCGAGCCCGGACGCCTCGTACAGCCCCGCCAGGGTCGCCACCGCGGCGGCATCGTTGAGGTCGTCGTCCACGAGACAGCGCAGGACAACGATTGCTCGCGCTGGATCGCTGAAGCGCTCAGCCGCCAGCTTGGCCGCGGAGTGAAGCACGAGACGCGCCTGATCCTGGGTCAGCTCCGTCCGTGCCCCGGCGAATTCCGTCACCCGACCCCCGCGCAGCAGACTCGCCAGGACCTTCGGTGACCACGCCTTCTCGTCGAGCGCGACGATGGCCGAGATATGCGGGAAAGCCTCCTCCAAACCGTCGTGCCGAATCAAACGAGCCGCGACCTCCGTGTGCAGCTTCGCGAGCTCGCCATCGGTCACGTGGGCGATCGCGTCGACCAGCGCATCGACGACGTTGCGCCAGCGGTCGGTATCGTCGTAGCGCGCAGCGAGTTGCGCGAGAGCGTCAGCACGGGCGTCCGGGTTGGAGGCGGGAGACGCGAGGATCTGCTCGAGCATGCGGCAAGCTGCCTCCACCGTGGAGGCGTCCTCCAGGAGTGGCTCGACCGCCGCCAACGCTCCCGCGGGATCGTTCAGGTTCTCGAGCCAGCAGGCCGCCACCTGTTGCAGCGTCGCCAGCGCATCCTCCCCCGTCAGGGTGTTCAACCGCTCGTCCCAGAAATCGATGAGCTCTCGATAGCGCTGCTGCTGTTTCAGCAAGCGCTCGAGCGCCGCCGCCACCATGGCGTCCCGCGGCCTCAGGTTGAAGACCCGGGTGAGATAGTCCACGGCGAGCTCGGGCTTGCCGGCGCTGTCCTTGGCGACGTGCGCAGCCTCTTCGAGCAGAACAGCCTTTCGCTCGGGATCCTCGGCCTGGCCGATGACGCGGTCGTAGAGGGCGAGGAGTTCGCCCCACCGGCCGTCGGCGGTGAGCTGCAAGGAGATGCGGTCGAATGCCCACTGCGCGTTGGGATCCAACTCCAGAAACCGGCTCAGGATCGCGGTGAGCAATGCCTCGTCCTCGACCCACTCGTCATGAAAGGCCACCGCACGTTCGGCGATGAATGTCGCAGCGGCGACATCATCAGTGCGGAGAAGCACCTCGTGGTAGCATTTCGCCGCGTCCTCGACGCGGTTCGCTTCTCGCGCCGCTTCCTCCAACGCATCCCACGCCGCATCGTCTGTCGGAGCGCCGAACACCGCCTGCCACGCTGTTTCGAACGAGCCCTCTGTTGCCACCGTATCGCCTTCCCGGTTTCTCGCGAGCTCGGAACCACGACTGATACGAACGTCAGTCCCGAGTCGCTTCGATGTTCGCGTGGGAGTCTAACCGAAATGGGCAGCGCGTTGGTCGACGAGACGCGATGAGGTCACTCGACGACACAAAACCACATCTTGTCGGTCGTCAGTGAAAAAGTCGCCCTATATTGCACCGTTCCGTCGCTAGACCGGCGTGATGGCACCGGATCGCTCCCAGCGAAGGTGTTCGCCCGCACAAAGAGCACACGGAGGGATCGCCCTTGGGAGCCTGCTGCGTGTGGGCACCCGACATCGCCCTCGCTAGACTCCCCCCAAAGAACCTTCGGCCGCCTCCGGCCGAACCCGACATCCGCGCCGATTGCCCTTCCCCGACCCCTGTCCTCGGTCGGGCCATGGTCCCGCCCCCGCCTCCGTCAGAGTCACGTCAACGAGGGGCACCGCACCTGGCGGTGCCTCGGTCGTTGACACCGGTCGCAGTCGCCGTTAGTCAACCTCGCCATGACGAAGCCCGCCGTCGACCGGATCCGAGACCGCATCGAAGCCTTCATCGCCGAGGTCATGGCGCTCATGGTCGACGCCAAGCAGGCACGGGCTGTGAAGACACCTTCTCGCGCCGCCGTCCGCGCAGCGGAAGCGCCGCGCCGAACACGCGCAGCCGCCCAGCCGACCCGAAAGGACACTGGCGCGACGCCGGGCGGCAAGCGAAGTGGAGGAGAGCTCGACCTCGTCCAGGAATCACTGCTGGAAGTGATCGAGCTCAACCCGGGGCAGCGGATGGAGGAGCTCGGTCGCCTGATGCGAATGCCGACCAAGGAGCTTACCTTGCCGATGAAGAAGCTCCTCGCCGACCGACGCGTCCGCACCACTGGACAGAAACGGGCGACCGCCTACTTCGCGCGGTAAGGTCGAACGGCGTCGGTCCGCCGCATCGGACCGGTGACGAGCCGTGGGGTGCTGCCCAGCGGAAGGTGCGGTGGTCACGATCCCGGCGCGGTTTCCTGCTGGGCGCTGTCCGCGGTGGAGTAGCGGTTGGCGCGGACGCAGGCCTGCGAAGATCACCGTCCGCGGCCGTGGCTAGAGCAGCAATCAGGTTGATTGCTGCGTCAAATCAACAACCTAGAGCACCGAACCGGCAGCAGACCTCTCCAGAGGCAGCGCTG
>JAFGBI010000229.1 GCA_016933275.1 Polyangiaceae bacterium | reverse complement strand
CAGCGCTGCCTCTGGAGAGGTCTGCTGCCGGTTCGGTGCTCTAGGTTGTTGATTTGACGCAGCAATCAACCTGATTGCTGCTCTAGGCCCGCGGTGAACGGCGATCCGTTCTTGGGCAAAGGTGGGGCTCGGCACCGGCCTGTCACCATCGGGGGAGCCTCATCCCGGACCCGTCGCCAGCCAGGAGGCCTTGACGCCATATGTCTGAGCTCAACGCTTGCCCCACTGCACCTGCCACCCCGCTGGGCGTAGGATCCTCTGCCCTGCTCCCCAACGAGCGCGCCATGAGCAATCCCATGCTCCCTGTCTCGCCAGTCTACGCCGGCAATGCCGAGTTCGTAGAGGATCTCTACGAGCGCTACCTCGGCCACCCCGCCTCGGTCTCCGAGGAGTGGCGCCGGTTCTTCGAGGCGTCCAAGGGCGCCGATTCCCCGGGTCGGGCGGCGGTCGCGGACCAGGTTCGTCAGCTCCTCGCCGCTCGAGAGCAGGTCGATGGGGCAGGCCGGGGAGGCAAGGTCGAGACCCAGGCTACGGTGGCCAAGCAGGTCGCGGTGGTCCGTCTGATCCAGGCCCACCGCGCGCTGGGGCACTTCCGCGCCGACGTGGATCCCATCCGCCTGCGCGCCGTGCCCAACATCCCGGACCTGGACCCCGGCTTCCACGGCCTGACGGAAGCAGACATGGAGACGGTCTTCCACACGGGGGGACTGGGCGGGCGGACCGAGATGAGCTTGCGAGAGGTCCTCGATCTGCTCCGCGAAACGTACACGGGGGCCGTCGGATCCGAGTTCATGCACATCTCCGAGGTCGAGGAGAAGCGCTGGTTGCAGACGCGTCTGGAGGCGACGCGTGCCCGCTCGAGCTTCAACGCGGACGAGCGAATGCGCTTCCTTGGGCGCCTGGTTGCCGCCGAGGGCCTCGAACACCACCTCCACACCGCCTACACCGGCCAGAAACGCTTTTCGCTCGAGGGCGGAGAAGCCACCATCACCGCGCTCGATACCGTCATCCGCAGCGCCGGCCGCCGGGGTACCCAGGAGATCGTCATCGGCATGGCCCACCGCGGACGGCTGAACGTGCTGATCAACATCATGGGCAAAGAACCTAAGGTGCTGTTCCAGGAGTTCGAGGGATTGCACGATTGGCGCGACGAGTCTGGCGATGTCAAGTACCATCAGGGCTACGCGACGGATGTCGCCACCCCCGGCGGCCCCGTGCATCTGGTCTTGGGCTACAACCCCTCCCATCTCGAGATCGTCAACCCGGTGACCGCGGGCTCGGTGCGCGCCCGGCAGGAGCGGCGTGGCGACGACGAGCGCAAGCAGGTCATGGCCTTGCTCCTCCACGGGGACGCCTCGTTCGCCGGCCAGGGAGTGGTCTACGAAACCCTCAACCTGTCCCGAACGCGCGGCTGCACCACAGGCGGCACCATCCACCTCGTCATCAACAATCGCATCGGCTTCACCACTAGCCACCCGCTCGACGTTCGTTCGACGTTCTATTGCACCGACGTCGGCAAGGTGGTGCAGGCCCCCATCTTCCACGTCAACGGCGACGATCCCGAGGCGGTGGCCCACGTCGCCGAACTGGCCGTCGACTACCGCATGACGTTCAAGAAGGACGTCATCATGGACATCGTCTGCTACCGCCGCCACGGCCACAACGAGGCCGACGAGCCGGCGGCCACCCAGCCCATGATGTACCAGAAGATCCGGCGCCGCAGCACCGTGGCCCGGGTCTATGCCGAGGTCCTCGAACGCGAGGGCGTCATCGGACCCGGGGAGTTCGCCGCGCTGGACCACGAATACCGTGAAGCCTTGAAGGCGGGGCACCAGGTCGCGACGGGAACCGTGTGTCGGCTCGTCGATCGTCGGCCAGACTTCTTGGAGGAGATCCGCGGCAACCCCTGGACCGTACCCGCGGACACCACCCTGCCCATGGCCGACCTCCGCCGCCTGGGCAGCCAGCTGTGCGCGCTGCCCGAGGATTTCGAACTGCACCCACGCGTGGCCAAGATCGTCGAGGACCGCCGCATGATGGCCGCTGGCGCCATGCCGCTGGACTGGGGCTGTGCGGAAACGATGGCCTACGGCGGCCTGGTCGAGGCAGGGCATCCGGTGCGTTTGTCCGGACAGGACTCCGGCCGGGGCACCTTCTTCCACCGTCACGCCGTGTTCCTGAACCAGCGCAATGGCGACGAGTACATCCCACTCCAGCATGTCTCGGACGGGCAGGCGCGCTTCACCGTCATCAACTCGATCCTCTCGGAAGAGGCCGCGCTGGGCTTCGAGTATGGCTTCTCCGCGGCAAGCCCCAATGCCCTGGTGATCTGGGAGGCCCAGTTCGGTGACTTCGCCAACGGCGCCCAGGTCGTGATCGACCAGTTCATCGTCGCCGCAGAGCAGAAGTGGGGGCTCTTGTGCGGACTCGTCCTGATGCTGCCGCACGGGTACGAGGGACAAGGACCCGAGCACACGTCGGCCCGCATCGAACGTTTCTTGCAGATGGCGGCGCAGGACAACATCCAGATCTGCCAGCCGTCGACCCCGGCCCAGATGTTCCACCTCCTGCGCCGCCAGGTTCTGAGGCCCTACCGTAAACCGCTCATCGTTTTCAGCCCCAAGAGCGGCCTGCGTAGAAAAGCCTCCTTCTCGGCGCTCGACGAGCTGGCGGCCGGCCGCTTCCGCGAGGTCGTGGCCGATGCCGAAGGGCTAGACCCTGCCTCGGTCGAGCGCTTGGTGCTGTGCTCCGGCAAGGTCGCCTACGATCTTGCCGAGGCCCGCCTGGAAAAGGAGATTTCGAGGGTCGCCATCACCCGTATCGAGCAGCTCTATCCCTACCCGGCCGAGGCCATCGCCATGGAGCTTGCGCGGTACGCGAACCTGCGCGAGGTGGTGTGGGCGCAGGAGGAGCCAGAGAACCAGGGTGCCTGGTCGTTCATGAGGGACCGCCTCGGCGCCGCCCTACGACCGATCCAGCGCCTCCTCTACTCGGGCCGCCCCCTGATGGCCGCGCCCTCGGGCGGCGACTACCACCGCCACCTCGAGCGCCAGAAGCGGCTCGTGGAATCTGCCCTGGGCGTCGCGCCCGACGGTGCCGGAGAACGCCAGCCGCGCGATGGTCTATAGTGGCGGCGACCCGATAGCGCGAGCCCGGTGCGAGACAACGCGGAGGGAGGCCTCAGCAGATGAGTATCGAGGTGAAGGTCAGCGAACTGCCGGAGTCGGTAGCGGATGGCACCCTGGTGTCCTGGCTCAGGCAGCCCGGCGACACGGTCAAGGCCGGCGAGCCTCTGGCCGAGCTGGAGACCGACAAGGTCGTATTGGAGTTGTTTGCTCCGGTCGATGGCGTGCTGGGACCGCAGCTGCGCGGGAAGGGCGAGACCGTCCGGCGCGGTGATGTCATCGCCGTGATCGACGAGAGCGCGACCGTTGGGACCGCGACACTCGAGCTCGCCCCCCTCGAGACCACTTCGTCGTCTGGCCAGCCCAGGAAGCCCGCAACGCCCCAGATGGGCGCCCCGGTTCCGCCCGTGCCGCCCGCGGGACGGGTGACGGAGCCGGACGAAACGAACGGGCTGGCCCCCGCCGTGCGTCGCTTGCTCGAGGAACACCGGCTCTCACCGGCCGACATCACGGGCAGCGGCCCCCGTGGACGTATCACCAAGGAAGACGTCCTGCGGCACCTCGACCACTCACCGCAACTCACCGCCCGAATCGGCGAGGCAACCCCAGTGGTCACCCTCTCCGGCCGAGGAGCAGCCGCGGAGAGTGAACGCCTGGTGAGCCGACCCACCACCCGAGTCAAGATGTCCCGCCTGCGTGCGCGCATCGCCGAACGCATGCTCGAGGCCCAGCGCAGCGCCGCGATCTTGACCACCTTCAGCGAGGTGAACCTGCAAGCGCTCACCGACCTGCGGCAGCAGTACCGCGACGCTTTCGCCGCGCGGCATGGGGCAAAGCTCGGCATCATGGGGTTCTTCGTGCGCGCATGCGCCGAGGCATTGCGCCGCTACCCCATCATCAACGCTTCGATCGACGGCGACGAGATCGTCTACCACGGCTACTTCGACATCGGCGTGGCGGTGAGCACCTCGCGCGGGCTCGTCGTGCCGATCCTGCGCGATGCCGACACGATGAGCCTGGCCGAGATCGAGCGCGCTATCGCTCAGTTTCGCCATCGTGGCGAGGAGGGAAAGCTCGGTATCGACGAACTCGTGGGTGGTACGTTCTCCATCTCGAACGGCGGGGTCTTCGGGTCGATGCTCTCCACACCGATTCTGAACCCCCCGCAAAGCGCGATCCTGGGGCTCCACCGCGTGGAGCCGCGCCCCATCGCCGAAGGAAACCAGGTCGTGGTTCGGCCCATGATGTACACGGCGCTATCCTACGACCATCGTATCATCGACGGCCGCGAGGCCGTCCTTTTCCTCGTGGCCATCAAAGAGCTCATCGAGGACCCCAACCGCTTCATCCTCCAGGTTTGACCATGGCAGAGACCTTCGATCTCGTGGTGATCGGTGCTGGCCCGGCCGGCTACACCGCCGCCATCCGCGCCGCACAGCTCGGCATGAACGTGCTGTGTATCGACCGGTACGTGGGCAAGGATGGCCATCCATCGCTCGGTGGCACCTGTCTCAACGTCGGCTGCATCCCCTCCAAAGCCCTGCTCGAGTCGTCCGAGCATTTTGCGCGCTGCCGGCACGACCTCGGCGATCATGGCATCACCACCGGTGACGTGCGCATAGACGTCAGCGCCATGCTCGCCCGGAAGGACAGAATCGTCCGCGACCTCGCCGCCGGAGTCGCCACGCTCTTCACCCGAAACGGGGTCAGGTCCAGGGCGGGAACGGGGCGTCTGCTGCCCTCCATGCGAGTCGAGATCGCCCCGCTGCCGGACGGCCCTACCGAAATCGTGGACGCCAGGCACATCCTCATCGCCACCGGCTCGGTCCCGCGCGACATCGACTCGGTTTCCATCGACGGCAGGATCATCGTGGACTCGACCGGAGCGCTCGACTTCCCGACCGTACCGGAGCGACTCGGGCTGATCGGAGTCGGTGTCATCGGGCTGGAGCTGGGCTCGGTCTGGCGCCGTCTAGGCAGCCAGGTCGTCCTCCTCGAGGCCATGGACACCTTCTTGCCCGGTGCGGACGAGCAGATCGCTACCGCCGCTATGAAGGAAATGTCTCGCCAGGGGCTCGAGGTCCGCCTGGGTGCACGGGTGCTGTCCGCCAGAACAGGCGCCGATTCGGTCGAGGTCACCTACGAGGATACGGCTGGGAAGCACCGGACCGAGTTCTCCAGACTGGTGGTGGCCATCGGTCGTCGACCCAACACACGGACGCTGAACGTCACCGAGGTGGGTCTGCTCCTCGACGAGCGTGGCTACATCCACGTCGACGAAGTCTGTCGAACCAACCTGCCCAACGTCTATGCCGTCGGCGACGTCGTACGCGGCCCTATGCTCGCACACAAGGCATCGGAAGAGGGCGTAATGGTGGTCGAGCGCATCACCGGCCAGCCAACTCGGGTAAACTACGATGCCATCCCATGGGTCATCTACTCCTCCCCTGAGATCGCCTGGGTGGGCAAGACCGAGCGCCAGCTGCGGGCAGCCGCGCGTGACTACAAGATCGGCGTCTTCCCCCTTTCGGCCAGCGGCCGCGCCCGCGCCATGGGAGCCACGTTCGGAATGACGAAGGTCCTGGCCGACAAGCGCAGCGACCGTATCCTCGGCGTCCACATCATGGCGCCCATGGCGTCCGAGATGATCGCGGAGGCCGTGCTCGCCATGGAGTTTGGCGCCAGCACCGAGGACCTGCAGCGAACCATCCACGCCCACCCGTCCCTCGCGGAGACCACCCACGAAGCAGCGCTGGCCGCGGACGGGCGCCCCCTCAACGTACACGGCTGACGCGCCGCGTCGTCAGGGCACTTCAGGTGACGGGAGGCACCAACTCCGCCCACTGCACCACGACCGCCTTCCCGTCCACCGGCAGCGTCACCTCCACCGTCGCGACCCGCGGCAACGCGCCGGCCGCACCCGGGATCACGGTGTGCACGCGCGCTCTGGTCGCGGCCTCGGGCAACGCACCCTTTCTCCGCTTGAGCACCAGCTTCGACCCCGATTCGCCCGCGGCATCGAACGGCAACGTGTAGAGGCCGAGGCCGAGCGCGAGGGTCGTGGCTTGCCGCTCGGGGCGTTCGCTCGCGGCGGGAGGGATGAGCTTCGCCTGGACGGGCACGTCCGCCGCCGGGCTGCGAATGACGAGGACCGCGTCGGTGTCGGTGAGCGCGAGCTCGAGCAGAGAAGTGCGGAGGCGCTGCTTTTCGTCCGCGTCTTGGGTCTCGGTCAAGGCACGGTCGAGAAGGATCGCGGAGAGCTCGTTGGCAAGCTTGCCGAAGGCGGCGTCGCCCGTGCGGCCGCCGGTCTGGGCGAGACGGAGGAGCATACGACGCGCGATGTCCACGCGACCCGCACCTTCGTGGGCCAGGGCGAGACGAAGAGTCGCGGAGGGTTCGTCGGGAGCGAGCAGCTCCAGGGCTTCGCCCGTCGCGATCGCGTCATCGTACCAGCCAACGTTGCGGAGGCGATCGCCGAGAAACGCTCGTGCCCAGGGGTCGGCGGGGGCACGCTCGGTGATCTCGCCGAAAGTGCGTCGAGCCTCGGCCTCGTTGCCGGCACGCTTCAGCGCTTCGGCAGCGTCGGCCAGGAGGCCCGCATCGGCGAAGGGGTCGTCACGGACACGGCGCACCTCGGTGAACAGAACCGTGTGGTCGGGGGCCGCGCCAAGCAGAGCGACGAGGCGTCGGCGGAGACGCGCGTCGTGGGGGGCGACCTCGAGGAAACGACGGACCACGGCGAGACGAGCGTCCGGAGTCGTCGCCGCCGCGTACTCCTTCTCGAACGTGCCGACCGGGTACGCCTCGCTGCCGAGCAGCTGCTGCCGAATCTCGCGGAGCTCCGCCGGGGAAGCGGCGCGGCGCACGGTTTCGCGGCGCAAGAAATCGGCGGCGTCCGCTTCCCCGACCAGCGCTAGCTGGTCGGCAACCCCGAGACGAGTGAGACCCTCACGCATCGCGTCGAGCACCAGCTCGAGGAAGGCGCGGCGGTCCGTCCAGGTCCCCAGCTCGCACCGCGCCTTGGCGATCACGTAGGTCTCCACGGCCTTGCCCGCGTCGAGGCGCTCGCGCCAGACCCCGCGCCGCAGCGGCATGGGCAGCCGCGAGAGATCCGAGCATTTGCGCTGCTGGGGAACGACGGCGGCGGGGAACACGATCTGGTGCTCGACCCGAACCTCACCCGCGATCCCGCAAGCGGGGTAGTCGAGACCGCCAAGCACTACCTCGATGCAGCGGGTGAGCGTCGCGTCGTCGATGGTGCGCGAAAGGGGCTCGACCTTGACGCGATCCACGCGTCCCTCCCCGTCCACGCCGAGCTTGACGCGGAGCGCTCCTTCGAGCTCGGGGCGAAGCGCCGCCCGCGTATCACGGCAAGCGCGCAGGGCGACGCGCGCGGCGTCGATGGTACGTTTCGTGGCCTCCGCCACGGCCACCTGGAGCGCGCGAGGGTCGTCCGGCTCCGCCACCTCCACGTCGTCGGGCACTCCGGCGAGCGCGCCCGCGCCCGAGAGCGGCGCGGCATAGGCCGCGGTCAAGACCTGGGAGAGGTCGAGGAGACGCGTCTCCAGGCGGCTGCCCCGGAAGCTCGCCGACGGATCCAAGGTGAGGGCCGTCCAGGGGGACAGGAGGCCCGCGCGGTGGGCAACGTCGATCGCAGCCTCCTTTCCCTTGCCGGTGAGGAGCACGTCGTCGTACCGCGCCTTCGCCCACCGCCGGCGCACATCCTCGGCCACAGGCAACGAGACCTCCACGAGCCCTCGCACCTCCTCGTGCAATCCGTCGGCGGCGCGCCAACGCAGCTTGAGCTCGCGGGGGCGGCGCCCGCGCGGGACCCTTGCGACGGTGGAGACCGTGTCGCCCGCGAGCACGGCGCGCGCGCGGCGAGGGTAGATCCGCTCGACGAACGGCTCGAGCTCCATCTCGACGCCGGCATAGGTCGGACGCAGGGCCTCGACCATCAGACGAACAGCGGTCGCCGCGGCCTCGCTCGCGTCGGCGACCTCGAGCAGAGGTCCGGAGCTCCTGGTGAGCGCGGCGAGCAGCGACCGATTGGCAACGGGGCCGACGCCGACGGCGGCGAGGCGGGGCGCGCCGGCACGGCGTCGAGCCAGACGAGACTCGATCTCCGCGACCCGGGCATCACCGATGGTGGGCCAGCCGTCACCGACGTAGACGACCATACCACCCGGCGCGTCATCGGGGAGCGCGTCGGCGCCCGCCTCGAGCGCGCGCCCGAGATCCGTGGCACCACCGGGAGTCGTTCGGTCGAGCGCCGCCAGGAGTGCCTCCCGACGCACGGGATCGACCGGGCCAATCGCGTCCATCCCGAGCGGGTGAGCGGTCTGGTCGGCGGCGAGGAGCACCGCGCGATCGCGCGGGCCGAGGCCGTTCAGGATCGCCGCGACCACGGCGCGAGCGGTCCCGAGGAGTGCTCGATCGATGCTCGCAGACGCATCGACGACGATCGCGAGCGTCACCCCTTGATCCGCCGGCGCTGGTGGGAGCTCGGTACGGAGCAGCACCGTGTCGCCGGCGGGATCGTCGAGCGCGGGCGCGACGTACAGGCGCGCCGGCGCCCGGTAGCGCGGGACCTCCACGTCGACCACGAGATCGGCGGCCGCTCGGAAGTCGGAACGCCGCACCACCACCGTCTTGCCTTTGACGATCGCCCCGGTTCCCGCCCCGATCGACAGGGCGCCGGCGGCACCCGCGTCCACCTTCGCCGAGAACTCGCCGATCAGCGGCGGCTCGCCCACGCCCGAGAGGGGGTAGCGATATTCGAGCACCTGGTTTCTGCCGAACACCTCGGGCTCGAGCCACTCCGTGTACTCGACAACCACGGTCACGGTCGAACCAGGGCCTATCGTTTTGAGGGAGCCTCGCACCCAACCCTCGCCGGCCCACTCGAGCGCCGGTGCCGAAGGCACGCGACCGGCAAGCAACTCGCGCGCGACGGCGATACTGCTCTCCCTCGGCTCAACTCCCCCCTCGGCATAGGCGAAGCGCGACACCAGCGCCCCCGCTGGAAGCGCCATGCGAAAATCGCCCGCGACCGGCGCGCTGCCTCCGTTGAAGAACGTGGTGGTCACCTTGGTCTGGGCAACCTCGCCCAGGATCGTCGCGACCACGTCGTGAGAGCGGATGGTGAGCGGAGAGCCCGCGGCGCCAGCTTCGGAATTGGTGGCGATCCCCCAGAGCTCCCCGAGCGCGCGCCGCGGTTCGCCGCCGGCCGCCCAGGGCGCGGCCATGCCGCCGGTCCAGTCGTCGAACACCTTCTCGGGCTCGACGGTCACCTGGCCCGCGGTGACAGCGGCGGTCTCGCCGGAACGGACGCGGTGCTCGCCGGCTCGATCGCGGACCACGATCTCTTCGCGGGCGCAGTAGATCCGGGCGTTCCCCCCGTCGCGCTCCACACCGACGTCTGCACCCCTCACGAGAGCCACGACCTCGCCAACCTCGAGCTCCTGGTGCGCGCCGATCACGCCCTGCACGTAGATCCGACCGGCCTCGAGCCGGACCGCTCCCTCGCGAACCGCGAGCCGCGTGCGCCGGTCGATCAAGATCACGGTACCGTCATCGCTGCGTACCCGCGCCAGACCCTCATCGGTGGTCACGACGGCATCGCCGCCGACCAGGCGCCGGGCGCCACGGACCTCGAGGCCCGCGACCGTCACGGCAGGATGCACGACCTCGAGATCGGCAGCGGTGGTCACCAGTGGCGGCGACGACTGGCACCCGGTGAGCACGCACCAGAGCGGGACGCCGGTGACGAGCCCGAGCAGCACGCGGAGGCAGCGCGGACACCACGAGAGCGCGCCGAGGAGCTCAACCACGGGTCACCTCCTGTCCGCGGAGCGCGAACCGCTGCACGGCAGCGGTGTCGCGCGTGTAGCGGATAGGGACCCGCACGATCCGCTCCTCCGGTTCAAGCTCGGCAAAGACCACGGTGAGCAGGGCTTCGACGCCCAACCGACCAGCTGCCTCGAGCTCCGCGGGATCCACCCGCACCTCGGCAAAGGCGTCGTCTCGAAGCGGCACCACGGCCTCGGCGATCCCGAGCATGAGATCGCCGGTCGCGGCCGGCATCGGGGCACCCAGGGCGTTCGACCAGAGCGTCGGGTGGAAGTCCGGGTGGGTGAAGGTCAAGGTGACGCGCGCGGACTTGGTCGCGGGCTCCTTCACCAGCCTCCGGGCGCGCGCCATCAGCGCCTCACGTTCCTTGGCCTTCTCCGCCTTGCTCGCATGGAACCGACCCCAGGCAAGGAAGGTGCTGGCGAAGACGCGCGCGGTCACGGCGGGACCTTGGGCGACATCCGGCGCCCCGGCGTCGATCCCCTTCTCGGTCCAACGAACTGCCTCTTCGAGCCTCCCCTCCCCCTCGGCGGCGGCGGCGACGAGCAGCGCCACGCTTGCATCGTCCGGGGTGAGCGCGGCAAGGGTTTCGTACTGACGCCGCGCCTCGGCATACCAGCCGTGGGCGCGCAAGAGATCCCCGAGCCGCCGCCGGGCCACGGGATCGGTGGGGGCAAACTCGACGATCTCCCCGAACGCGCGCCGGGCGTCGCCGAGCGAGGACGCCTTTTCATCGGCCTTGGTGGCGCGCTCCGCGAGACGGAGAGAGAGCTCGCCCACCGCCGTACGAACGGCAGCGTCCGCGTCCGAACGCGCGCGGAGCTCCCGGGCGAGCGAGCGAGCAGCGGCGAGCTCGTCCGCGTCCTCGAGAGCATCGAGGAGGCGGAGTGCCAGCACCAGATCATCAGGGAACTCCTCCCGGAGCGCGCGGAGCTTCCTGACCCGGGCGCTCGGCTCCTTCGCGTCCGCGATCGCCTTGGCGAGGATCCCGGGGTCCATGAAGGTCAGCCCCAGCGCCTCGTGGAGCTCGCGGATCTGCGCCGCCGTCTTCGCCCGCGCGAGGATCCCTCGATAGAGGATGTCCGCCGCCCCCATTTGGTCCTGCATCACCTGGTAGAGCTGAACCTGTCCGCGGGTGGTGCTCACCGCGTCGAGCATCAGGGCGAGCAGTCGAGACCGCTCTCGTGGAGTCGTCGCCTCGCAGTCGCGGAGCGCGCGCGAGTACGCGGCGGCGATCGCGGGGGCGCGGTCCCGAACCTGAGCGAGCCGCTCGCGCCAGAGCAGAGCCCGCTCCTCGAGGGTCACCTTCGCGGCGTCTCCGCAGAAGAGGGGCACCCGCGGCAGCACGCGCACGAGGTACGTCGCCGCCACATCGTCCTGGCGTGGAGCGGCACGGGCGCCGGGCGCGAGCAGGATGGGATACACCACCGTCGCGACGCCGCCCTCGGGCGCGGGGAACGTCAACCTCGAGTAGACGCCGAGCACGCAGGAGATCACCCCGGGGTCGGGCAAATCGGAACCGCCGTTCTCCGGCGCAGCAACGCTGCCATCCGCGCTGATCCGAAAACGCACGGAGACGCGACCCTGCAGGTTCGGGTTCCGAGCCAGCCCCTGTTCGTAGCACATCCGGAAGCGCCCATACTGTTGGCGCACCACGCGCTGCACCACCTCCGACGGGAGGCGACCCGTGATCTCTGTCGCGCCCATGCGGACGATCGGGACCGCCGTGTGGTGACCGGCGCCGAGACGGCCATGACCCGAACCGAAGCCCTGACCAGAAACGGTGGCGTTGCCGCCGGACACGATATCACCAAGCCCATCGCCCCCCTTGCCGTTCGCCGAGAGCCCGACGCCATCCGCGGGCCCGGCGAGGTCCTCCTGGGCAGCGTCCGCCATCTTGCCAAGCGCGCCCGAGGACACGCTGCTCCCCGAGGTGTCCCGACTCCTGGACGTGGTCGGCACATTGGGGTCGGCGGTCGCTGGCTGCGTGGCGACCCGCGGCCTCGACACCGCGGGCGGACCCTCGCCGGCCTTCGCTTCCACCGCGCCAACCATCCCGAACTCCGACGCCCCCCGCGCCGCCGCGGCGCGCGTGAGTTCGGATTCCGGTGCCGCGGTCGCGATCGGTGCGTCCGCCGGCCGCCCCACGGAGAAGCGCCGACGGGAGGGTGTCGAGGTGATCGTGCCGTCCTTGGCGCGCGTGCCCGTACCGCCCTCGCGATTGTCCGCGTTGACCTCGTACACCACGTTCTCGCGGTCCTCGTCCGACAGCCCGCTCGCGCTCGCCAGGAGCGGCGCGTCGCTGGACCTTTCGGATTTGGTGTTGCCGAAGAGCCGCTCGAAGAACCCCGGCTTCACCGCTGGCCTCGGCTCCCTCTCGGTGCCGGGCGCATTCCCGGCGTAGTCGCTCATGAGCTCGCTCGTGGTCGGCACGTAGAACGACGTCATCGGTGTGATGAGCCCCTGGCGCGAGCCGAGGTCCACCATGGCCGCTTGCCCCGCCTCCTCGTCCAGTAGCTGCGCGAGCCGACCGAGACCCCAGCGACGGCTGGCGTCGCCGCGATCATCGAGCGGTTGAACCGAGAGCGCGACCTCGCGCTGTCCCGTGGGCCCGCCGAGGTGGATCACCCTCGGCGCCTCTCTTCCCGCGAGGCGTCCGACGACGAGGACGCTCTCGTCCGCGACCCAGGTGCTCGTGTCCCGAGGATACACCCGCTCGACGGCCGGCCCGAGATCGACGTTCGCCCCGAGCCACGCGGGACGTTCGGCATGCTCGAAGAGCTCGAGCGCCTGCCGGGCGGCGCCAAAGCCGTCCTCGACCCGCGCCACGAAGCCGCCACGCGCGAGCCCGCCGAGGATCTGGAGATCGGCGCCGAGCCCCACCGCCAGGGCGTACACCCGCACGGGACGCGGGAGCTTGGCCAGGCGTTGCCGGAGCCCCTCGAGGCCGAGCTCACCCACCGTTGGACGCCCGTCGCCGATGTAGACAACCGCGCCGCGACGCTTCGGATCGAGGGCCACCGCCGCGTCCCCGAGCATCGTGCCAAGATCGGTGGCCCCGCCCGGCTCGACGCGCGCCAGCGCGGCGCCGAGCTCGCTCCGCAGCGCCGCATCCACTGGGGTAAGCTTCCCGCTCCGCGGCGTGAGCGGACGCAAGGTGTCCGCGCCGGCCCACACCGCCACCCGATCCTCGGAGCTGAGGTGCGCGAGGAGCGCGCCCGTCGTCGCCCGCGCGAGCGCGAGCGCCGCCTCGTCGGTCGCGGCCGATGCATCGACGACGATCGCGAGATCGAGCCCGCCCTCGGCGAGCGGGACTTCCGCCGCGCGGACAGGAACGAGCAGGTAGTCGGACTCCCCGGCCGCGAGCTTGGCGGCGGCCGCGCGCTCGTCCATGGGCAATGAGTCCACCGCGATCCGATGCTTGGCGCGGTATCCCTTCATCTGCGCCTGGCCGGCGTCGAAGAGCTCGACCGCCAGGTCGCTCCTCGGAATGAGATCCTGGGCACGAACGATGAGCTCGTCGCCTCGCCGTACCCCGGCCATGCCCGTCCGCACGGTCTTGGACCCGGCCCCCCTGAGGCTCATGGTGAACGTGAGCTCCTCGATGCGAGGGAGGGACTCTTCCGCCCCCTCGGCCGCCATCGGGAACACGTAGAGCCGCAGCTCGCCCTTCGCCCCCGTCCGCCCGAGCCACTCCGAATAGCGAACGACGACCCGCCGGGTTTCGCCCGCCTGGATCGGATAGAGGCGCGCGCGGTAGACCCCCGGGGCATCCCACTCGAGCAGGGCCGGGTCTTCCGTCGAACCCTGGTAGACGTGCGACTGATACTGGGTCGCCGCCACCTGCTTCTCCTTCACGTGACCCCAGACGATGCGACCACCGCGGTCGACGCCGAAGCGCTCCAGGGTCGCCCCGAGCGGCGTACGGAAACCGTAGAGCCCTTCGACCAGGTCCGAGCTGGGGTTGAAGAACGTCTCCTCCACCTCGGTGAAGGCCAGATCCCCCTTCACGTCCACCTTGACCACGAGCCGCTGGATCGCGAGGGGGAACCGGACCTGCCCCTGATCCCCCGGCTTGCGGGCACCCACGGTGCCGATCCCGAACGGTACAGCCGCCGGGGCGCGATCCGTGGTCGCGAGCCCGCCGGTCCAATCCTCCCAGGCAACGGCCGCCACGACCTCGGCCGTGCCCTGATCCACCCGCAGCCGCTCCCCGGAGCGCGCTCGCGCCGCGCGGCTCCGCACCTCGCCACGAAGCACGTATGCCTCGACGGGACCGGCCGGGTCCACTTCGACGCTCGCCCGCACGGCGGTGAGCGTGAGCGGACCCTGCGGCGTGGCAAGCTCCATGCTCGTTCCCGGCGGCACGTCCACGAACACCCGCCCCTGCTCCAACTCGACAGCCATGGGGCGCTGGCGAAGCCGCGCTGGACCGCGCACGAGCAAGGTGGTGCCCCCGTCGAGCCGGATCCAGCCGAGCCCGCCCCCTTCCACGCGGACGACGGTGCCATCCACGAGTCGCTCCCTCGGGTAGGACGCACGCGCCCCCGCCGAGGGCAGCTCGACCGTGAGCCCCCGACGCACGGTGCGCAGCTCCGCCCAGGTGGTGGAATCCGGGGCGAGCGCCTCTTCTGCGGGGCCGCAGGCGACGAGCCACGCCGCCAGGAATAGGAGCCAAAAAAGCGGGGATAGCGACGCCTGCTCGCGCCGTTGCGCCGCAAACCGAGTCATGACCTGCCTCCGACCACGAAACTCGCTCGAGGTTCCGGGGCCGTCACTAGAGCACCGATCACGTCGCCGACAGCAACGGCGCCACTGGAAACGCAACCGTGCATGGCGAGGATGCGTTTCCACCGGCGCCTCTGGCGAGATCTGCTGCATGTTCGGTGCTCTAGGTTGTTGTTCTGGGCGCTCCCATCCGAGCTCAGGCTCGGCGGATGCGACCCCGGCCGAGCGTGGCAAAACGCCCAGCGAGAGCAACCGAAATGACGACGAGGCCAGCCGTGAGTCCCCACCAGAGGCCGGCAGCGCCGAAGCCCGCGGGAAACGCGAGCAATCCGCCCAACGGAAGCCCAATCAAGTAGTGGCCACCGACCGTCACGAGGCAGGCGAATCGCGTGTCGGAGGCTCCCCGCAGGGCGCCGCCGAGGGTGACCGCCAGCCCATCGACAATCACGAAGCAAGCGGCAATGCGAAGCAACGGCGTCGCCGCTCGGACTACGTCAGCGTCGGTGGTGACGAATTTCGCCAACGCTCCAGGGGCGAGCAGGAGCGCCAAGGCCACGAGGGACATCGCCGCGGCCGCGCCGCCGGCGGCGGCCCCGCCCGCGCGCCGCGCCGCTGCGACATCGCCGCGCCCGACCGCAAGCCCGACGCGAACCCCCGCGGCCGCTCCGAGCGCGATCGGCACCATGAACACGCCACCGACGTAGGTCATCGCCACCTGATGCGGAGCAAGGGCGTCCATGAGGAGCGCGCCGAGCGCGAGATTCACCAACGTGAACACACCTTGCTCGGCAAACATGCCGAGCGCGATCGGCCCACCGAGCCGAAGCGCCGACCAAGGGAATCGGTCGGGACGAGTAGGCGCGCGGCCCGGCACCGCGTGGCGCCGCAAGGAGGCCGCGAGCATGAGACAGGCGACGCTGCATGCCGCAACGGTCGCGGCGGCGGCCCCGGGCAGTCCGAATGCCGGACAACCCAGGGCGCGGAGCCCCACGTCCTCCAGCCCTCGGTCGCCGAAGACGAGCAGGAAGGTGAGGGGTAGGTGGATGGCGGTGGCAGTGGCCGTCGCGGCGAGCACGGCAGGCGCGTGGCCCGATGCCTGCGCGTGGGACCTCAACCCAACGAAGACGAGGTGCGGCACGAGGCCAGCGAGTCGTACGATGAGGTAGCCGCGGGCGGCCTGGGCGATGGCCTCGGGGATGCCTAGCATCTCGAGCCGGTTGGTCATCAGGCCGCCAAGGAGCGCAAGCGGCGACCCAACCGCAAGCGCGAGACCGACGGCGCTCCCGGCGAGGTGCCCTGCCTGGGTAGGTCGAGCCGCCCCCACTGCTTGGGCGATGAGCGGCTCGAACCCGAGGAGTAGGCCGGTGGCCGGCACCGCCACCGTAAAGAATAGTGTGCTCCCCAGCCCGACGGCTCCGAGTTCGAGGGCCCCGAGGTGGCCCGCCGCAGTCGCCTCGACCATAGTAAGGACGATCTGACCGAGGTTCGCGAGCACGAGCGGCCCCGCGAGCACGCTCAGCCGAGCTCCCTCCTCCACGAGTGGAGAGGCCGGCGTCCGACGGGGATGCATGGCGACCGCACGCGGGATCGTGCGAACGAGGGGCGCTGCCATGGGCATCGCCAGAAGGAACGCCGGTTCGACCGACCCGCTTCCAGCTGGACCAGCAATCGGATTGATTGCTGCGTCATATCGACAACCTAGAGCACCGAACCGGTAGCAGGTCTCGCCCGAAGCGCCGTTGGGAGCGCACCCTCACTGGGCATGGGTACGTTTCCAGCTGCGCCGTTGCTGTCGGCGATCTGATCGGTGCTCTGGGCCTGACACCTGCCAGCCAAGGGATTCCAACCGATCGCTTGAACGACCGGCGAGGCTTCGGGCACGGAGGGGACGAACGCGACGGAGAAGGGATCCTTCACATGGAGTATCGAGCACTTACGCTGGGAGCCGTCCTGCTGGCCGCCGGTCTGGGCGGCTGCTACGTCTCCGTGGACAATGATGACGAGGGGCGCGCCCCAGCGGGCGCCGACGAGGTGTGCGGCTCCTACTGTGGCCACTTTTTTGCTTGTGGCCTGCACGTCGAGTCGACCTTCGACCGCTGTGTCGAACGGTGCCTCCGCGCCTACCGCGAGGATCCCGAAGGCGTCGCCGACGCAAACGATTGCGTTCACGATCTCGGCTGCCGACCGGCTGGCGAGTTCCGGCACGTCTGCGATGCACCTCTGATCACGGGCGGTGCGGGCTCCGGCGGCACGGCGGGCACAGGGGGTACCGAGAGCGGGGGCAGGGCCACGGGCGGCGCCCGGCCGAGCGGCGGCAGCAGTAGCAGCGGGGGAAGGGCCACTGGAGGGGCTACGGTCAGCGGCGGCGCCGAGACGGGTGGCGCAAGACCTCGCGGTGGCGAGGGAGGTGCGGCGAGCACGATGGGCGCCTCCGGTAGCGGGTCCGGCGCCCGGCAGGGGGACGGAGGCAACGGTGGGGTTGGCGGCGGCGATCCGGGAGCTGGAGGAAGCACGAACCCCGGCGGTGCCGGAACACCCGGCGGGGGTGTCACTGCGGGTGGTGCCGGCGCTAGCCACGGTGGGGCCTGGCAGCCCGAGGACGACCGCGCGGGGGCCGCAGGCGAATTCGCCGCCGCGGGCGTCGCGGGGACGAGCAGCACCCCTGGCGGCTGCACCGTCCACCACGACTGCGCGGCCAGCGAGGATTGCGTGGAGGGAACCTGCCAGGTGCGGTGCTACTCGAGCTGCGACTGCCCCGAAGGCGACACCTGCGTAGAGGGCTACTGCACCTTGCGGCCGCCTGGACCAACGCCCTGCCTCGACGATTGCGATTGCCCGAGCGAAGAGAGCTGCGTCGGTGGTCCCCCGGGTCTCTGCGAGTAGTCCCGGAGGATACCGCCAGAAGGGCCCGCGGCACGCCGTGGACCGCGCCGTTGGGTGCGCGACGCCGATCGACCGCGATCCGTGAAAAGATGGCGGGCTCCAGACTCGTACCTCGTCCAGCGAGCGCCAAACCCTCAGGGACTCGTTGAACGATGTCCTTCGAAGAGGCGAATCGGTCGGCGAACTGCGGTACTCTCCGCTGGGTGGACTCGCGAAACTCGTGGGGCTCGCTCCTCCTGCTCACCCTCGTTGGTCTTGGCTGCACTCGGGATCCCGGAGCGCCCGCGGCGGCGGTTTCGCCTCTACCGAGCGCGACCGGCCGCGCCACGCCGGCCAGCCACGAGCTTTGCGCCAACGATGCGGGGATGGAAAGGTCCAGCGCTCGCCCTGACGTCAACGCCGCCAGCACGGAACCGGCCAGCGCTGGTGCCGACTCGACGTCAGCCGCCCGCCTGACGATCTACATTCAACCCCTTGGCGCCGAGCTGCCAGAGGTCGACGTCGCCTTCGTCGAACGGGCACTCGGTGCCTTCTACGGGGTGACGCTGCGGCGCCTCGATCGGATCCCGCTCCCCGATTCGGCCAAGAACGACGCGCGGACCCGCTACCGAGCTGAGAAGCTCCTCGATCTCATCGCTGCGCGGCTCCCCCGGGACGGTGACCGCATACTCGGTCTCACGGGCGTCGATATCTCGACCACGAAGGGCACTATCGCCGATTGGGGGATCCTCGGACTCGCCACCGTCGACGGTACGACCTGCGTGGTGAGCAAGTTTCGCACGGGGCGAGGCACGCGCACGCCCGAGCACGCCCGCCAGCGGCTCGGCAAGGTCGCCGTGCACGAGATCGGGCACACGCTCGGGCTCGAGCACTGTCCGACGCTCGGCTGCTTGATGGAGGATGCGCGTGGCACCGTGCTCACCTGCGACCGCGAGTTCGACCTCTGCCCGCGCTGCCGCCAGATCCTCGCGGCGCGGGGTTACGCGGTGCTCACCGCTACGGAGCCCCCGTGGCCGAAGCCCTGAGCGCGGCGGCCATCCCCTCGGTCCGGAGTCACCGAGAGGATCCGACGGAGAGGAGCCCTACCGTGGGAGGGGCCGTGCCCACCACTTCAGTAAGCGAACCCGCACGAGGACCGTTCTGGGCGCTCCTCCGTCGACAGAGACCACGTCGCCCGCGAGGTGTCGGATTTCGACATCCAGTTGTGATGCGGCACGTGATTGACAATTCCGCGTTCCGTAGGGTGCTCCGGCAGCATGAAGGCGCTGTCGCGAGCACAGCTACCCACACGCCGGGCTTCCCTGCCACCCCCGCCCTCCGCGGGTTGTGAGGCGGGTTCGCGGTCGGAACGGCCGAAAACCGAGGTCGGCGGCACACCCGACGTCGCTATCGCACCACGCGGCACACACGCAGACAGAAAAACCATCTGGTGTGTACCTGTCATCGAATCACGACTCCGACATACAAGCACGCCCACGAGTGAAGGTAGGAGAAAAATTACCGAAACTCCAAGCGAATGTGCCCAGACGAGATTGAACACGCCGGCTCGATGTGAGAACATATCTATGTTTTCACAGGTGCGTCTAGCGGGCAGGAGCATCAACGATGGGCAAGCGGTACACCACGTCGAGCAACGTCTCTAGGAGGGTTGGGGCCACCACGATCCTGGTGATGGGCGCAGCGATCCTGCTGGCGTGCAACGAACGTCCCTCTTCGCTTTCCGAGGACTCGATCGCCAGCAATCTCTCCAGGAAAGCCCCGCCGGACCCCTCGCTCGTTATGGGATTCGAGCACGCAAGGTTCTGGTGGGCGACCTCGGGAAGGACCGCGACCAGTGGGCTGCATGTGGAGGGTTTGCACTCCCTCGCCGTCGGCGGCGGTGGCTGGCGCGAACTCTGGAGCGTACCGATCGCCAAGCCCGCGTCCGTGTCCGCGACCGTGGCCTACGATCTCCGCCTCCCCTTCCTGCAGTCGAACCGCTGGTGGTACGGGCAGACTCAGCTCTTCATCGACGCCGCGAGCGCGGGCATCCACCACGAAGCGGTGGGGGCCAAAGAACTCACGGGCCTGCCTCTCGGGAGATTCGTAACGATCGAGCACCAGCTGCCGCAATGGATCTTCGACCAACTGTCCGGCAGAGAAGTCACCGACCTGCGTTTCATCATCGCCCTGAACGTGCCCTGGGACGCAAAGGGGATCTACCACTTCGATCACCTGAGGTTCGTGGGCGCCACCGATCCGTGCGCAGGGGTCGACCCTGACGACGGCAACCCGTGCACGACTGACGTTTGCGATCCGACGACGGGGATCGTGACCCACGACCCGGTTGCCGACGGTACGGGGTGCCCCGACGACGATCTCTGCAACGGCGACGAGACCTGCCTCGGCGGCGACTGCGTCTTCGGAATCGCTCCGACCGTCGACGACGACAACCCATGCACCGACGATTCATGCGATCCCGCCAGCGGCGTCGCCAACGTCCCCGTCGCAGACGGCACCGCCTGCAGCGACGCCGATCTCTGTAACGGCGACGAGACCTGTACAGCCGGCGACTGCATGCCCGGCACACCGCTCATCGTCGACGACGCCAACCCCTGCACCGCCGACGCCTGCGATCCCCTGACCGGCGTCGCCAACGTCCCCGTCGCGGACGGCACCGCCTGCAGCGACGCCGATCTCTGCAATGGTGACGAGACCTGCTCGGCCGGCAACTGCATGCCCGGCACGCCGCTCATTGTCGACGATGGCAACCCCTGCACCGCCGACACGTGCGACCCCATGTCCGGCATCGCCAACGTTGCCGTCGCTGACGGCACGGCTTGCCCCGACGCCGACCTCTGCAACGGCGACGAGACCTGTACGGCCGGCGACTGCACCCCCGGTGTCGCCCTGGTCGTGGATGACGGCAACCCCTGCACCGCGGACGCCTGCGACCCCGCGACCGGCGTCGCCAACGTTCCCCTCGCCGACGGCACGGCCTGCGCCGACGCTGATGTCTGCAATGGTGGCGAGACCTGTAGCGCCGGTACTTGCACGCCCGGTGTCCCCCTCCTCGTCGACGATGGCAACCCCTGCACCGCCGATGCCTGCGACCCCGTGACCGGCGTCACCCACCTCCCCGTCGCCGACGGCGCGGCCTGCGCCGACGCCGACGCGTGCAACGGGGACGAGATCTGCGCTGCGGGCAATTGCATGCCCGGCCTGCCGCCCGCCGTCGACGACGGCAACCCCTGCACCGCTGATGCCTGTGACCCCGTGACCGGCGTCACCCACCTCCCCGTCGCCGATGGCACGGACTGCGCCGATACTGACGTCTGCAACGGTGCCGAAACCTGCGTTGACGGCAGCTGTGTTCCCGGCGCCCCCCTCGTCGTCGATGACGGCAACCCCTGCACCGCTGACGCCTGCGACCCCGTGACCGGAGTCGCCAACTTCCCCGTCGCCGATGGCACGGCCTGTGCCGACGCTGATGTCTGCAATGGTAGCGAGACCTGCAGCGCCGGTGCTTGCACGCCCGGTCTCCCCCTCCTCGTCGACGATGGCAACCCCTGCACCGCCGATGCCTGCGACCCCGT
>JAFGBI010000228.1 GCA_016933275.1 Polyangiaceae bacterium | reverse complement strand
TTTCTGACCTCCGAAGGCGCCCAACCCCGCGAAAACACTGCATCTGAGTGTCCAGATCACCGCCTGAACCCGAAAAGTCGGGCCGAGCGGCGATGAGCTTTCGGGTCATCAGATCCGCGACCGTCTTCGAGGGCCACGTCGGTGGCGGCAGGTTGGCGGTGATACCCAACGGTGGGCACTTGGTCCGTCGAGCGGTCGCTGGTCGAAGGCTCGGCGGAGGCGGTGGTCGCAGCGGTTCCGGGTCGACCTCCCATTCCGGAGGCTCGAAGCCCTCGTCCGGGGATCCCCAGAGCGAATCGATGCCGTCGGTGTCTGCCGGTGGTTCACCCCGCGTTCGTTCGCCCGTGCCAGGCGGCTCGCTCCGGGGACCAACCCGGAGCATCCTGCCGAATGCCTCCGCGTCGGCCGACGCTGCCGCCTTCGCGGGCTCGGTGTCGATCGACTCCTGCGCTACCTTCGCGAATTCGGTCTCGGTTGGGTCGTGATCCATGGCAAGGGGCGGGGTGGTCTGCTGCCTCGTCGCCACCTGACTCATCCGTCCGTTCTCACGATCGGCGCTCAGCGGTTCGGTCGCTTCGTTATCGGGTGTCGCATCGGGAATCATTCCCATTTGATTTCACACGTCCGTGGAATAGTCCAGTGGACATGATAGAGTGAATTCACCAGATGCACCCCGGCTGAGAAGCAAACTCCATGCTGAGGAATCTGACTCAACCTCGATGAGCTTTTCGCCTCAAGAACGAAGGATCGACGAAGGGTCCCCGCGGACGACCCGCGCCGGCGCGACCGCTGTGCGGTCCCTCACTTCCCGCCGGGTTCCCTCGCTTCTTTCGCTCCTCCTGGCGGGTCATCGAGGCACAGGTGGGCTTTCCAGGTGGCCAGTTCCACCACCGCGGTGCGTGGCGGTTTTCGTCATGTCGCGCACGTCCGACTGGCCATTTCAGTCTTCTGGCCAGCATCACTGTTCCCTCCTTGGCGTCGGCGTTCGAGCGACGGCTCCAGACCGACCATTCAGAACTCGGCAGCATCGGCCCGGGTACCGCGCTCCGTGGCAGCGGTGTGCCTTGGACTATCCCTCGACCACGAAGCGTGCTCGCAGCAGGTCTTCGTCGCGCGAGGAACCGCCGACCATGACCTCGAACTCCCCCGGCTCCACCACCGGCTGCCCATCGCGACCGACGTAGGCGAGGTCCTCGTCGACGAGCGTGAACTCGAGCCTGCGCGTTTCGCCCTGCCGTAGCTCGATCCTGGCGAAGCGACGGAGGCGTTTGGTGGGTGTGCTGAGCGTAGAGTAGAGGTCCCTCAGGTAGAGCTCTGCGATCTCCGTGCCTGCGCGATCCCCCTGGTTCGTCACCTCGATCGAGACCGTCACCGGTTGGCCCCGCTTCACGCGCGGTTGCTCGAGCGCGAGGTGCGCGTAGCCGAAGGTCGTGTACGATAGGCCGAACCCGAAGGGGAAGAGGGGTTGGGCGTCATAGTGCCCATGCTTGCTTCCGTGCCAGCCCGGGACCACCTGGTAGGACGAAGGTTGTGATCCGAGCGAGCGCGGGAAGCTCACGGTCAGCTTGCCCGACGGGTTGTGATCGCCGAAGAGCACCTCCGCGACGGCGCGGCCTCCCTCCATGCCGGGGTTATACGCCTCCAAGATCGCGTCGGCGTGCTCGGCGAGCCAGGGGATGACGAGGGGCTTGCTGTTGATCAGGACGACCACCAGCGGCACGCCCGTGGCCTTCACCGCCGCCAGCAGGGCAGGCTGGCCGCCGGTGAGCTCGAGATCGGAACGATCTCGCTCCTCGCCGACGAGTTCGAGACGGTCGCCCACCACCACCACCGCCACGTCTGCGGCAGCCGCCAGCTTCGCGGCTTCGGCGATCCCACTCTCGCCCGGGTCGATGACGTCGCAGCCGCGAGCGTAGCTGATCGCAATCCCCCCCCGGGTCGCGCGGTCACGGAGCCCATCGAGCACGGTGGTCACGAGCTCCCGCGGATGGCCCTCGGTGGAGAGGCTCGCCTGGCCGCTGCCAAAGGACCAGTCACCCAGCTGAGCGAGGGTGTCGTCGGCGTTCGGTCCGAGGACGGCCATCCGCCGGACCCCGGCTCCGAACGGGAGCAGAGGAGCGCCGTCCCGCTCGACGTTCTTCAGGAGTACCAGCGAGTCGAGCGCGGCGCGCAAGAGCGGCTCGCGATGTGCCATCGACCCCACCACCTCGGGCGCCCGCTCGAGATCCGGGTAGCGCTTGTGATCGAAGAGGCCGAGCGCGAGCTTCTCGGCGAGGATGCGGCGGCAGGCGGCCTCGATGTCGCCACGATCGATGCTGCCGCGTCTCAGACCAGCGAGCGCGGCGTCGTAGAATGCCGGCGTGACCATGACCATGTCGTTGCCCGCGCGCACGACGTCCGGCACCGCAGCCTCGATCGAGGGGTAGAGGTGCTGCTGGTGATGGGTGCGTCCGACGTTGTCCCAGTCGGTGACCACGAAGCCGTCGAAGCCCCATTCATCGCGGAGGATCTCGACGAGCAGCCGACGGTTCACCACGCATGCTACCCCGTCGATGCACTGATACGCCGTCATGAAGGTGCGGCATCCGGCCCGCACCGCCTCGCGGAAGGGCGGGAGGAAGTAGGTCCGGAGTTTGCGCTCCGACAGATCGGCCTCACTCGCGTCCCGACCGCCGACCGTCTCCGAGTAACCGGCGAAGTGCTTCGCGCAGGCGAGCACCGCTTCGGGGTGCGCGAGATCATTGCCCTGGTACCCCTCGATGAGGGCGCGGCCGAGCTCGCCGATGAGGTACGGATCCTCACCGAACGTCTCCCCGACGCGACCCCAACGCAGGTCGCGCGCGATGCAGAGTACTGGCGAGAAGGTCCAGTGGAGCCCCGTCGCCAGCATCTCTCTGGCGGTGATCCGCCCCATCACGCGCAGGTGGTCGGGGTGGTACGAAGAGGACAGGGTCAGCTGGGTTGGGAAGACCGTGGACCCCGGCCAAAATGCGTGCCCATGGATGGCATCGATCCCGAAGATCAGGGGGATGCCGAGCTCGGTCTCTGCGGCCAAGCGTTGGAGCTCGACCGTCTTCTCCCCCAGGATATGGAGAAAGGACCCCACTCGACGCTCGCGGACCAGCGCTTCGGCGTTGGCGCGCCCGTCCGCCTGCACCATCTGACCCACCATCTCCTCGATCGACATGCGCTCCATCAGGTCGCGGACACGCTCGGGGACGCTGAGCTCCGGATCGGTGTAGGGGTGCCGGGCCGCCATGGACCCGAACATAGCGGGGCCTCCGTCGTCTCGTCGCCCCCAAAAAGAGAGACGCTTGCCGGCGGAGGAGATCGAACCCGCGCCCCGCCAAGAACGTACTCGATCAGTCCCCGAGCCTACAGCCCAGCGACGCCGTCATCCAGTCGAGAACGTTGGTCCAGAAGGCCTCGTGCTCCAGCTCGCTTTGGTCCTCCCACCGGTTCACGAACGTCGAGTACTCGTCGCCGCAGGCGAGGACGTGGCCCTGGCCGACCTCGCTCGCCATGGCGAGGGCCGTTTCTTCCCGTTCGAGCACCACGGTGCCCGTGCCGGTGACGGGATAGGCGAAGTACACGCCCAGGCTCGTCACCTCGTCGACGGTTTCGTGGGTCGCCTCCTCGGGGACGGTTGCCACCATGGGAGGCTCACCATCGCCGAACACTCCGGAGCCGCGTCCCTCGTAGTCGTAGCCGAGTCCCAGCGGCTCGAGGAGTGAGTCCGCCGGCGCGGCCGCCTGCTCGTTGCCGGTGTATCCCGCGAGCGTGACGAGTCCGCCGCCGTCATTGACCCAGGCTTCGACGGCCGCGATCTCATCGGCAGTGTAGGGTGAACCCTCGTCGGCTCGCGCCGTCATGTTCCCCACGATGAGGACGTGGAGCGGTGAGATGGTGGCTGGCGACAGGGATGCCGTCGCGTCGATCCGGGTCACGATGGCCCCGCGTTCCTCCAGCCAGCCCACGAACAGGTCGGGGGCCGAGGAGCTATCGGATTGGTCTGCGCCCACGAACCCCACCTGCGTGCACTCGCCCCTCGGTGGGAGCGCCTCCTCGGTCCCACCCTGGCCGCCTCCCGTCGGGCTCTCACCGCCTCCCGCCACCGGGCCCTCGCCTGCCGTGCTGGTGCCGCCGGTCTCGGTTGCCGCGCCCTGCCCGCCGGTTCCCGTCGGTCCCGTGCCGCCGGTGCTGTCTGAGCCCTGGAGCCTCACGCAGATGTCGGAGCCGCACACCAGGCCGTCGTCGCAGGAGTGATCGTTCCCGCACGGACAGAGCTCGGTGCCGGCGGCGCAATTGGAGTCGCCGTCATCGGCTTTGGAGCAGCCGTTGGCGAGAGCCGAGGCCAGGAAGGGAACGGTCAACAACAGGAAACGGTTCTTCATGTTCGCACCTTTCGATGTCTCGGCCCCATGAGCGGGGGGCGCAGCATGCGATCGACCGCCCCATCCGTTCAATCCCCGCGGCGCTCGTCAGGTCCTCGCTTCGGTCGGCGACGGTCCCTCCGGGGCGGGGAGTGCCCCCGTCGGGCTGCCGGCGGCCCGGACGGGAGTGGGTCGTCGAGCCCAGCTCACTGGGGCGCCCTCGCCGGCGTGCGGGTGGCGCGGAGCATCGCGACCTGCGCGTTTACTGTCGCGAGGACGCCCACGGTATCGAGATGATGGCGTGTCCCCGACGCGTGCTCCTCGGGGAGGCGGTCGAGCACGGACGGCCCGCAGAGCTCGTGTCCGACTCCACCCGGAGGCAGCAAGCTCGTCGCGGAGCCCGTCACGAAGGAAACGACGGCGAGCTTGAAGGAGCTTGGGGTCAACGCCGAGCCATCGTTGGGGTCGCGGCTGCGGCGGACACCATCGGTCCTGCCGACCGAGCCGTGAGTTCTGTCATCCTGGGTGCCAGGCATCGGTGTGCGCGGGGCGGCGCGTCACTCAGGCCGGGAGTGATTTTGGGTGGCCGCCGGGGCCTTCTCGGGCCTTCGGTTCTGCGATCGCTGGCGCGTTCGCCTGGTCGGGGATTTCTCGGCGCTCGCGCGTTTCGAGACCAAGCTGGCGCCGCCCTGTCCCCCCTTCTTTCCGAATCTCGGTAGCGTCTGTGATTCGCCCGCCGACGCGTCGTGTCGCCACACCTTTGCCCATGTCACGAACTGCACGGCGGAGGAAGTCCACCACGTGGGTCTCTCGGACGCGGATGGAGTTGACGTTCCAGGTGGCGATGCGGAGCACGGAGGAGGCCTTCCGAAGGGGGGATGGGGGGGCGTTGGGGGTGCGAATCGTGGCGCGGGGGTGGCGGCCTGGCTAGCCGGCATTCTGGGCGTCGCTGTGGTTGGTGGTCCAGGGGTTGGCGGATCAGGACACCGAACCCGCGCCAGAGCGCCGATCCGGTTGCTGACAGCAACCGGATTGCTGTTCTGAATCACCGTTCCATCATCGGCGACAGCGGATCGCGCGGACAGGGGTGTCGCCGACCCGATGGCGTTTTGCGATGGCCGGACGGAGGACGGGAAGCGGCCATGGCTGGGGCTTCGGCTGCGGCAAGGGGGTTTCGGCTGCGGCAGGGATGGGGCTGGGGGTTGCTTCCACTCGCAGGTGCTCGCCGCCGCCGCCGCTTCCGCTGCCACTGCCACTGGCGCCGCTGCTGTTGCTGCCGCTGTCAGCCCTTCCGTTGCCCCTTCCGCTGCCCCTTCCGCTGCTGCCGCCGCCGCCGCCATTTGCGTCCCTCCTCCGCCCGGGATACTCCCTGCTCCTTCGATGCCCCGCCTCCGCTCCCCTGCGCTCGCCGGCGTCCTGGCGCTGCTCTGCGCGGTGCGCGTGGTGCACGCCCAGCCCGCGGCGACGCCCCCCGGTGTCGCCGCGGAGGCCGACGGCCCCGCGCCAGCCGCCCCCGTGGTCGTGCGCCCCGAGCTGGTGCAGTTCCAGCGCGCGCCCTACCCCGAAGCGGCGAAGGAGGCGGGGGTCGAGGGTGCCGTCGTCCTCCGTCTCGTCATCGATCCTCAGGGCAACGTTATCACCGCCGAGGTCATCGGCTCGGCCGGCCATGGCTTCGACGAGGCGGCTCGGACGGCCGCGCTCGGGTTCAAATGGAAGCCGGCGACCGTCGACGGCAGGCCCGTCCCCGTTCGCATCGACTACGAGTACCGGTTCACCCTCGAAGCCGCGCTGCCGCCTCCGTCCGCGGCGCCCCCTCGCGCGCACGCGCTCGGAAACCTGAGCGGCCAGGTCACTGTCGGGGGCACCAATCTCCCGCTCGCGGGCGCGACCGTGCAGGTTTTGGGGGCCGACGGCGTCGACCACCGCTTGGCCACCGACGTCGATGGCCGCTGGTCCTTCACGGAGCTTTCGCCCGGGGAGTACCACGTCTCCATCGACGTCGCTGGGTATCGGCACTTCGAGGCGGCGGAGTCCGTGGTGGCGGGTGAGGCCACCGAGGTCACCTACCGGATGGTCGCCGAGGTGTCAGGGATCGACATCGTGATCCAGGGGCAGCGGCCCCTCCGCGAGGTGACGCGGCGAGCGATCTCGCAGCGCGAGATCGCTCGCGTGCCAGGGACTGGTGGCGATGCGCTCCGATCCATCGAGGCGTTGCCCGGGGTGGCGCGGCCGCCGGCGGGGCTCGCCGGCCTCCTCATCATCCGCGGCTCCGACCCGAACGACAGCGCCGCCTTCATCGACGGCGCCGAGGTGCCGCTCATCTACCACTTCGGCGGGCTTTCCAGCGTGATCCCCACGGAGGCGATCGAGCGATTCGACCTATATCCGGGTAACTTCAGCGCAAGATACGGGCGCTACCTGGGCGGCCTCGTCGACGTGGCGCTCCGCCCGCCCAACACCAGATGCCACGGCCCGTACATGAGACCGAGCGACCGCGAAGGCTGCTACCACGGTCTCGTCGAGCTCGATCTCCTGAACACCCGCTTCGTGGTCGAGGGACCGATCCCTGGCCTCAAGAAGTGGTCCCTCTTCGCCGCCGGACGTCGCAGCTGGTTCGATAGCTGGCTCCGCCCCATCCTGGAAGCCACCGATGCGGGCGTCACCACGTCGCCGGTCTACTGGGACTATCAGCTGATCGCGGAGACCAAGCCGCGCCCGGACTCGAAGCTCAGCCTGCGACTATACGGCTCCGACGATCGCGTCGAGGTCCTGATCGACGATCCGATCGCGGAGGATCCCTCGTTCGGAGGGACGGTGAGCTTCGGCACTTCGGTCCACCAAGGTCAGCTCCTCTACGAGGACCAACTCGACCGGCACGTGACGCTCACGACCATGGTCTCGGCGGGGAAGACCGACCTCGACTTCTCGTTCGGGATGATCGAGTTTCTCCTCGACCTTTTTCTCATCCAATACCGGACCGAGTTCGCCTGGGTGCTGAGCAAGGGCTTTCGGCTAAATGGCGGCCTCGATTTCCAGCTCTCGCCCGGGACGGTGTTCGTGCGGGCACCGGACCCACCGGACGCGGGGGAGCCGAGCCCAGGGCCATTCGCGAACCGTCCCCCGCGAGAGAGTGAGGTGGACTTCATCGGGTTCCGTCCGGCTTGGTACCTCGAAGGCGAGCTCACCCCGACCGCACGGCTCCGGCTGGTCCCCGGGGTGCGCATCGACTACGCGCGCGACACATCTCACGGGGATTTCAGCCCGCGCCTCACGGGACGCTACGACATCGTTCACCCGACCCTCGACGCGCGGCGGCTGAAGCCTCGCCTCCGCACCACGGCGAAGGTCGGCGTCGGCGTCTTCCACCGGCCACCGACCTTCCAGGAGACGAGTGAGGAGTTCGGCACGCCGGGCCTCCGCTCGAACCGCGCGATCCACTACAGCGTCGGCGCGGAGCAGCAGCTCACCGAACGGGTCGAGCTGAGTGTCGAGGGGTTCTACAAGGACATGCGGCAGCTGGTCGCGCGGACCGCGAACGACCGGGGTTCCTTCACCTACGGCAACGATGGCGTCGGGAGCGCGATCGGGCTCGAGACGTTCCTCAAGTACAAGCCCGACCGGCACTTCTTCGGCTGGATCGCCTACACCCTGTCGCGGAGCGCCCGAAAGGACCACGAAGACGAACCGGCCTACCTCTTCGAGTACGATCAGACCCACAACCTCACCGTGCTCGGCAGCTACCGCCTCGGTCGCGGCTGGGAGGTGGGCGGCCGTTTCCGCCTGGTGTCGGGGACGCTCTACACGCCCGTGCTCTCGGAGCCGGCGCTGAGCGCGCTCTACGCCGCCGACGCTGGGTCCTACGTCGCGCTCCAAGGGGACCTCTACAGTCAGCGACTCCCCCTCATTCACCAGCTCGATCTGAGGCTCGACAAGCGCTGGCAGTTCAAGGCGTTCAGGTTCGCCGGCTATCTCGACCTCCGCAATGCCTACAACAACGCAGCGGTCGAAGCGCTCTCCTACAACTACAACTACACCCAGACGAACCGCACCAAGGGCTTCCCGATCCTCCCTGCCCTCGGGATAAGAGGAGAGTTCTGATGCGTCACCATGGTTTCATTCGCTACCCAGGGCGGCCCGCGAGGGTCGCGCTCGGGGCGGCCCTCGCGCTCGCCACGGCGGGCTGTGGACCGTCCTTCGATCCCCCGACCGAGGTCACCTCGCTGCGCGTCCTGGGCGTGCAGAAGAGCACCCCCTATGCTCGCCCCGACTCCACCGTCGAGCTGTCGATGCTCTGGGCCGACGGCTCCGAGGCGGCGCCGCGCCCCGTGCATCGGGTCTGGCTCGGCGGCTGCGACAACCCGGCCGGCGATCTCTACTATGGCTGCTTTGCCCAGGGGTTCGCGTCACCGACCGGACGTTCGCTGCTCGGCACTCTCGCGGCCACCCTCGCGGCCACCGGCTCCGCGGGCGTCTTGCCACGTGAGCTCGGCGCCGATTTCCCCCCGGGCATCCCGTTCGCGGTCGGCGACCGGTTCTTGCTCCCCATCCCGTCCCGCGACGCGATGATCACCCGGCCTGCCGGTACCGTTCCGGCGTACGGTCTCACCTATGTCTTCTTCGCGGCGTGCGCCGGCACCCTCGAGCTCATCACCGATCCCGACGAGGTCGAAGCGACCGGCTTCCCGCTGGGCTGCGTCTCTGACTCGGGTGAGCGGGTCGGAGCCGACGACTTCGTGATCGGCTACAGCGCGATCTACGTGTTCGATGAGCTCGATAACCTCAACCCCGTCATCGACGGCTTCGTGGTCGGCGGACGGACCTACGAACCGACCGACGGCGGTACCACCTGCATCGACGGCGCGTGCATCGGGGTGGAGCCGCCGCGGGGGGCAGGGGACGATTGCACGACGCCCGAGGACTGTGGGTCGGGCCGTTGCACGGAGGGCATCTGCGCCGCGGCCGAAGAGCCGGATTGCGAATTGGTCCCTTGCATCGAGCCTTGCGAGCGAGATGGCCGCTCGGGTTGCGATTCGATCTTGGTCCACCCCGTCCTCGATCCCAACGGTCCCGCGAACTCGGAGCTCGAGCCTGCCGGCAGCGACGGGGATGCCCGCCGGGAGCAACTGTGGGTCAACTATCACGTCGATCGCGGGGGTGTGGCCGATGTGGTGCGCCTCATCGCCGACTCCGCCCACGGATGGGACGCGGACCACGGAACCGAGCTCTGGGCGCCCGAGGAGCCGGGCCCCCTCAGGGTGTGGGCCGTCGTGAGGGACAACCGCGGCGGTGTAGGCTGGGTTCGGCAGACCATCTACGTTCGATGACCGCGCTCCCCGAGATCCCATGTTGATCCGCCTGCTGATGGTCCTCCTCCAGGATCTCCTGGTCTTCCTGCTCCTTCCGCTCCTCTGGTGGCGGCGAGCACGGGCCTGCCCGAAGGGAGCCTTCTTGCGCCTGGAGCTCGACGGGTCCGTCGCCGAGGTGCCGGCGCCGAGCAAGCCGTGGGGATCGCGTCGGCAGCCGTGGGCGCTCGAGGATCTGCGCGCGCTTGCCCAGGACACGGTGACCGATCCTAGGGTCGCGGGATGGCTGGTGGTGATCCGTTCGTTCGCTTCCGGGACTACTCGGGCGACCGCGCTCCGCCGCATCTTCGACGAGGTCCGCGCGGGGGGAAAAAGGGTGGTCGTTTACCTGCCCGAGGGCGGGGGGACCCGGATGACCTACCTGGCCGTCGCGGCCGATCGCGTGCTCGTCGGTCCCCATTCTCACCTGGCCCCGCTCGGCTTCGCCGTGGAGTCGCCCTACCTGAAGGGAGCCCTCGATGAGCTCGGGATCGAGCCCGAGGTCTTCGCGCAGGGGCGCTACAAGGCAGCCGGGGAACAGCTCGCGTCACGGTCCATGAGCGCGGAGCAACGCGAGCAGGTCCAGGCACTCCTCGACGTGGCGCACCGCGAGCTCGTGGACGCCCTGGCCCAGGGCCGTGGGGTGACCCGCGGGCGAGCGGAGCAGTGGATTGACGAGGGCCCTTTCCCCGCGAGCTTGGCGGTCGAGCTCGGCCTCGTCGACGGCGAAGCCTACCAGGATGAGCTCCCGATGCGGCTCCAGCCGAGCCGGGACGATGAGGTCCCGGTCATCCCAGCGCGGCTCTACGCTCGGCGTCGCCACCGCGGCTTCCGGGCGCCGTGGCGCAGACCCTACATCGCCGTGGTCGAGCTGCGCGGGCCCATCGCCCACGCTCCGCCGTGGCCGGGGATGCCTGTCGCCACGGCCGAGGAGCTAGCTCGGGCCACCGAAGCCGTCCGGGAGGATCGGCGCGCGCAGGGCGTGATCCTCCTCGTCAATTCCCCGGGCGGGAGTGTGCTCGTGTCCGATCGAATGCTGCATGAGGTGCGGCGTCTCGCGGAGACGAAGCCGGTGGTTGCTTGCTTCGAGGACGTGGCGGCGAGCGGGGGGTATCTGGTCGGGCTCGGCGCGCACGCGATCGTCGCGGAGAAGACGACGATAACGGGGTCGATCGGGGTCGTTGCCGTCCGCGTGGCGATCGGAGCCCTGCTCGAGCGGCTCGGGATCGCGGTCGAGGTCGTGAAGCGAGGCGAACGGTCCGACATGGCCTCTGTGGCGCGCCCGTTCTCCGAAGGCGAGCGCGACGCGCTCGAGCGGGAGCTCGTCATGGTGTACGACTCCTTCGTCGGCGAGGTCGCCCGAGCCCGCGGGCTCGATCGGGAGGTTGTCTGCTCCCACGCGGAGGGCCGCGTACATAGCGGCGAAGCTGCCCTCGAGCGGCACCTGGTCGACGCCCTCGGCGGGTTTCCTCGCGCGCTCGCCGAGGTGCGGGCACGAATTGGCCCGCGGGGAGCGGGCCTTTGTGCCCTGCCTGCCCCCCGGCGGTGGCGACCTCAGGACATCCTGCCGCTCTTCATCCCCAACCCCGCGATCCACGCTGCCGCCTCGGGTGCCCTCGCAGTCGCGCTCTCCACCGACGGTGCGCGCCTGTGGCTCTGGCAGGGCATCGAGCTCGTCGATCGTGGCCGGCGCTGACGATCGTGTGGGCCGGGCCCGAGCTCGTCAGTCGTAGCCGAGCTCGCTCCAGGCGAAGCCACCGCAGCCGGCATTTCCCGGATCGGAGGCGCTCGTCGCCCGTGTGGCGAGGGCGTCCTCGATGCTCTCGGCAGCGAAGGCCGTCCGGCAGAAGTCGAGGGAGCCGTCCACCGTGGCCCAGTCGAAGCGGCCATAGTCCTCGGGGAAGCCTCGTTCGTGTCCGCGTCGTGCGCGACGAGGTAGCTCTCGTCGTTCGAGCACTCGAGGACCTCGAATACGCTCGTCCCACCCCGGGGTCGAGGCTTTCGCATCGATCTCGTGGATCGTGCCGTAGTCGTCGACGCAGGAGCCGAGGATGGCGAGTGGCTAGAGCGCCTGGCTGCTCGAGCCACCTTCCCCGTTCGCGGTGGCGGCGTCGCCGCCGGCCCCGCCCGAGACGAGCCCCGATCCGGCTCGTCCGCCGGCGACCGCCGCGCGTTCGTCCCTGCCAGCAGAGCCGCCCGCATGGAGTGCGGTGATCGGCCGGCTATCGCTTGTGCATCCAGCGAGGAGCCCCACCGCCAAACACGCTCCCATCGTTCGCTTCGATCCGTCGGTCATGGTTCGTTTCCCGATCTGACCGTCACCGGCCCGCCGAAGAAGGGCCGGTGACGATCGGCAGGGGAGGGACGGCTCGTCGCACCACCGTCCTGCCTGCCCCCTTTCTCCCCGAGGCGCCGTGTTGTCGGAGCGACGTCTACTGGCAACCCCGGCGAGCGTGGGCGGTTCCCTGGCTGCCGGCTCGTCTTCAGGCAGCACCTTCCCAGGCTTGTCGCCCAGGGGCTCTCTGCCGCCGTGATTCCTGGTGAAGGTAGCGGGGCATGCCGGATCCGCACCGGCCTTCCTGATGCCAGCCGCGGCTCGCGCCGATACCACGAATTCTCGGGCAGCGACAAGCCCTGCCGGTGAGCGGGGACGGTGAGGGGAGCCGAGCGGCCAGGGGACCCGTTCGGCGAGCGAATCCGGCCGAGATTCGGTTGTTGATTGAAGAATCGGGTCAGATCGACGACGCTTCCTTGGGCGTAGAGCCGAAGCACTGCCCCCCTTTGATTCGGATGGCCAACAACCGCAGCGTCGCCCCTCTCGCGCAGGGGACGGTCGTCAACGACCGTTACGAGATCCGCCAGAGCCTCGGCAAGGGCGGCATGGGTGAGGTCTTCCTCGCCTACGACCGTAGTACCCAGCAGCCCGTGGCGCTCAAGGTGGTTCGTGAAGAATCGCGAATGCCCGGCGACGACGAGGCGCTCCGTCAGGAGCTCCTGCTGGCCCGCTCCGTGAGCCACCCCAACGTTTGTCGAGTTCACGACCTCGCGCCCAGTCCTTGGGGTCCGGTCATGGTGATGGAGCACATCGCTGGGCAGACCCTGCACACACACATCCGTCGGCGCAAGGCGCAGGGGGGCTACACGGCGGACGAATTCCGGAAGATCGCGAGCGAGGCGGCAGCCGGGCTGGCGGCGATCCACGCGCAGGGGCTCGTCCATGGCGATCTGAAGCCCGGGAACATCATGGTCACCGGCGACCGCGCGGTCATCTTAGACTTCGGGTTCGCTCAGGAACGTGCGCGTCTGAGCGCCCGCCGCCCGGGCGCTCCCCCCGATGGGGGTACGCCGAACTACATGTCTCCCGAGCGCCTTCGGTCTGGCGGCGCGAGCATGGAGGACGACATGTACGCTCTCGGTCTCACGCTCTGGGAGATGTGGACCTGCCGCGTGCCCGAGCCGGGGTATCGGCCACGCGCCAAGCCGATGCGGTCGCAGATCATGTTCGACGTGCCCGCGGGGCTCTCGGTCGACGAAGTGAAGCAGATCTTCCGCTGTCTGGCCGAAGACGTCGAGCTCCGGCCCCAGGCGCGGCGCCTTCGCTTCTTCAACCCCTCGGCGCTCACGACCAGCCAGGTCCAGATGCCGCGCGAGCGGATCGCGCCGGGACCTCCGCTCGGGCGCGGGGCGATGGAGGCGTTCGTACCTGGGGCGCAGTCGCTGCTCTGCACCTTCGCCACTAATGCGACGGAGCTCGCGGGGCGCATCTTCCCGCTCGACAAGCCGACGATGACGATCGGGCGGCGGAGCAATCAGGACATCTCCGTGCCAGAGGCGACCGTCTCTGGGTCCCATGCCGTGGCGCGGTGGCAAGCTGGCTCCTGGGTGATCGAGGACGTCGGGAGCACGAATGGCACCTACGCGGACCACAGCTTCGATCGCAAGAAGACGGTGGCGCTCCTCCACGGTGGGGATGTTCAACTCGGCGAGTGTCGGATGAAGCTCGTGAGCTTTCAGGACGCGAGCGCCGCCCACCAGCGCGCCACCGCCTACCTCAACGAACGGGATGGCCTCACGGGTCTGCTTCGGCGCGATCATTTCCTCCGCGCCCTACAGGATGAGATCGGGTTCTCCACTTGGAACAACGTTGCCTTGACGGTGGCGCGGTATCATGTTCGCGGCCCCAACCGCAATCCGACCGACCGTCCCACCATTCTCGAGATGCTGGCACTCCGGCGCGCCGCGCAGCGCGTGGTCGAGCTCACCGAGGTCCTGCTATTGAGTATCGTGCCCGTGACGGCCGGGCGCATAGGTCCGCTCAAGTTCGCCGTCGCCATGACTGGACCGGGTGTCGATGAGGCCCGCCACGTCGTCGAACAGGTCGTCTCTCAGGTCCAGGGGCTGATGCCGGAAGCGCTCGATCTCGCTGCCACCATCATCAAGGCCGAGCCGGGTCAGCCACCACAAGCGCTCCTCGACGATTGATCCTGGAGCTTGTCGCCGCGGTTTGCGCCGCGCTGACCCGTGCCCAATGGTCCGCCCGCAGCGTCCGACGTTTCCTTCTTCCAGCGAACCGAGCGTCCGCCGGCTCGGTGTGGGGCGTCCGAGCTCGCCCGGCTCGGATCGACCGCTCCGCGCCCAGCTCGTCGTCGCCGTGGTCGTCCTCCTGGTTCTCATTGCGGTTCCGCTCTACCTGATGCGGCGGCCTGCGGTGACGCCGATCGCGACTTCGGCCTCGGCCCCGTCCAGCGCCGAGGCCCTGGTGTCTGCGCTCGCACGGCAGGCAGAGCAGGCTCGCTACAAGGAGGACCGGGTCAAGCTCGGCCCCCTGCAGAAGGTCAAGTGCGCACCGTCCCCGGCTTCCAAGGGGCAAGAGGGGCCTCTCTGCGACGATCTACCGTTCTTCGAGCAGGCGCTGTCGAAGGCGATCCAGGAGAATGCCGACTGCGCCCCGCGAGAGTCCAAGGCGGGATCGATCAACTATGTCATGCAGATCGACTTCCATGACAAGCGCGTGGTCGTCTTCCCCGGAGCAAGCGGCGACTGGCGCGGACCTGCGGCCCAGAAGGCTGCCAAGTGCGTGAAGCGGACGCTGCCCGCCGTGGATTGGACGGCGATCCAGCACCAGTATCGATTCTACACCATCGCCATCCTTGCCACCTACCCGGCGCCTTCCACGCCGGCGGGGGCAGGCAGCGCGGACCTGTTCGACTAGACCCTCGCGGGTGAGGACTGGACCCGGACTAGAGCACCGATCAGGTTGCCAACAGCAACGGCAGCGCCAGAAAAGCGTCCTCGCCTCGCACAGACGCGTTTCCAGCGCTGCCTCTGGAGAAGTCTGCTGACGGTTCGTTGCTCTAGGTTGTTGACTTGACGCAGCAATCAACCTGATTGCTGCTCTAGGGACCTACCCGGGTGGGGGGTCGGGGGGGATAACGGGGGTCAGTACGTTGGTGAGGATCTCGAGCTCCCGCTCTGCCTCCCCCACCCGCTGCAGAAAGAGGCCGGTGAACGTACTGAACAGCGCGTCGCCGGGGGCGGCGACGCCAGTGCCGGAGGGGCGGCTCACCCAACGCCGGATCCTCTGCAAGACATCCGGACTCACCGGATTCACCTGCACCTTACCATGGAGGTAGATGGGGACGCCCGGCGGGATCTGGGAGCTGGTCCCTGCCAGCAGCCACCGCGCCGCGGTGGTGCCGCCGACTTCGGCGCACCGCCGCAGCACACCGTTGACGTTCAGTGACCGCTCTAGGCGTGTCGAGCCCGGGCGCACGACCTCTATCAAGTAGACCTCGTCCCAGACGTGCCAAGTAATTCGGCAGGTCTGGGCGGTGGTCGACAATGGCTGGCTCACGCCCGGGCGGAAGATGGCGCCGGTGAAGACGATGGTCGTTGGCAGGCCACGCCCGAGCTTCTCCTGGATCTGTGCGCTCACGGCGTCGCGGAAGGCGAGGCTCACGTAGAGGCTCTTTTTCGCTTGGTCCCACTGGAACGCGGCAGGTCGGGGCGGGGGGGGCTTGGGGGGCTCGCCGTGCGCCGTCCTAGGACCTACCGTGACTAGGAGCCACGCGACGATCCAAGAGAGGGCCCACGCCCGCCCCGCGGACCGACGAGGGACCGCCCGGAATCGGGGCCACCAGGCATCACTCGCCATTACCGTTCCACCCACCCGGGCGGGGCGAAGCCGATGAGGTTGGAGAAGGCGAACGTCAAGCCACCCGCGCTCGTGTCCATGCGCAAGCCGAGGTTGCCCGTCACATCGGCGGGGATGCGCGCAGCTCCGGAGTAGAGTGAGGGCGGGTCATCGAGATCGTGCTGTGACGCTATCGCGAAGATGCCGCCGCTCGCGAAGGCATCAATGCCGAAAACGGATCGACGACCGCGGTAGAGTGGGACTCGATACTCCAGGCCGAGCTTGCCTACGAAATGACCGCGGCGTACCTCCGCGATCGCGGTGCCGAGGAAGTTCGTGGGGGGCCGCCGATCGAAGTTCAGAGCCAGGGCTCGACTCGCGAGGAAGTCGGAGAAATCGCCCACATAGTACTGTTCGAAGAAGGGGGCGTGGCCCGCGATGGCTCCCCCGAAGAGCTCGAGCCGCACGACGTGACGCCAAGGTAGGCGCCACCAGTGCGACGCCTGCGCCTCGATCTTCTGGTAAGCGTAGTCGCTACCCAACGGTGAGAGCGCGAACTCACCCGAGAACCGCGCGAGCCAGCCGCGCTGCGGCAGGAACGGGTGGTCGCGCGTGTCGTAGCTAAACGTGGCCCGGACCGCGGACAGGATGCTGTCCCCCGGTTCGACGTCGAAATCGATCGGTTCGAGGGGTTGGTATCCGTTCCGCGAATGCACCGCCGCCACCGGGACCTCGGCGTCGATCGTCTCCAGCCGATAGTGGAGCCAGAGTTGGCTCGCGACGGAGAGATCCAGCCCCGTTCCTGCGCTGCCGCCGAAGCGGGTGTATGGGAGAACGGCGAAATCGCGAAGCTTGTCCTGCGCAGGTGCCTGGTATTTGACGGCCGCGTTTCCGAAGAAGTCCAGCGCGTCGTTGTAGAGTAGTTCGGCGCCGACGAGCAGTTCGGTGTTCGCGATGGCGGGGTCGATGAAGCGAAGACGCAAGGCGAGCTGATCCTGGGCGACGCCGACTGCCGAACCGAGCGTGATGCCAGTCCCGCCGAGGTTCGTCTCCGCGACGTCGATCCCGCCGAAGGACGTCAGCGGGCGCTTGTGGCCGGCTGGGTCGCGGTCCGTGGACAGGCCGAGCCAGACCCCGTTGACGACCATCGTGTTGCGCTCCACGACGTCGATGACGAGGATCACCTGTCCGCGTTGGGAGCCGCGCCGAAGAGAGAACTGGACATCCCTGAAGAACCCGGTCCCGAGGAGCCGATAGCGCGTAAGCTCGACCGACGAATCAGCGACATCGAAGGAGTCTCCAGGCTCGAAGGGGACGTAGCGGAGGATCACCCTCGAGTGCGTCCGACCATTGCCACGGATCTCGATTGCCTCGAGCGTGTACCGCACTCGCAGCTCCCCGGCGCGGTGTCGCGGCGCCGGGAAATCGGGGCTCCGTTCCCCTCGATCCGGAGGGTGGCTCCTCGTCGACGGCTCGCAGGGCTCTCCCGCTTCCGGCAGCGCCGGACAAGGACGCGTCTTGGAGCGGGGCGTGTCTCGTCTCGGCTCGAGGCGATCCCGGTCAGGAGGGGGAGGATCGGTTCGTCCCCAGGTATCCGGGGCCCCACGCTCCGCGGGCGCGATCGCATCGACGGTGGTCGGGGATGCGGCACCATCCGTGGCTGCCCCGTCGACCTCCGACGCCCCTGGGTTCGTCGCGGGTTGCGCCACCGCGGGGATGGGGTCGAGGAGCAGCACCAAGGACGTAGCGATGACGCCCACATACCGGCCGTACTCCCGCGGGCCGTATCCCCTTGGGCGGCAGCCGAGAACGTGGCACGCACCCAACCGTGCGAGGAGCGCCTGGGGATCCACGGTCACGTCAGCAGGCTACTACCGAGTCGGACCCACTGCATCCCGCTCCGCGAAGTCGGTGAGACAACCCTTCGGGATCCGGGCCGCACGCGCGCAGCACAACCTTCGTGCGATCCCTCGAGCAGCGATCAGGTAGATTGCTGCGACAAGTCCACGACCTCGAGCAGCAATCAGGTTGATTGCTGCGTCAAATCAACGATCTAGAGCAACGAACCGGCAGCTCGGTTTCTTTCTGGCGAGGGCGGCGAGGCCTTCCCCGCACCGGCAGCGACCCGCGGCCTCCCCCGCCTCGCCGCTTGACGAGCGACGGGCGCCTCCGGCGCCGATCGACCGCGCTGCCGAAGATCCGCGCGTGACGTGCGGATCTTCAGATCTAGTAGATCATGAGGATCTGTTGGAGGGGCTGGCTCATCCCCTCCCCCGTTGTGCGGGCCCCCCAACCAACATTGCGGTCCCAGGTGGCGGTGGCGCCGCGGCTGCGCGTGGGCCAACACCCCACTTGCCTCTATTCGGAGAGACTCCACCCAAGATCGATGGTTCTCCCCCCGAGTCCGCCAGCGACCCGCGTCCTCCGGGCCCCGCGCAGCGCAAGCTGCGTGGGTGGGGTGTGGGGTATCGAACCGTTGGCAGATCTCACCAGAGGCACCGCCAAAGACGCACTCCGCATCGCCACCTCCACCGCAATGCGGCGTGGGGCTCGGGCAACGTGCGTCCCTTACCTCCGGCAGCCAATCACCTGGCGACCCGTCGTGTCGGGGTTGCCAGGCCAGGGTGCGTTCAAAGCGGCGCCCTCGGTGTTGGTAACCCAATCGGCGCACTAGCGGCACCGCCGAGCGAAACCACACTCGCGGGCGAATCCCGCTAGTCCACGCCTCGGGGACTCAGCCGTGTGTCAGCCGCGCTTGCGACCGCGGCCCTTGGTAGCGCGCTTCGCTCCGCCGCGCCCCTTGCGCCCACCTGCCGCGCGAGCCGCGCCCGTTCCCGCGTCACCGCTGCCCGTGGCCGGGAAGTACTTGGTGGCGCGCTTCTGTCCCTCGGTGAGCAGAACCTTCGTCGCGATGAGCTTCTTGATCGGGAGGGTCAGCTCCTTGGTTGGCACATTGAGCGCCTTGGCGATCTGCTCAACACCCTGGCCCGGATGCTGTGCGATGAAGCCCTCGACCATTCGCGTGGTGCTCGCGATCTCATCCGGTGTCCGCTTACCGCCCCGCTCGCGGGGTGCACCTATTGCGCTCACCTTCGCGGAGCGCGCACGGACCGGCGCGCTCGCGGTGACGCCGCCCAGTGCCTCCGTTACGGAATCCAACGCGGTCCGCCGAATCAGATCGGTGAGCTCGCCCACGAAGGCCTCGATACGGTCACGAATCTGGCTGTTCAACCCATTCATGGGTGGGAGTATTCCTACGCCGATCCCGGCCTGTCAACCAATGGGTCAACAAAAATCAAATATTCCCCCGAGCGACATTGGGACGCCGCCGCTCCTGCTGGCCTCCCGCGTGCGAGTCCATCCTGCCGGCTCCCCATTGGGCCCCCCCCGGACAGGACTCCACTTGTGGAGTGGGGCAGTCGGAGGCATCGTCCCCCGGTTGACGGCGGTAACAAGGTGAAGGTCCTTGATGTCACTGATTTCTATTCCGATCGGGGCGGCGGGATCCGCAGCCATCTCGACGCCAAGGGGCGTGCCCTGGCCAGGTTGGGCATCCACCACGTGACGATTGCGCCTGGGGCGCGCGACGCCGACGAGGCGCTCTCGGTCCCTGGGGCGCCCGCCACGGCGCGAGTCGTCCGCGTCCGGGGTCCTCGGCAGCCCTACGACTCGAACTACCGGTTTCTGAGCCGCACGCGGCGGGCGGCGGAATTGGTGGGCGGCGAGCGGCCGGACGTGTTGGAGATAAACTCCCTGTATCTGGCTGCGCTGGTTGCCCGCCGGACCCCGACGGAGGTCGCTTGGGTGCGCACGGCATTCTGGCATTCTGACCACATCGACACCCACCTTCTGCCGCGTCTCGCCCGACTCCTGGGGGTGGAGTTGGCAGAGCGAGCCGTCGAGCCCGCGTGGGGGGCGATTCGGTCCCTCCTAGGTGGTCTCGATGCGACCGTCGTGGCCAGTCGTTCACAGCGCGACAAGCTCGAACGGCACGGGGTCGTGCGCGTGAACTACGTTCCGTTCGGAGTCGATCGGGCTCGTTTCGGGCCATCGGCTCGCTCCCCGGAGGTTCGGGTCGATCTCCTCGGCCCTGGCCGAGCAGCGGCGCTCCTTTGCCTGGCCGCAGGACGGTTGTCCGTCGAGAAGTGCTGGCCTGTCGTGATCGACGCGTTCCTCGCCCTTCGTGCGCGTCGCGACGCCGTGTTGGTGGTGGTGGGCGACGGGCCCGAGCGAGCGGCGCTCGGGCGACGGGCCGCCGGGCACCCCGACGTCCGGTTCCACGGTTTTGAGGGGGATCGCGATCATTTCGCCGCGATGCTGGCCAGCGCTGACCTCTTCATTCACGCCTGCCCCTACGAGACGTTCGGCCTCGGTGTCGCCGAGGCTGTGGCCTGTGGCCTGCCCATCGTGGTGCCCAACGCCGGTGGGGCGAGCGAGTTCGTCAGCGGGCCGAGCGCCGTGGCATATGCTGCCGGGGACGCCACCGATTGCCACCGGGCGATCGAGGGGATCCTGAGCCTGCCTCCGCTCGAGCTCCGGGCGGCGGCGCACGCCGCGGCAGCTCGGATCGGCACCATGGACGACCACTTCCGGAGGGTGGCCGATCTCTATGGCGATCTCATCGCCCGGTCGTCCAAGGTTCGCTAGAGCAGCAATCAGGTTGATTGCTGCGTCGACCTCTTGCCCGGTCACGGTCTTCCCGTTCGTCCCATGAACGCGGCCGTCGTTGACACGAAGTCGTCGGCACCCCACCGAAGGAGGGATTCGGCCTCTCGCACCAGCCGCGGCACCCGGAAATCCCCTGGGTGCAGGGCAATTCGAGTCGGAGCGAGCCGGCGCGCCATGCGTCCGACGCGACAGAATGCCACACTCGACCACATCCGGGCTGGAGTCCGACTCGCGAAATTGAGCACGACGCTCGGCCGACGATGGTAGGTCGTCGGATCGTACACGAACAAGTGATCTTCGGTGTAGCGGAACCCGCGGTTGCGGAGGAGCTCATGCACCCACGCCGGCATCGACCAGGCTGGGGGTACGAAGCCGCTCGGCGTGAGCCCAGCCGCTCCCAGCGCCGTCAGTCCCTGGTCGAGCCGCTCGTTGGCCTCCGAGCGGCTGAGGTCGCTGAACTCCGCCTCGCCCGCCGAGACGACGCGCTGCGCGAAGAAGCGCTGGAATCCCCGCGGGCGTCCGTCCTCCCCGGTGGAGGCGAGGGGTTCTGTACGGGCCTGGTGGAAATATCCGTGCAAGAGGACCTCATGCCCCGCCTCGGCGAGCGCGCGCAGCCGTGCTGTGAACGACGCATGCTCACGGAGCGGCCACCGCGCGTGATAGTCCGGCACCACGAGCAGAGCCGGTTTGGCTCCAAAGCGCGCGCAGAGCTTCAGCGCGGCATCGATCTCGGGCTCCCAGGCGGGGGAGACGTCGTGGATGGCGATGTGCGTGGCCATTGGCAGAGGTGGCCTCAGGTGCGGCGCCGGGGCCTACTCGCGGGACGCACATCGCGTTCCGTGGCGGCGGTGAGGCTCCCCAGCCGCTCGAGGGTTCGTCCTTCGAGGGAGCCGGCTTCGAAGCGCCAGCACCAGTTGTCATTGGGCGTTCCGGGAACGTTCATGCGCGCCTGCGAGTCGAGCCCCATCACATCCTGCAGCGGAATGATCGCCGTGTTGGCGGCCGAGCGAAGCACGAGCCCGATGAGATCCCAGTGGATCTCGCGTCCGTCGGTGCCCGCATAGTCGAGGACGCGCGCCCGACGGCGCCGGAGCGCGGCGGCATGCGCAGCGTCACCAGGGCGCGGCTTCTCGTTGAACCACCCGCGCGCCGTGTCGTTGTCGTGCGTTCCGGTATACGCTACCGCGTGGCTGTCGTAGCGATGTGGCAGATACACGCGGCCGTCCTCGCCGTCGTCGAACGCGAACGTCAGCACCCGCATCCCGGGGAGCGAGTACTGCTCCCGAAGCGCGGTCACCTCCGGGGTGACCAGACCGAGATCCTCGGCCACGAAGGGGAGTCCCCCGAGTGCCTGCTCGGCACGTGCGAAGAAGTCCTCGCCTGGGGCGAGGACGAAGCGGCCACGTCGCGCGGTGCGCGAACTCGCGGGTACCTCCCAATACCGATGAAACGCGATGAAATGGTCCAGTCGCACGGCGTCGAACCGCGCGAGCGTGGCCGCCAGTCGCTCGATCCACCACCCGTACCCCGTGTTCCGGAGTCGCGCCCACCGATAGAGCGGGTTGCCCCAGCGCTGCCCCGAACGGCTAAAGGCATCCGGGGGGACGCCGGCGACCACGGTGCGGCGTCCCTTGGCATCCAGGAAGAACAGGTCGCGATTCGCCCAGACCTCGGCGCTATCGTGGGCGACGAACATCGGCAGGTCGCCGAGCAGGCGTACCCCCAGCTTGCGGCCACGAGTCCTGAGCGCACGCCACTGCTCGTCGAAAAGGAACTGCACGAACTCGTGGAAACCCACGGTGTCGGCGTGGACCTTCAGTGCGCGTTCGAGCGCGCGCGGGCGCCGGTCGCGAAGCTCTGCATCCCAATCGGGCCAGGGTGTTCCGTGGGCCTCTCGCAGGGCGCGATAGAGGGGGTAGTCCGTGAGCCAGGACCCTGCGCGCTCGCGGAAGCATTCGAGCTTCGCCGTCCGCGCGCGGGGTCGGCGGCAGTGTCGCTCCCAGGCCAGCCGGAGCCGCGACGTACGAAAGCGTTCGGAGGCAGCAAACCGCGCCGGACCGCGGCCGAGCGCTGCCGGTGCGGCGAGCTCGCCACGGGTCAGCAGTCCAGTCCTGGCGAGCGCCTGAAGATCGACCAGCAGCGGGTTGCCGGCGAAGGAGGACGCGCTGTCATACGGCGAATAGCCGCGACCGACCGGGCCCACGGGCAGCATCTGCCACCAGGTCTGACCCGCGGCCGCCAGCGCAGTGAGGAAGGAGGTGCTGGCCGGTCCGAGGTCGCCGTTGCCGTGCGGGCCGGGGAGCGAGGTCAGGTGGAGGAGGATACCGCTAGTGCGGTCCGCGAAGACTCCGAGTCGGCATACGGGGGCGGCAGCGGTCACGTCTTCTAGCTCTCCGAATTCGTCTCGCTCGATGGGGACACCAACGACGCGACGATGGCGACCGTGAGAATCGCGGCGATGACCCCCAGGGAGGCGAGATTGCCGATCTTGTACCAATCGGCGACGAGCATCTTCACCCCGATGAAGGCGAGCACGAGGGCGAGCCCCTTGTCGAGGTACTGGAAGCGCTTCATCACCCCCGCCAAGAGGAAGTAGAGCGCTCTGAGTCCGAGGATGGCCAGGATGTTCGACGTATAGACGACGTAGAGATCGGTCGAGATGGCGAGCACCGCCGGCACGGAGTCGACCGCGAAGAGCAAATCCGTGCTCTCGATCACCGTGAGCACCAGGAAGAGCGGCGTCGCGTAGAGCTTCCCATTCTGCCGGGTGAAGAAGCGGTCGCCGTCGAGGGTGCTCGTGACGCGCAAGAAGCGGCGCGCCACTCGCGGACCGATGCTCTTCCCTGGATCCACCGTCTCCCCGCCCCGGAAGGCCAGCTTGGCGCCGGAGAAGACGAGGAACGCCCCGAAGAGGTACATCGTGAAATGGAGGTAGTGCAGGGCGGCGGTGCCCCCGACGATGAAGACCGCGCGCATCACCAGCGCACCGACGATCCCCCAGGTGAGGATCCGCGGTTGGTGGTGTTCGCTCACGCGGAAGTACTGGAAGACGACCAGGAAGACGAAGAGGTTGTCGACCGAGAGGGACTTCTCCACGAGGTAGGCGACGAGGTAGGCGACGCCCTGTTGCTGTCCAACCGCCCAGTAGACGTAGCCCGTGAAGGCAAGCCCCACCCCCACCCAGAGCGCGCTCTTCAGCGCCGCCTCCCGGAACTTGATGACGTGAGCCTTGCTCCCGAACAGCAGTATGTCGACGACCATCGTGCCGATGATGCACGCACCGAAGACGAGCCAGTGTTCGAGGTAGGCCACGGCGGCAGGCATTGCGACTCCGGCTCCTAACATGCAAGCGCCACCGCCGCCAGCAGGGGGACCGCGCTGGCCTTCCCGTCTCGACGAGCGATTCGGTGGCCCTCGGTCCTTTCGGGACGGGACTACACCATGGGTTCTGGCTGCCTCGGGGCTTCGCGGTCGCGTTGCACACCCCGGAGGATGGTGGCGCCGATGCCGTAGCGCACGAACGCGAACATCGCGGCGAGCACCAGGGCGAGCCCGAGCGCGGCGAGCGGCCGATTGTACTCGACACTCACGAACACCGCGCCTTCGCCCACGCGCGGTGGTTTGCCGCCGTGGGGGAGGAGGCCATGCTTTCGGGCCAGCCCCTCGATGTTGGTGAGGTGCACGACCGGGACGCCACGCTCTCCGAACCGGAGCATCACCGAGTCGACCTGCGCCGCCCCGAGCGGAGGGTACCGGTTCAGCCCCGGGCGGAACAGCTTCTTGCCGACGTGGGTACCGACCGACGCCGAGCCACCGCCGACGTTCACGTAGGCTCTGATGGGGCGGCCGCGTGCTGCCCGTTCGTAGGTCAGCATTCGCGCGTCGATCGACGCCGCGAGCGACCCCGACGAGAGCGGGGCGATGTGGTTGCGGGCGATGGCTGCTCGCAGGAGGTCGCGCCCCTCGTCGGAGAGTCCGATCCCGACGTCGTCGATCCCGCCGAGCGAGGCAGCGATCGACCGCACGTGGAAGATCCGAGCCTCGACGAGGACGCGCTCCATGTCGAGCCAGGTGAGCTCGGGGTCGTTGGCACCGAACTGCGAGGCCGAGCTGCTCGTGATCACGATTGCCTCCAGCCCCATCGCATCGATCGCGGCGAAGGTCGCGACGTTGAGGGCCGGGAAGGAGCCGGAAGCGCCCACTGCGACCAGGTCTCCCGGCTGGACGTCGACCTGGCGGAGGTAGTGCACGAGGAGGGCGGCAAAGTTCGGGTTGATGCTGAGCTGCTTGGCGGTCAAGACCCCCGAATTCGAGGTGACTCGGGACATGGCCACCCCGATCATTCCGGTCGCGAGGGGGTCCGTGTCTGGGTCGATCGGGATCCCGCGTCGGGTCTTCTCGGTCTTGATGACGTCGAAGGCGTCCTGGGCGAGCTGGGCCGCGCGGAGCTTCTCTGCGTGCCACGGCTGCTGGATCCGCGCGGGGAACGCCTCTACGGCGGCCATCGCCGTTACGGCGACGATCGCGATCAGCGCCAACGCGGCGCGCGAAACGCGGGGCGGGCGCCAGTAGATGCGCTTCACCGGGGGAGCTCCGGGCCGAGCAGAAGGATGAGGAGCAGGCGGACGACGACCGATGCCGTGACCAGGGTCGAGATGGTCTCGATCACACCCTGGCGATCGAGCCAGATGGCGATGAGCCCCGGGATGATGTAGCCAATTACGGCTCGTTCCGCGTCGGTCGCGCCCAGCGTGGGCGCGAAGGTCCCGATGAGCATTCCCATCAGGTACCCCACCAGGATCATCAGGACGGTGCGCCGCCGTCCGTAGATCACCATGAATGTCGCCAGCGTGTGCACGATGGTGTAGGTCGCGAAGGCCGCGGCCACCGTCAGTGCGACCTCCCCGGGCCGGGTCAACGAGAGGGCGAAATACCCCGGCACGATCATGCCACCGGCGGCGATGCCGAACGCTTCGGAGAAGAACAGGCTCACCACCAGGCCGATGCCGATGCTCAGGGGCAAGAGCTCGGTCATGCTTCCCCCGAGGTAGGCCCGGCTCGATTGCGGAAGTACTGCACGAGCTCGAGGCCGAGGCCGCCGATGTTGCCCATCCCCATCACCAATGCCGATCGTCCAACGAGGCTTATCACACGTTCGAAGATCGCGTCCACGCGCTCCCCTTCGACCAGGACGAGTCGCGTGGGGTCGAGCCCGGCGGCGGTCGCTGCGCGGACGAAGACGTGGGTGGCGGACCCCATGAGCACCACGTGGTCGGCGGGTGGCCACGTCACGAACGAGCGCGCGAGATCGCGAGAGCGCTCGGGGCGATCGGCTCGACAGTTGAAGATTGCGATACGGCGCTCGGCGTCGGTGGTGCGGGCTAGCGCGTGCTCCCAGAGCTGTCGGGTACTCACGGGGTCGTTCGCGGCGAAGCCGTTGCAAAAGCGGATCCTTCGGCCGAAGAAATCTAGGTCGTGCTCGGTGAGCGCGCCGGGGTCGGGCCGTGTGCGGTGCATCCCGCGGAGCGCTACGTCGCGAGGGACCCCGAGGTCGTTCGTCACGGCGAGGGCGAGGGCGACGTTGTCCGGGTGTTCGGTGTACGAGAAGTCGGCGAGGTCCTCCGGTGTGACCGCGGCGACATCGCGTTCCGTGACCGCCACGAGCTCGGTGTCGCGGTCGGTTGCGGCGGCCGCCAGGATCGACAAGAAGTCGCGCTCGGTGGTGAAGAGTCTGCCCCGCCGCGGCACCGTTCCGGCGAGGGCCTGCGCCACGTGCAGCGGGGTTGGTCCCATCACGTCGAGGTGGTCGGGACGGGCGTTCGTCACCACCCCGTGCGTGGCCCGCACCAGGCGGAGCTCGGACAAGGACTGGAGCTCCGGCTGGAGCGCCATGCACTCGATGACGAGCGCCTCGGCGCCGTACGCGGCCGCCATGGCCGCGATCCGCTTCTGTTCGATGACGTTTGCGCCCCCGGGACGGTAGATGGGGAGCTCGCGCCCGTCGGGCAGGATCATGCGGGCGAGGGTGCCCGTCGTCTTCGCGCAGGTGGTCCTGCCGGCCTCGCGCAGGGCGGCCGCGATCAGCCGCACTACGCTCGACTTGCCGCGGGTGCCGTTGACGTGGATTCGGATCGGGATCTTCGCGAGGCGCCGTCGGAGGACCCAGACCTCTATCGCGCCCACGGCGATGAGCAGCAGGGTGAGCAAGGACAGGAGGACGAACGGCAGGCTCATCACGGTCCCGAGGTGATGAGCGTAGGCCCGAACGCCGCTCCCTGTCACCGACGGAGTCAGGTCCCCGGGCTGGACCCGGCCCTGGACGGTCGCCGCCGCGGCCTCGTCGGCGGGCGACGTGCGTGAGTCACTCGACAGGCACCAACCGACTCTCCTGGGCGATCTTCGCGATCCCGATGGTCGTGCGGTTCTCGGTCAGCGAGAACGGGACCGTGCGCAGGGTGCCGGCCACGGTGATCTTCACCTCCCCGGTCACGCGCCCGTTGCCGCGGCCGCGGACGAGCTCGACCACGTACTCGCCAGGGGTGGCACCGCGCAGGGCGAGCCCCTCGCGGCGTTCGCTCGTCGCGTCTTCGGCCGAGATCACCTCGCGGGTGGGCGCCCCGAGCCAGGAGACGCGGTGTCCGTCCGGCGTGATGAGGCCGATGTCGAGATCGTTTCCTCCGTCCAACCAGGTCGCCTCGATGCGGAGATCTCCGCTCAGGCGAGCTGGTGCGCTCGGCTTGGCGAGGCGCTGCTCGGCACGTGCACGGACGGTCGCCACGGCTGCCCCCAGCAGCAGCTCCGCCAGGGGTTGCTGGTCGGTGGCGCGCGCGCACTCCACGGCGGTGGCGAGGAGCCGGTCGTCCTTCTGGTGGAGCTCGGCGGCCGCGATCGAGTGGCGGCACCCCGCCGCGGGCTGCCCTGCCCAGCGGTGGAGGCGTGCCAGTCGTTCTTGAGCCTTCACGTCCCCGGGGCGCACGTCGACCACGCTGCCGAGGATGCGGATGGCGAGTTCGCGGTCACCGCGCTGAGCGGCCAGGTCGGCGCGGGCGGTGAGGGCCTCGGGATCCAGTGGCTCCTTCTCGCTCCAGCGCTGGGCGAGCTCTTCGGCGCGGCGGAGGTCCCCGCTCACGGCATAGAGCACGTACAGCTGACGCACGGCGCCTCGCTTGTTGGGCTGGTCCGTCACGGCTCGTTCCGCTTCCGCGATCTTGGCGACGCTGGCCACCAGGGGCACCATCCGACCGGTGATGACCTCGCCCTTCCGCGTCCACACGCGGCGCATGGGCACCCATCGGCGGCGGTCCTCCCACTCGGGCACCGGCGAGAGCGGATCGCCGAGGGGCTGGCGCTCTCGCGCTCCTGGCCAGGCATCGGGTTCTGTCGGACGAGGTGCCGAGCGGGTCGCCGCCGGGGGCCTGGCAGCCGCGCCGGCTTCCGCCATTGGGGTCGGGGCCGGCGCGGCCGCTCGCGGGGAAGCCGCGGCCTCATCGCGCCCGAAAGGCCAACCCCACCCGCTACCACCGCTCGGTTTGCTGGCCTCTCGTGTCTTGTACTCCTTCTTGTCACTGTCCGGTGGCGGTTCGTCCTCGAGCGCCGCCAGGGGCGCTTCCTCCTCGGCCTCGGCGGTCGTCGCGTGCGTGTCCTCCTCGCCGGTCCAGTCCGGGGCGTCCCGCCGGTTGTCGAGGCCGAAGGCCTTGAACATCGCCGCGCTCTCCAGCACGAGCAGGGACGTGTAGCGGCTCGCCACGTCGAAGCGGCTCGACAGCGCGATCGCCTCCGTCTTCGCCTCGGCGTCCGCGTGCCGCTCGAGATCGGCGATCCTGGTCGCGGCGTACAGGCGCGGCACGAAGGCGTTTCCGGGCTGGGAGGACGCCACCACGCGCAACGGATACCGGCGCTCGAACCGCTCCTGGCCCAAGGTGCCGCGCAGCACGAGATCGCCCGCCACCTCGGGCCGGGTCATCCGCGCCACCAAGATGGTCTCGTGGCCAGCGGGGATCGCGTCCACCTGCTCGGGCGCGCGCGCGACGAGCCCTGACGGCAGCTCGACCGTCACCTCGCGCAAGGTATGGCCCAGGGTCGCCGCTAGCGTGGCGAACGCGGCCTCCGCGGTCGATTGGCCAGGGACATAGGGCAAGACCACCCCGCCACCGCCTCGTACCAGGGCGCGGAGCGACTCGAGGTCGGAGTCGGCGCCGATCGCCACCGCGGTCACGGTGGCGTCTCCACCACGAAGCGCCCGTCGCGCGGCCTCGGTCACGGTCGCGGGGCGGACGGGGCCGGAGGTCGGGGTGCCGTCGCCCAGGTAGACGATGCGGAGTGCGCGCCGGCCGGAGCCAGCCGCGTCGCGCGCCGAGCCGAGCGCTGCCGTCGGGTCGGACGCGCCCTCGGGTAGGATCCCCGCGAGCCAGGTCTCCACCTCTCTGCCGGCTCTTCGTCCCGGCGCCTGCAGTCCGCCAGGAAACACCTGGCAGGTCGTGTCGCAGGCGAGCACGGTGAACCGGTCCTCGTCGCCCAGCTCGCGGATGAGCCGTGCAGCGAGCAAGGTCGCGCGCTGGTAGTTCTCGCCGTACATGCTTCGGCTGCTGTCGACGACCAAGGCGAAGGTGCGCGGCTCGCTCTGCGCCATGCGGGGAAGCTCGGGCCGGATGGCGATGGCGGCGTAGGGATAGCCCGAGTCGGTGGGAGCAGCCTGGAGCGACGGCTTCCCGCTCGGAGTCCCGCCCGAAGCCCAGGGATCGGGCGTCGCTCCCGCGCCCGATGAAATGGCAGCGGCGGGGGCCGGGCGCCCCTGGTCTGCTCGGGGGGCGGGGGCGTACGCCCACGCCGTCACCTCGCGGTCGCGATCCGGCAGCGCGAACTCGAGCACCAGATCGCCTGCGGGCACGAAGTTGCGCTCCGCGTGGGTAACGGTCGCGACCTCCGCCGTCGTCGTGACGGTCATCGGGTAGCCCCGGGGGGCGACGCCCACCTGGGCATCGTGGCCGCGGACTTGAACGTCGACGCGGAAGTCGCTTACGCGGGTCGACCCGGAGGGATCGTGTGCCAGTGGGTAGGTGTATCGCCGGAGGTTGCCCGAGGGTTCGAGCACCTGGGTGTAGGCCAGGATCACGCGCCGGGACCCGCGCGCCGGGATCGGGAAGATCCGGAGCTCGAAGCGGCTGCCGCGCTGCCACTCGAGCAGCGCCGGATCCCGCCACGGACCAGGGACCCACACGATCTCGTCCGTTATCTCCCGCCGCATCTCCGGCGCCGCATTGACGATGCTGCCGCGCCAAATGGCTGCGGCGCGGTCACGGTCGACGAAGGCCCCCTCCTCGAGCCGGCCGTCCACCTCCAGCGCCAGGCGCTCGATCTTGGCGTCGGGTGGCAGCGGAAAGCGATAGATCCCCTCAAGCACGTCTCCGGTCTCGTTCCGGAAGGTCTCGTCCACCTCGGTGCGCGCGACCGCCCCGGAGATCCGCACCTTCACGGCGTGGGACGTCAGCGTGACCGCCGCGTCGCGCTCGGACTTGTCCGTCGGCTTCTTCGCGCGGAGCTCGCCGAGCCCACGGGCAGAGACCTCCCGATCCGGTGGCTCGCGTACCTCGTCGCTCCACGCGAGCATCTCGCCGAGCAGCTGCGTCGCCTTGGAGTAGGGCTTCTCCCCGGCGAGGATGCGGCCCTCCTCCCCAGCGTGCACCTCGACGCTCCGATTCGAGTCGTCGACGAGCTCCACCCTGCCGCGGCTCACCCCGACCGACGCCGCTCTCGGTCGGGCCACTAGCGAGAACTTGGTGCCGAGTACCTTGATGTGTCCCACGGGGACGTCGAGGCGCGCCGCGGCACCGGCGCGGTGTTTCACGTCGGCCACGACGGCACCCCGGTCCACGCGTAGGCGGCGCGACGCATTCGGATCGAACGCCAGACGGGTGTCCCGGTCGAGGCTGAGTTCCGTGCCGTCGTTGAGCGTCAGGTGCGCGCGCACGGTGGGGCCCGTTCGGACCACGGCGCCCGCGGGGATTGGATCGCCCGCCTTCGCCTGCTGGCATCGCGCCCCGCTCCGATCGCACAGCTCCAGATCGCCGCTCCCTCCGGCGCGTGCCACCTGGGCGACCGTGCCGCTCCAGGTCGGACCACCGAGCCCGGGGATCTCGGGTACGCCCCGCAGCGCGATGAAGGCAACGATCGACGCGGCCACCGTTCCCGCAGCGAACAGCCCGCCGGCGCCGGCGGCGAGCAGTCCAATCTTGTGTCTGGACAGAAAATCGATGACCCGCCCACGCCTTTGGCTACGGCTGGGCAGCATCGCGGGCGGTGCCCCGTCCTCGTTCCCGCCGGGTCCCGGGAGGGCTCGCACGGGTGGGTTCTCGACGGGCCCCGGATCGGGGGCGGTGTCGGGTACTCCCGGTGCGGGCACCGCGACGGCGGGCAGCGGCTCCGACGCCGTGACGGGTAGCTCCGGATCGAGCGCCGGGGAGGTAGGACCGAGGTCGGTCGTGGGTGCCGAGGCCGGCGACGCCACGATGGGGAAGATCGGATCGGTGCGGGACGCGGCGGGCGGAGCGGGGACGAGGACCGGAAACAAGGGCTCGGTACCGTGTACGGCCGGAGCCGGACCGGGGAGCTTGGGGAGGGGAGCCGTGGTCGGCGCCGGTTCGTCCACCTCGGCGGTCTTCGGCGTTTCGGCCGCGAGCGTGGCCGCTGTCTTCGCGTCGAGGGCGGCCAACACGCGCTCTTCCAGATCCGTGAGCGGCAGGTAGTCATCGCCCGCCGACCGTACCAGCGCCACCCACCGCTCGGCTTGATACCGCAGGTCGCGAAGTCCGTCGTCCACCGCCAGGCGTTCGTAGATCTCGGGGGCCGCTTCCCCATCCAGGATCTCCGCCAGCTGCTCCTCGACGTGGGTTCGTTCGTCTTGATCCGTCATGACTCACTCGTCCTCCGCGAGCGCGGCCCTCAGGCGCGCGATCGCACGGGAAACCCGCTTCCTTGCTGCTGCTTCGTCGATGCCGCAGGCCCGGCCCACCTCCTGGTAGCTGAGCTCGCCGACGTAGCGCAGCACGAGCGCCTCCCGTTCGGTTGGGCGGACCGCATCGAGCGCAGCGCGGGCCTGCTCGGCCCGGCGCCGGCGCCCGAGCAGCTCGTCCGTCGGCGGCGGGTGGTCGGATTCGAGCGCGAGCCGGAGCTTCTTGTCCCGCCGCACGCGCCGTTCGACGGCGTGCGCGCATTTGCGTCGGGCGATCCCCAAGAGCCAGCCGCGCACGGAGCCTTCGCCACGGTAGCCGGCGAACCCGTCGTGCGCCGTCAGGAGCGTCTCCTGGATCAGGTCGTCGGCCTCGGCCTGCGACCCGACGAGCGCCATGCAGAGGCGGCCGAGCGCACGGCCGTGAAGGTGGGCACAGAGCGAGAGCGCGGTGCGAAGGTCACCCGACGCGATGGCGGCGAGGATGGGACGATCTTCGTTGGAGATGGGGACGAGCCCGGCAGCACCCCCGAGCGCTGCCTCGTCCTCGAACGCCATGGCGCCGAGGGTGGGGGACGCCCCAGGGGGATTCTTCATCAGACCGCTCTCCAACGTCTGCTCCTTCTCGCCGTTCGTCATTGAGTGCCTCTGACTCTGGATTCCGTGACCAGCTGGCGCGTTCCCCAGGTCAACGCCGGGCAACGTCTCGCCCTGACAGGTCCGCCCGACCGCGAGCTCTCCCCGACGCCGGACGGCGTCCAACGATCTCACGAACGCGGACGTCGCGACGGGAAACCTGGAAGGGAGACCCGAGGAGGGGGAACGGTCGCGGGGCCGGTCCGGCGCCGGGTCTCGGGTGCCGGCGTCGGCGGGACGGTGACAAGATCCGCGCTCGGCGCTCGAGAGGCGATGGATCCCGACGACGGTTGAGTTCCGGATCGGTCTCAGCGGGGTCGCTGCGAGCGGCCAAGCCGAGTCCCCGATCAGGAGCTGGCAGGCAACCACGCGGCGGAGCCGACGGTTGGCGTCTCCACGTGAAGGCGCTGATGGTGAGGACTGCCGGGTTGCTCGTTCGATGGACGAGACGGCGAGGGTCGAGCGGCCCGCCTCGAACCTCGGGCGCAGGTCGACAGAACGGATCCGGTGGGTCGAGCAGGGAGCTGCTCGCGTGGGGGGGGGTGGCGGTTTGGGGGGTGGTCCCCGCCCAGGGGCTTGTCCTATCGACGGGTGCCCGAGCTGCCGGAAGTCATGGGCTACCGGCAGCGTTGGCCCGCTGTGTCGTCGGTGAGAAGCTCGAGGGCACGCGCGTTCCGAGCCCATTTCGGAGAGGATTCTCTGGCTCGGGGCGTTCGAGCAGCAATGAGGTTGATTGCTGCGTCAAATCAACAGCCTAGAGCACCGAACCGGCAGCAGATCTCGCCCGAGGCGCCGTTGGAAACGTGCCCTCGCTGGGCATGGGTACGTTTCCGGCGGCGCCGTTGCTGTTGGCAACCCGATCGGTGGTCTAGCCCTGCGGCACGAGGCTCGTGACACAGATGGTGCCCGACCCCTCTTCGTCGCCGCCTGGGATCTGCACCTGCAAGTCGTAGGACGTGGACGGCGTGGCGGGGGCCGTGCAGCCAAACTCATCGCCCCAGTCGGGGCAGACTGCATCGGTGAACAGGAAGGAGTACGTGCCGACGCCATCCACCTCGAGGAAGGGAGAAACCATGTTCTCCGTGGCCAGTGCCTGCGTGAAGGCGATTCGAATCCCGCTCTGGCCCGAGGTGCCAGTGATCGTGATGGAAAAGCCCCTCGCCGCCCCCGAGTAGGCGAGCTTCGTGCTGGCCTCGCTGTCGGTGCTGTTGAGCTCGAGGCCGACCCCACAACCCCACGAGTCGTAGTCCGGGTCGACGGTCGTGACCCAGTCGAGGCAGCAACCATCCGCCGTGCAGGGGTTGCCCTCCGTGACCGAGCAGGTGATGTTGTCTCCATAGGTGTACCACGCGCCTTGAAACCCCACGGGGTTGTCGCCGACGAGCTCCGGCGCACCGCCGACCCACCCATCGGCGTTCACGAGGTCCACGCTCCACGTCGAGCAATCGGACTCGTCGGAGCCGTCGGTGCAGTCCTCGTCACCGTCGCACTTGGCCTGCGCATCGACGCAGCTTCCCTCACTACAGGTGAAGCCGTCGCCGCAGCCCGACGGACCAAGGTAGTACCTATCCACCTCGGGGTTCGTCTCGTATGAAGGCAGCGTACAGCCACCGAGGACAGCGAGCGATCCGACCCCGACCGCCCATCTTTCCACGTGGTGTCGCGACGCTGCCTGTCTTCGTTGGCTCGGCATGGATTGCCCTCCGTCGGGTCAACGACAAGGACCCCGACGAGCGACGATACCCTCGGCGCTTCAGCACATCAACGACCGTGCCGAGCCAGGGCTGCGCCGCTATCGGACGGGTCTTCGGGCCGCGACCCTACGCCCTACCATACCCAGCCCGAGGTGGACGAGGGCGCCGGTCTCGTGCGCGCACCGTTCCGGGCTTTACGCCCAGGGCGCCGGGTGCGAGGCTCGAGCGTGTCGGCCAGCCCCCCGCGAGGTCCTCGGGGAGGGGTAGGGTGCCGGCCCCGTCGGAGGCTCGCGAGCGAATGTCCGAAATCGGCCCCGGCAGCGTCATCGAATCCCGCTACCGGATCGACGAGGTCGAAAGAGGAGGGTCCGGGAGCGTCTATCGTGGGGTCGCGCTCCGCGGTGGCCGGCGGGTTGACCTGGTCATCGTGGCGCCGCTCGCCGTGCAGGGGCTCCGCCGTGCGACGCTCTTCGCACACCCGCGCCTCGCGACCCTGCTCGAGATCATTCCGCGTCCTGCTGGGTACGGGATGGCCGTGTTCGAGCCGGTGGAAGGGCCAACGCTCGAAGCGCTCCTCCGGGACGAGCCCGTGCTCGAGGCGGATCGCGCGGTTGCCGTCGCGATCACGATCGCCGACGTGCTGGCGGCGCTGCACCAACGCGGTGCGGCACACGGGCTCGTCCATCCGCGTAGCATCGTGGTGCCGTCGGGCAACGAGCGTGAGTCCTCCCTCATCTTCGCGCCCTCCGCGTCGCCACCGAACCCCTACCACTGTCCCGAGCGCGGGCTCGGCGCGTCGTCGCCGGCCGATGACGTCTGGGCGCTCGCGGCGACGCTGCACACCATGCTCGTCGGTCGACCACCCCCAGTGGCGGGGTATTCCTCTCGTAGCGGGGTGGCGAGCGCCGGCGTCGCGGAACCCGCGCTCGTCGGGCTGCTCGCCAACTGCCTCGCGCGACTCCCCGAGCAACGGGTGAACATGGCGGCTCCGGTTCGCGAGGCGCTCGCCATGTTTCGGCCCGCCACCGTCTCCTTGGCGGGAGCCCCGCGCGCGGGTCCGTGGGCAGCCGCCGACGAGGACGAAGTAGAAACGCGAGCTCTCCCGCCATCGTCCGCGGATCGGTCGCCGGTGTCGGAGCGTCCCCCGGTCTCGTCCGGACCACGGCGCGAGGTGGGGGTGGAAGTCGTCGGGGCGACGGCGACGGCGCTGCCCTCGCCGACCGCTCAGACGCCGTCCGCGCTTGGGCCGCGGTCCCCCCGGGCTGCTCGGCGCACGATCTTGGTCACGGTTCTCGTGCTGTTGGTCGGCCTCGCGATCATGGCGGCCCGAGGGCTCGGTCGGTCCGGGTGGCAGGGTTTGGCGGGGCGGAAGGGGTTGGTGACGTCGCCTCCTGCCATGGGTCCTTCGGCGACGGTCGGGCTCGCATCGGCGACGGCCGAGGCCGCCCGCGAGGGGAGCGGAGTGACTGCTCACGAGGTGGCAGAGACGACGTTGGACTTGACGGGCGGGTCTCCCGTCGCGATGCACCGCCTCCCCAGCGACGACGAGATATCCGCGTGTGTCGTTCGCAACTCGCCGCCCGGTGCCTTCGCCGAGGTCCCCAAGGTCACCTGGCTCTGCGAGATCACCGATCCGCGCACCGGCCACAACCGGATGAAGGGCGTGATGGTCCGTGGGGCAAAGGGGAGCCTCACGACTGCGATGTCGATCTGGAGTCGTCTCCGCTGGTTCGGTATGGGTGCCTTCGCGCTCCTGCGCGGCACCTGCTGCGGCGATACTGCTCCGCTCGAGCTCCCTCCGACGACGGGTTGCGACGACACGGCCGACACCCTGAACGAGCTCGTCCGCACCGCCGCTGCCCACCGTGACCTGGCCGCCGCCGTCACCCGCTACACGAAGAGCGTTACCTGCCAGTCGAACGCGGGTCGCTCCGTCTACTTCGGTCGCGAGGGATCGATGGGCGGGGGAGAGGAGGAAGCCTTTCGGGTGTTTCTGAGCTTCCTCGTCGCCGAGCCGTCGGACGCCGTGTCCGCGGATAGCCGGTGACCGGCGGGGAGAAGACAGCGGTCTTCCCGTCCGGCAGCTCGCTGATGACGGCGACCTCGCTGCGTTGGCGCACGACCTCGAGCCCCGCCGCGATCTCGGTCTGGCGGATCGCGCAGGCCGCGGTCGCCGCTCGTTCGAGGATCTCCCCGGCAGCATCGTCCATCGAGGTGCGGATCCGCCGTGCCGCCGCCAAGCGGCCACGCTCGGGTCGAGGGCCATTGGCGGTCAGCCATCGGCCATGAGGTAGGGCGGGGGAACCCTGATCGCTGACGGCTGATCGCTGACGTTCACGAGAACGCTTCGGCAACCCGAGCGGTGCGCCAGGGCCTGGCTGCCTTGGTCGAGCCACGGCCCGAGGGTGGCGCAGAACGCGCGGCGGTTCGGGTGTGTCGCGGAGCGGGTCGTCCATGTTTGGCTCGAGCTTGGAGCATCGAGAGCTCGGCGGAGCCGGGAATCGCCAGGTGTCGCTTCTGGTTGCAGAGGCGTTGGCTCGGCGACCGGACGTCTGGCGCGGTGGTATCCCACGCGGTGACGGACGTGCTCTTTCCGTGAGGGGCGCGCACGGTCAACATGAGCGGGTGCTCACCGACCGCTGTTTGGTGTCCACCACGATCCGCGGTGCCGCTTCGCGCGCCAGTGGGGCGGGCACGGTCCGGCCGCGACTCACGGGGCGCCGGCCGTGAATCCTCTCCGTCACCTAGAGCGATACGCGAGGCGTTGGTTCGCGGGACGCCACCAGGGTATCTGGCACTCGCCCCGGTACCACCTGCCGCTCGCGACCATCGCGTCGGCTGGAATCGACCCCCGCCGCGCTGACCGAGTCGTGGACTACCTGCTCGACACCGGACTGATGCCCCGGCGGGCGCTCCACGCGCCCGAGCGTATCGGGTACGATGCCCTGCAGCGGGTGCACAGCCGAGCGTTGCTCGAGCGGCTCCAGGAGCCGACGGCCCTGGCCGAGCTCCTCAACCTCGATCCCTCCGAGATCGTACCTGACGAGATGTGGGCTACGGTGCGCCTAGCCTGTGGTGGCACCGTTGCCGCAGCGCGCCATGCCCTGCGCCACGGGAGCGCCGCGTTGAACCTGCTCGGTGGGTTTCATCATGCCGGTCCCGGTGGTGCCGGCGGATTCTGTCCCGTGAACGACGTGGCGGTGGCGGTCGCCGCGCTCCGCGCCGAGGGGTTCTCCGGCGGAGTATCCATCATCGATTTGGACGCGCACCCTCCCGACGGCCTCGCGGAGTGTTTCGCGGGGGATCCGTCGGTGCGCATCGCCTCCATCTCGGGGGTAGACTGGGGTAGCCTCGATGGAGTGGACGAGACCGTCCTGCCCGCGGGCTCGAGCGACGGTGCGTACCTCGACGCGCTGCGCGGGTTGCTGGCGCGACTCCCCGCGGCTGCCCTCTTCTTCGTCATCGCTGGCGGCGACGTGGTGGCCAAGGATCGCCACGGTGGGCTCGCGCTCACGTTGGCCGGCGCTGCCCAGCGTGATCGCGAGGTGGCCGCAGCGCTCCGGGGTCAGCCGAGCGTGTGGCTCGCGGGCGGTGGCTACAGCGACGACGCCTGGCGCGTCCTGGCTGGCACGGCCACCGTCCTCCTCCTCGGTGTGCAGAGTCCGGTCCCCCCGACGGGCGACCCCGTGGAGCGTCGCTATCGAGCGATCGCGCGCCGGCTCGATCCGGCGCGGCTCGTGGGTGAACGGGACGACGAAGGACTCGTGCTCGCGGACCTCGGTCGGCCCGATCTCGGCGCTCCTCGCTTCCTCGGCTACTACACGCCAGAAGGGATCGAATACGCCCTCGAGCGATACGGCCTCTTCTCCCATCTGCGACGGCTCGGCTACGAGGGGTTTCGCGTTGACCTCGATCGCGATCCCAATGGAAGCCGTGCCCGCGTCTTCGGGAGCGTGGCCAGGACCGAGCACCTGCTCATCGAGTGCGTGCTCGAGCGGCAACGGCTCGGCGCCAACGACTATCTCTACGTTCACTGGCTCACTCTGCGGAATCCACGCGCCCGTTTCACCGCGCAAAGGCCGCGGTTGCCCGGTCAGGACGCCCCGGGGCTCGGGTTGGCGCGCGAGGCCGGGGTGCTCCTCGCGCGCGCGGCCGACCGCCTCGGCCTCACCGGGTTGCTCTTTCGCCCCGCCTGGTACCACACCGCGCTCCAGGCGCAGGAGATGGGCATGCATTTCGTGGTGCCAGAGCGGCAAGGGAGGTTCGAGGCCATGGTCCGTGACCTCGGGCACGCGCCGCTGCTCGAAGTCACCCTCGCGGTGGCGGACGGTCGGATCCGCATGAACGGAGCCCCCTATCGGTGGGAGTCGGATCCGATGGTCAGCGACCCACCGGTGCTCCCGGACGCCGAAGGCCGGATCGTCGCCGAGCGAGCGCGTGTCGAGTTCGAGCGCAAGTGACCGTGGCGCGGGCTTCTCCGGTCACCGGAGCGGGGAGCGCGCAGCCGGTCAGCGACGCAGCGGTCCGTCGGTGGGCGGTTCGCGGACCGCGGGGCCGGGCTCCGCGCTCACGGCGAGAGGGGGGAGGCGGTCGAGATCGACCTGCGCTTGCTGGATCGCCACCAACACGGAATGGATGGGAACCTTCACACCGAGCGCCAGCGGGAGCGCGTCCGAGGATCGCGCGTCCATCGCGAAGCGTTCCTCGTCTGCCGGATCCTGTCCGTGATCGAACCCGGAACGAGCGCGTGCTCGCTGCCTACCGGGTCTTCGGCGACAGATCGAGGATGGGGATGGCCGGACCGGGGCGAACTCGGAGGCGGATGACCCGCTCCAGCGCTTCGCCGTCGAGGATGGGACGGAGTCGGTGTTCTCCCAGGCTCTCGACGTACATCTCGGTGCCGGCGACCTCGACCAATTCGGCGCTTCGGATCCTCTTGCCTCGTACCAGACTCGGCAGCGCGGCGATGATCTCGGGAGCGGAGATCCCTCCGGCCTGAAAGTGGATCGGTCCGCCGGCGTTCGCCAGCGGGAACACCTGGAAGATGCCGCCGAGGGAGACCCTGAACGCACCGGCGTGGATCGCTCCGTGGAGCTCCGTGGGCACGACCCGGCCGTCGATCGTCACCCGGGCTCGCGTCGGGCGGAACAGGTCTTCGCCGTAGCCGCGGAGGCTCTCGGGGAGCAGCGCCATCACCCCACCGCGCGCGAGCGAGTACGAGGTGATCGCCTTGCCGACCACCTTCACGATGGCGGTGCGTCCCGGCACCTCGCGGTAGTACTTGTCGAAGAATCGTTGCCCGATGCCGCCGGCTGCGAGCGCGAATCCCAGCCGTTCGAACGGCCGCTCTCCCTCCGGTTCGGCAGCCTCGGCGGCCCCCGTGACTCGGAGGCTCGGGATCGTCTGGGTCGGTGGTTCGCGCCCCTCGCGGACGATGCTGGCCAGACGCCGCAGGAGGCGCGCGGTGCCGCTCCGGATCCCCACCCTTCGCGCCACGAAACCGATGGTGCCCGAAGCGGTCGGCGTGATCGGAGGCAACTCGTCGGGGCTTCGGCCAAGCTCCGTGAGGGCCACCTGGAGCTCATGGAGGACGCAACTGAGCGAGCCATCGCCCCCGTCCGCGACGAAGTAGCGGGCCCCGCCGGAGAGCGAGGTGCGGAGCGCGGACCTTAGCTCATCGAGGGAAGGCGTCAGATACACCGTCCCGTCACCTCCCATGCTGAGCGCGAGCTCCCGGTGGTGGCCCGGCGGGAGCTGGCTATTCTTGCGGGCGTTCGGATTGAGGAAGACCGCGATGGAGGACATGGTACCGGAGGGTCGGACCCCCTCTTCCCTGGTCGTTACCACGTTCCCATCCGAAGGGGGGAATCGCGCGGTGAGGTCCCTGCGGAGCGGGTGGCACTTCGACCTCGCCGGTCCGCCGTGGAGATGCGGCAAGGTCGGCCCTGGTGCTACGATGGGCTCGCCATGGCGGGGAGCAGACCGGACCCAGCCGAGCCTCCTTCGGTGCTCGACAACGAATGGGGCGATCCGCCACCCGAGGTCGCTGGCGACCTGGCCGACGCCCGGGTCGAACCCGGTCCTCCGCCGTCGTCACCGGAAGGCTCTGCGGTCGAGGTATTGCCGCCCGCCAAAGCGGTGGGCATCACCGCCACCCTACCCATCGTTCCCCCGTTGGACACGGGGCAGAACCCACCTCGGAGCCCCGACCTCGAGCTGCCACGGCCGGCCCGCGTCACCGTTACCGTGCCCGTCCTCGGACTGGTCATCGGGGCGGGGGTGCTGCTGGGGATCTTCTGCACCATCCTCGGCGTCATCGTCACCCGACCGTTGCGAAGTCCGTCCCCACGTTCGCTCCCCAGTGAGCGCGTAGCGGTTGTCGTCTCCGCGGTCCCGTCGTCGCCGCGCCGGTCATCGCTCGTGGACCGCGCGACCGCCGGTGATCCAGAGGCGCTCCGTACGCTCGGCGAGCGCGACGAGGCAGTGCGCTCCGTCGCCGAGGCCGTCGCGATCATCGAGGGTCGTGACGCTGCAGCGCGGGCGCGGGTGGATGCCCTCGCGAAGCGGCTACGAGCCGATCCTGCTGCGCTCGACGCCCCGGACGTCCGCCACGAGCTTCGGGCATTGCTCGATGATCCACGGACGGCGACCCGAACGCTCGCGCTCGCCGTTGGTTTGCCCGGCTCCGTGGGACCGGACCTGCTCTTCCGCGTCTGGACCAGCACGGCGAACCGCACCGACGCGACCGAGCTCGCGGAGATGCTGCTCTTCAACCAAAAGGTCCGGTCGCGCGCGACGCCGGCTCTGGCCATCGCTCTCGATCTCAGGCGGACCGAGGATTGCGTCCAGGTTCGCGACCTCCTGGTTCGCGCGGTGGAGCACGCTGATGCACGCTCGACCAGGCCCCTCTCCCTGCTCGCGAACAAGACTGGCTGCGGGCCGGCCAAACGAGACGACTGCTACTCCTGCCTCCGTGGCGATCCGAGCCTGCTCGATGCCGCCATCCTGGCGGCACGTACGCGCAATCCCCCGAAGTCTCCCTGACTCGGCGGAGTCAGACCCATCGAAGGCGCTGCCACCGGTGCCCGGCCGCCGCCACTGGCAGCCGAGCGACGACCCTTGTCCCGATGGCCAGCTCCGGATCCCGGCTCGCCCCCTGAGGGTGGCGATTCCCGGTCTTTCCTGCCGAAGCCTCCGCCCCCTCGGACCAACGTTGGTTTTTTGCGGCCGTCTGGTCGAGTCGGGCTTGGGGGGAGTCCGAAGCATCGCGTATGATCCCTGGTCCCGCGCTCCCATCACCCACCGGTGGCGAGAGGGACGGCATTCGAGGTGCGGTTCCTCCTGGCCGTCCGGCCATCGCAGAGGATCCTCCCTTGCTCCTCGATGCTCGTGACCTCCCCAACGATACCGAGCTCACACCGACCGTGTGCATCGCCGGTGCGGGCGCGGCGGGGATCACGTTGGCGCGGGCCCTTCGTGGGTCCGGGTTCTCGGTCGTTCTGCTCGAGGCGGGGGGATACCAACTGGAGGCCGACACTCAGTCGCTCTACGAAGGCAAGAGCGTCGGGATCCCCTACTACCACCTCCATCTCACGCGGCTTCGCTACCTCGGCGGGACGACGAACCACTGGACGGGCTGGTGTAGGCCGCTCGACACCATCGACTTCGAGCACCGCCCCGGGATACCCCACAGCGGGTGGCCGCTGACCAGGGCGGAGCTCGATCCGTACTATGCGCGGGCCCAGGCCATCGCCGAGCTTGGTCCCTACGACTACGCGCCCCAGAGCTGGGCCGCGCGGGAACGGCAACCGCTGCTCCCGCTCGATCCGGCGCTGGCCGCCACGGCACTCTGGCAGTTCAGCCCGCCCACCCGGTTCGGCGGTCGCTACCGTGACGATCTCGAGCGCGCGGTGGACATCGACACCTTCCTCTACGCGAACGTCGTCAACATCGAAACCACTTCGAACGGTTCCCGGGTAGCCGCCGTGCGCGCTGTCACGCTCGACAAGAAGCGCCTCACCGTCAGGCCGCAGGTGTTCGTGCTCGCGCTGGGTGCGATGGAGAACGCGCGTCTGCTCCTGGCGAGCACGGACGGACACCCGGGCGGTCTCGGCAATCGGAACGACGTGGTCGGCCGATACTTCCTCGAGCACCCCCATGCCAACCTTGGCGTGCTCCTCACCTCCGCCTCACCCGAGGACTTCAACTTCTACCGAGGCGTTCACAATTGCCGCGCGGGATCCCCCCCCGCCATCCGTTGCGCCCTGATGATCCCCGAAGAACGGTTGCGTGAGGAGCGGCTCTCCGGGTTCAGCGCTACGCTCGAGGCACGCATCGAATCCCCGACCGTGGGTCGGGATCTGCGGATCGGGGTCGAGTCGCTGATGCGCGATCTGCAACGCACGCGCGCTCGCGCCTCGTACCAGATCTTCGGGCGGCTCGAACAGATCCCCGAGCCCACGTCCCGCGTCTATTTGGGCCCGCGCCGGGATCGCATCGGGATGCGTCGCTTGATCCTGGATTGGCGTCTCGCCCCCCAGACCGGCGGGCATGTGCGGCGATCCATGGAGCTGCTCGCCGCCGCGATCGGCAAGAGTCGTCTCGGACGGGTCTACAGCTTCCTCCACGCCAACGATCCCCCCTGTCCCGCGCGGTGGCCGGACGTGATCGGTGGTCACCACCACATGGGAACCACGCGGATGGGGGGGGATCCCCGGGATTCGGTGGTGGACCGAGATCTTCGCGTGCACGGCATCGAGAACTTCTACGTGGCGGGGAGCTCCGTGTTCCCCACCAGCGGGTTCAGCAACCCGACGCTCACCATCATCGCGCTGGCGTTGCGGCTGGCCGATCACCTCCGCGAGGTCGTGAAATGACGGTCCGGATGGGTCGACGGCGCCTCCTGGGCGTCGCGACGATGGTGACGGTGGCCGGGAGCCCGCTGGTCTACCTGCTCGGTGAGGGACTCGCCCAGCTGGCCCACGCGGAGAGCCGTTCGCGACGTCGCTTGCGCGAGCGATTGGTGAGCCTGCTCCGTTCGGGGGACAAGGCGCGCCAGATCGGCCGCATGTACCTGTGGTCACGCTCGCCGCCGCCCACCCTCGACGAACTCATCTCGAACGTCGTGCCCACCATCGACCAAGATGCTGCGCTCACGTCGGAGCGTTGGGAGCTCCGCCAGTATGTCCGCGATGCGGTCGAGGCGGACTACGAGGAGGTCTACCTGGTCCCCATCGGTGGGTGGCTGCTGTCCGAGACCGAGGCCGAGCTCTGCGCGTTGACCGTCGAGCCCGCGGCACCTTGAGTCACCGCTTCCGCTCGAGCCGTCGCTTCAGCGCCTCGTTCATGCCGACCCATCCCCGGGCGATGGTCGTGAGTCGTCGCGAGGAGGTGTAGTTCTGGAGCCAGCCGGTCACGTCGGTGGTCGCGACCACCCGTGTCCCCTCGGATCCACCCACGAGCTCGATCCGGTGGTCCGTGTCGATGAGGCCTGCGCGGAGCCAGACGGTCAGGAAGCGGAGCTCGCGTTCGGCCTCCACCCGGGTCACGACCGCCCGCTCTCGAGAATCGTAGCCGTCGCTCCCCCCGAGGGAAAGCTCGAGCATCCCGCCAACTCGGACCTCGCCGCGCACCTCGCAAAGGAACGGATTCCATTCGCGGTAGTGGCCGACATCGACGAGGATCTCCCAGATGGATCGTGGCTCATGCTGGATGGTGATCTCCGCCCGAAGCCTCATGAGCGCGCATTCTTGCGCCCAATCCCGGGGTGAGTAAAGCCGGCGGTCCGGTCCGAGCGGGGATCCGGGGTGGTCCGCCAGGCCGCGGTGCGTCGGCGAAGCGGGCGCGTTAGACTCGCGCAGCCATGCACCTGGTCGGCCTGCGACTCGTCGGTGTCGGCCCGTTCGACGATCTCGTCCTGCCCTTCGCGGACGATGACGGCGATCCCCGCCTGCTCACGGTGATCCAGGGCGTGGGTGGGGTTGGCAAGACGACGGTTCTGGCGGCGCTCGCCGCGACGCGGCCCGGGCACGCCGTGGCCGGGCTACCGGGACCAACGGGGGAGGCCGGGCGAGGCGTGGTCATCGCCAGCTATCGCTTGGGTCAGGATGATCCCGAGCGTCCGCACCCGCTGCACGTCGCCACGCCGACCGCGCGCGTGTTCGAGGATGACGACGCCGAGCTCCTGCGACGGCGGGAGCAGGCCCTCTTCGAGCGTCTCGCCCACGAGGGGGGGTACGTGTTCGTGAGCATCGGTGCCGCCCGGTGGTTCTCGCGCCAGCCGCTCGTCCTGTCCGCTCCGGGCCGGACCCTCGCCCGCTACGACGTCAGGAGCTCCGCCACCACGGACGATGCGACGCGAGCGGATCTCGCACGGGAGACCAAGCAGGCGTTGGTCTATGCTGCCCTTGCCGGGGCTCTCGCCGACGGGCGACCGCTCCACCGGCGTTTTCAGCTCCTCGCCCGCGCGATGGACGAGGCGGTCGAGGCGGTCCTCGCCACGGTCATGGTCCACTATGGCGGCGTCGACCCCCTGACCCTCGAGCCATTTTTCGTGACCGGAGAAGGGTCCACCGTGCCCTTCGATGGCCTGCCGACCTGCGTGCGCCACCTGGTGGCCTTCGTTGCGCTGCCCGTGCGTGCGCTCTGGGCGGCCTACCCGGCCCGGGACCCTCGGGAGGCCGAGGGGGTCGTGACCATCGACGAGGTCGACCTCCACCAGGATTCGACGAGCCTATCGCGGCTGGCGTCGGCCCTCCCGCAGGCCCTGCCCAGGGTGCAGTGGATCCTCACCGCGACCTCATCGGTGCTCGCTGCGAGCGTCGAGTCACATCAGGTCTTGGCTTTGCGTCGGAGTTCGGAACCGGCGGGCGTCGAGCTCTTCACCGGGCGCCAAGCGCTCACGCACTGAACCTGACGAGGGTGGCTGTTTTCCGGCCCGCCCGACGGTCGCGCCGGCCAGGATGAGGTGTTGGCTAGCGAGTTTTCAGGGTTCGATGGGAATGGCCCCCGCGCGTGATGTGTTCCACCTCCGCCGCCGCAACGGACCCGAGGGGGTTGCGGTTGGCGGCGGACAACACGAGGTATCGGTGTCAGCGATTGGGCGGGTCTGAATGAGCAAGGAACGGACGACCGTGGTGGTGCTCGAGCGGGGGTCGGCATGGCCATCCTGCCTGACGGCCTGTCGGCGGTTCGCCCCGAACACCGTGGTCATCGCCCAGGACGAGCTGGAGCACCCGATGCTGCTGGCGCGCCGGGTCCAGGCACGCGTCGCCCGGCTCGTGGCGGAGGGAAGACCCATCGAAGCCGCGGTCATCGCTGTTGGTGAGGAGCCGACGGCGTCCTCGAGGTTTGCTATGGCCTACGCCGAGAGCCGCGCGCGAACCGCCCGCGTGCTCCTCCGCTACCTCAACGAAACGAGCGATGCGCCGGGGACCCTCTGGTTTTCGGTGGCGAATTCTGCGGCGGAGTCCACCCGCCACGAGCTCATGGCGCTCGTGGGGTCCCTCACCACCCTGACCCCGGCGCCTCGCACTGCCATCGCCCTGCGCTTCGGCGAGGATCCGCGGGCGGAGCTGCCGTTCGTTCAGGACGCGACGATCGCGGAGGGGGTGGATCAACCCCTGTCCGAAACAGCTCGCAGAGAACGGGCTGCTCGCGGCTCCGGGGTCCTCGCGCGGTTCACGGAAGTCGCCGTGTAGGGGGCCAGAGAGGGGCACGCTATGCTGGGTGCCCGATGTACGACTATGTCCGACACGCTCGCTACTTCGCCCAGGTGACGGGGGGGCTCGAGCGCGATGGAGCCGCGGAGCTTCTCTCGCTCGGCGCGGCCAGGGCCGAACCCGTCCACCGGGGCGTCCTCTTCGAGGCGGATCGCCGTTCGCTGTACCAAATCGTGTACGGTTCGCGGCTCCTTGGCCGGGTGTTGGCCCCGCTCCTCCGCTTTCGCTGCCGGAGCCCCGAGGCCCTGTACCGCTGGACCCGCGAGGTGCCGTTCGAGGATTTCTTCGACCAGGACGAGACGTTCAGCGTCCACGCCGACGTCTCGGGGCGCTACCTGACGCACTCCCAGTACGCGGCGCTGCGGGTCAAGGATGCCATCGTCGATCGCTTCCGTGATAGGGTGGGGCGGCGACCGACGGTGGAGCGCCAAAGACCCACGGTGGGGTTTCACCTACACGTGGCAGGGGACGAGGTGACGCTGAGCCTCGACGCGTCGGGGGGCGCGCTCCATCGTCGTGGGTACCGCCAACGCTCCGTCGAGGCTCCCATGCAGGAGACGCTCGCGGCCGCGGTCGTGCGCGAGAGCGGCTGGGACGGCGACCAGCCCCTCTACGATCCGTTCTGCGGTTCCGGTACGCTCCTCGCCGAAGCGCTCATGAAGCACGCCCGCGTGCCCGCGGGCTATCTCCGCGAGCGCTTCGGCTTCGAGCGGCTCCCGGATTTCGACGGCGAGACCTGGCGCGCCGTTCGCACCGCGGCGGACCAGGCCATCCGCCAAGTCGAGCCGGGGCTCCTCGCGGGGAGCGATATCGACCCCACTGCCGTCGCTGCCGCGCGCCAGAACCTCGATCGCCTCCCGAGTGGCGCGAGGGTTCTGCTGAAAGCGGCGGACTTCCGCAGTCTCGACGGGCTCGCGGGCCAGGTGGTGCTCGCGAACCCCCCGTATGGGATCCGGCTCGGTGACGCTCGGGAGATCCCGGAGATCTACCGAGATTTCGGTGATTTCCTCAAGCGGCGCGCCCCGGGCGCCAGCGCCTTCGTCTACGTCGGGGATCCGAAGCTGGCTGGCCACATCGGCCTCCGCCCCCAGACCAAGCGACCACTCGTGAACGGTGCGCTCGACGGTCGACTCTTGCGCTTCGAGATCTTCGCGGGGAACTGGGCGGAGCAGCGCCGCGACCCAGGCGAATAGGCGTGTGGCGTCCGTCTGCCGAGCGGCTATTCTGTGGGCTCCATGGTTCGCGTTCTCCACTTCACTGACGTTCACGTGGTGGCTCCATTGTCGCGGGTCCCGTTGCGCGATTGGCTCGGCAAGCGGGTGCTCGGGGCCGCGAACGCCGCGCTCCGACGGAACCGCAAGTTCGTGGGGGCGGTGGAGAAGCTCGCGTGCCTCGCCGAGTTCGTGCGCTCCGAGGGGATCGAGCTCGTGCTCTCGACGGGTGACTACACGACCCTCGGCACCGAGGTTGAGTACGCCCTCGCCCGCGCCGCGGTCGAGCCGCTCCTCTCGGCTCCGCGCGGCTTCGTGCACGTGCCGGGCAATCACGACCTGTACCTGCCCGACGCCGTGCGCGAGCGGCGGTTCGAGCGCACCTTCGCGGACACGCTGGCGAGCGATCTCCCGGAGTATCGGGGTTCCGGAGCCTTCCCCCTCGTCCGCCTCGTTGGCGACGACGTCGCTGTGGTCGCCGTGGCGAGCGCGCGCGCGAACCCCCAGCCCTGGCGGTCGAGCGGACGGATCGCGGACGGCGAGCTCGTCGCCTTCCGGCGGATCTTGGCCGATCCGCGGGTGATTGGGCGCTTCGTGTTCGTGCTCACCCACTACGCGCCCCGGCGCGCGGACGGTACCCGCGACACGCACCTCCACGGTCTGGAGAACGCGGACGACTTCCTCGCGGCGTGCCGAGCCATCGAGCGCGGGGCGATCCTCCATGGGCACATCCACCATGCGTTCGAGCTCGAGCTCCCCGAGCTCCCGATCCCCATCTTCAACGCGGGCAGCACGACCTATGCGGGTCGCGAGGGGCTCTGGGTGTTCGATGTTGACGCGACGAGCGCCCAGGTCACCCGCGGCCGCTGGGACGGCGCTCGCTACGTGCTCGACGCGGCGTCGACGCACGCGATCCGATGACGATCCTCGGCCAAGGGTAGCGGGCGGAGGTCGATGGCCTCGCGCAGCGCAGCTTCGAGCAGCTCGCGTCGCCAGCCGGACAGCGGTTCGAGGATGGCCAGGGCGTCGTCGGCGGCGCGCACGGCGGTGCCGGCGCGCCGGGCGAGGCGCGTGGGGAACGCCAGATCCGGCGCCACCAGGGCTCTCGCGCAGGCTTCTGCGCGTACCAAGCCCACCCAGGCATCCACCGTGAGCTCCTCGAAGGTAGCATAGGGCTCTGGCTCGATGGGGACGAAGTCCGCGGCGGTGGTCGCGGCGCGGGCCGCGCTCAGAAGCTCGACGAGCGTGGCTCCGCGTCGCTCCAGGAAGGAGCGCGACACGCCCTTGATGTGGCCCAGCTCCGCGGTGGACGCCGGCATCCGGCTCGCGACGGCGAACAGGGTCTTCGGTTCGGGACACTGCTCTCGGGCGGTCCTCGAGAGCCCGTTGTGCCAGGCGACGAGCGCCCGGAGTCCCGCCTGCGCCGGGGCGTCGAGCTGCCACGCATGGCGGAAACTGGCGAGCGACAGCGGAGGCGGTGACTCGGGCGCTGCCGTCCACTGCTCTGCGGACGCGAGGGCCACGATGGGGAGCCGGCCGAGCGCTTCCGCTCGGCGAGCGAGCTCGGCATGGAGGGCAGGCAGGTGCTCGATGTCCGCGGCTGCGTAGGCGAGCTGGCTTGGGGGCAGCGGTCGTCGCTTCCAATCATCGGCCTGGTGCGCCTTGCCCGTCCGTACCCCGAGGAGCCGATAGACGAGGTAGCCGAGGGCTACGCTCGGCTCGGCACTGACGAGGGCCCACGCGATCTGCGTGTCGAAGAGCGTCGGCGATCGCTCTAGCCCGAGCGCGCCGAGGAGGAGAGGGATGTCCTGCCCTCCGGCGTGGACCACCCACTGCGTCTCGGGACTGCCGAGGGCCGCCGCGAGCGGGCTGAGGTCGCGGAGGCGGAGCGTATCGACGATGAACACCTCGGTTCCCGTCCCGATCTGGACCAGGCAGAGCTCCGCGCCGCCCCGCGTGGATTCGAACTCGGTGTCGATGTAGCAACGCTCGGCGGTCGCCAGCCTCTCGGCCATCGCGGTCAGGGCCCCCCGGGTTTCGATGAGCTGCATCGCGCGGGCTTTTAACAGAAGAGGTCCGGTTCGTCCTCTCCTGCGTGGGGTCCCGTCAGGTCGCGGTGCGCGCCAATCCCCAATCCGCGCGGCGGCCAGCGCTGCCCGTATCCGTTTCGAGAGGACGGCCCGCGCGCCCCACGTTCCATCGGTGCCCTCGGGTCGCGCCCCGGAGTGAGCGCGGACGGCTCGTGGCTTGGGGAGCCATGTCCCAGTCCTGTCCGCCTCACCCTTCGGCTCTGACTCCACCGGAATCCCCTGGCCGCCACCGCCGCCGTCACGTCTCGGGTTGACACCACCTTGCCCGACTCCGGATAACCCTCGCCAGCAAGGGCTCTCCTCACCATGACGACCATCACCGCCCAGACCCGGGTCTGTGGGATCCTCGGGCATCCCGTGGGTCATTCGCTCTCGCCCGTCCTTCACAACGTGGCGTTCGCGGCACGGGGCCTCCCCTTCGCGTATGTCGCGCACGATGTGCGGCCCGAGGACCTGCCGGCAGCCATCGCCGGGGCGCGAGCGCTCGGGTACCGCGGGCTCTCGGTGACCATCCCGCACAAGGTGGCGGCGATGGCGTGCGTCGATGAGGTCGATCCGACGGCCCGTGGGATCGGGTGTATCAACACCGTCGTCAACACCAAGGGGCGGCTTCGCGGCCACAACTCCGACGGGCTCGGGGCCCTCGGGGCGCTCAGGGCGGCGGGGGTCGATCCGGCGGGGCATCGCGTGGTGGTGCTCGGCTCCGGGGGCGCGGCGCGCGCGATCGCGATGACGCTCGCGCTCGAGGCTCCCCCCGCGAAGCTCTCGGTGCTCGGGGTCGTCCCCGAGGAGCTCGCGATCCTGGTGTCCGACCTCACCGCGCGCGGCCGAGCGCCCGTTGAGGGTCTTGCGTTCGACGAGGCGACGCTAGGGGCGGCCCTGGCCGGCGCGGAGCTCCTCCTCAACTGCACGCCTGTCGGGATGCACCCGAAGACGGACGCGAGTCCCGTGCCGGCGCGGTATCTCAGGCGAAACCTTTCGGTCCTCGACGCGGTCTATAACCCTCGTCGCACTCAGCTCCTCAAGGACGCTGCCGCCACGGGAGCGACCGTGGTCGAGGGACTCGAGATGTTCCTGGGGCAGGCGGTCGTGCAGTTCGAGCTCTTCACCGGGGAGCCCGCGCCCGTGGAGGTGATGCGGCAGGTTCTGGAGGCGAACCTGTGAACGTCGTTCTGGTCGGCTATCGGGGCACCGGGAAGAGCGCCGTGGCAGGGATCATCGGCGAGGCGCTCGTGCGTCCCGTCATCAGCCTGGATGCCGAACTCGTGCGTCGCGCTGGCAGTCCGATCCCCGAGCTTGTATCAAGGGAGGGATGGTCGGGCTTTCGTGACCGCGAGGTGGCGCTGGTGGCGGAGCTCTCGGCCCGCCATGGCATCGTCCTCGACTGCGGGGGAGGGGTGGTCGAGCGACGAGAGAACTTCGCGCCGCTGCGCGCCTCCGGCCGCGTCGTGTGGCTCCGGGCGACTCCCGCGACCATCGTGCAACGCATCGCCGCCGACAACCAGCGCCCCGCCCTGACCGCCGGCAAGAGCTTCACCGACGAGGTCGTCGAGGTCCTTGCCCGTCGCGCCCCACTCTACTCCGAGCTCGCGAACGACGTCGTCGACACCGACGCTCTCTGCATCGAGTCCGTCGCTGCCCTGGTGCTCGACCTTGTCCGCCCCCACCTAGAGCAGCAATCAGGTTGATTGCTGCGTCAAATCAATGACCTAGAGCACCGAACCGGCAGCAGACCTCACCAGAGGCAGCGCTG